>CABVDH010000054.1 GCA_902497065.1 uncultured Collinsella sp. | reverse complement strand
CATCTTTGAGAGCGAGGCGGGGTGCGCCCACATTCTGCACAACGTGAGCCTGGCGGTAGATCCCGGCGAGTTCGTCGCCATTACCGGCCCCTCGGGCTCGGGCAAGTCAACGCTCATGAACATCCTGGGCTGCCTGGATAAGCCAACGGCAGGCGACTACTACCTGCAAGGGCTCAACGTGGCCGAGCTTGACGATGACGAGCTCACCGAAGTTCGCGCCCTGAGCATTGGCTTTGTCTTTCAGAGTTTCAACCTGCTGCCGCGCCTGTCGGTTATCGAAAACGTCATGCTGCCGCTGGCCTACACCAATGTGCCCCGTAGCCAGCGCGAAATGCGCGCCGTGCACGCGCTGCAGGCCGTCACGCTGCCCGTCGACCACTGGGACCACCGCATATCCGAGCTCTCGGGTGGCCAGATGCAGCGTGTCGCCATCGCGCGCGCCCTCGTCAATGACCCGCCCATCATCCTGGCCGATGAGCCAACGGGAAACCTAGACTCCGCCACTGGAGCGCTTGTGATGGAGACCTTCCATAAGCTCCAGAAGCGCGGCAAAACCATCGTGCTTATCACACACGACCCCGGCATCGCCGCCGAGGCCGACCGTGCCGTGACCATCCGCGACGGTCGCATTCACGACGGCGCGTATATTCCACATGCACCGCAGACCCTGCGCAGCGCCGTAGATAGCCTGCCCATGATTTCCGCCTCCGCCAACCCGCCGAAAGGAGAGATGGCATGAGCGCCCGCGATCTCATCCAGGAAGCCCTTCACTCGCTCGAAGCCAACAAGGGGCGCAGCCTGCTCACCATCCTGGGCATTGTCATCGGCATCGCCTCGGTTATCGCCATGACTTCGCTCATCGGCGGCATCCAAAACAGCTTGGTCAACAGCCTGGGCCTCAATGCGGCACGCATGGTGCAAATCTATTCTTCGCAAGAACTCACCGAGTCGGACATCGAGAAGCTTCAAAAACTGGTGCCGCAGATAGAGCAGATCGGCATTGTCGACAGCGCGTATACCGAGTACAAGACCGGCGATAAAAGCTATACCGTCATGGCACAAGGTGTCGATAGCGACATGCTCGACGCCGTGGGGGCCGGCAAGCTCGTTGCGGGGCGCACCTATTCCCAGGCCGAGTCCCAATCGGGCTCGCGCGTGGCGCTCATCAGCCGCAACGGCGCCGATCAGCTTTACGGCAACGAACAGGATGCGCTGGGGAAAACCATCAAGGTTTCCAACGGCGAGGTGCAGATTGTAGGCGTGATTGATGGCGGCAGCGACTCCATGGGCTCGCTCACGCTGTATATGCCACGCGAAACCATCTCCGGGCTGTTTAGCGACGAGAATCCTTCATTCCCCAGCGTGACGGCACTTGCCGCCGAGGGCACGGACATGGATGAGCTTTGTAAGACCATCGAGTCCAAGGTGCGCGCGATGAAGGGCATCGAGGAGGATGATGAGTACGACAGTGTATCGGCAACATCCATGAAAAGCGCCATCGATACACTCAACTCCTTTATGGGCGCGTTCTCGCTCATCATGGGCGCTGTCGCCAGCATCTCGCTGCTTGTCGGCGGTATCGGCATTATGAATATGATGCTCACCAACGTATCTGAACGCATCCGCGAGATCGGCATCCGCCGTGCTCTGGGCGCCAGTCGTCGCGATATCACCGCGCAGTTTTTGGCCGAGTCTTCGGCGCTGTGCGTCACCGGCGGACTGTTGGGTGTCCTGATTGGCTATCTGCTGGCCTGGGCTCTTGCGATGTTTGCCTCCGGATCCGGGATTCTTGGCGAGCTCGGTGCCAGCGGGCAAATCACACCGAGCTTTTCAATCGCCACGGTATTGCTGGCCTTCGCCGTCTCCGTCGGCATCGGCGTAATCTTTGGCTTCTACCCCGCTCGACGCGCGGC
>CABVDH010000053.1 GCA_902497065.1 uncultured Collinsella sp. | reverse complement strand
CTGGTGATCTCCGCCTTGAGAGGGCGGCGTCCTAAACCGCTAGACGAACGGGCCACATGACATCTGCACTGCCGTGCTGCGAAGAAATATATTACGGGACAAAAAACGTCAGCGCAAGAAGAAATTCCAAATTGCCGAAAAATTGTCGGCAGGTTATGGAACACGCAGGTAAACTAGGTAGCTAATTCAAGTTGAGATGGACCAAAAGAGCTTCGCGATCGTTGGGAATGTTGTCTTCGATCACGGCGTCGAGGGCGGCGTTGAGTAGCTGGCCTAGCTCGGGTCCCGGTTTAACGCCTGCACGGATCAAGTCGCCGCCGTTGATGGCGAGCATCTTGAGCGTATAGGGCTCCCCTGCCTTCAGCAGCTCGTGCGCCATCGCGCGCATCTCCTCAATCGTCTCAACGTAATAGAAGCACGATGGGGCCTTGCCAAGCGTGTCAGCACGCTTGAGGTCCATGAGCTCGTCAATCAGGCGGGCCGTGTCGACGCCCTCGCCCGAAAGCGCGCGCATCATATTGAGCAGGCAGGAGCGCTCGGGGCGCAGCGGCTTATCGTGATATTTAATGAGCAGGCACACGTCGTGCACCAGGTCGTGCGAGAGCGCCAGGCAATCCATAATGACGCGCGCTTTCTTGGCGCCGAGCTCGGGATGACCGTAGAAGTGTCCGCTGCCGGCGTGATCGACCGTAAAGCGCTCGGGCTTGGAGACATCGTGCAAAAACGCCGCCCACATAAGGCTCGACGATGGCGCGACGCCGTCGCACAGCGCCAGCTCCCCTGCCACCGTCAGCACACGGGCGATATGCTCGTAGACGTTAAACGCATGGTAGACACTTCGCTGATCAAACCCGCGACCCGCTGCCAACTCGGGCACAGCGGCACAGATGAGCTCGGGATAGCGAAGCATCGCGTCTCCCCCATGACCGGTCGAAAGAATGCCCTCGAGCTCAATACCCACACGCTCGCGCGCCACGGCATCGAGCAACGGCGCACATTCGGCCAAAGCCTGTTTGGTCGCGGGTTCAATCATAAAGTCCAGGCGGCAGGCAAAGCGCACCGCACGCAGCATGCGCAGGGCGTCCTCGTTAAAGCGACACTTGGGATCGCCGACAGCGCGAATCAGCTTTCGCTCCAAGTCACCCTGGCCGCCGTAGCGGTCGACAAGCCCGCGCTCGGGATGCCAGGCCATGGCGTTGACGGTAAAGTCGCGGCGCGCCAAATCGTCCTCGAGCGAGGCGGCACGCTCCACACTCTGGGGATGGCGACCATCGGTGTAAAAGCCATCCAGACGGTACGTGGTGACCTCGATACGCTCGCCATCGGAAATAGCCGTGATTCCGCCAAATTTAATGCCCGACTCCACGACCGCGATGCCGGCGGCCTCGAGCGCCACTTTGGACTCCTGCCACAGGCCGCTACAGCACATATCAACATCGTGGCTGGGGCATCCCATCAGGGCGTCGCGCACCCATCCGCCAACGTACCAAGCCTCAAGACCGGCTGCCTCGAGCGCACGCAGGACACGGATGGAGGCATCGGACGGTTGCGTACCGTTGAGCGAAACATTGCACATGCCTATGGCCTCCTGCGACTATCAAATTGGCTATCGATTGCGTCTGCAAGAAGTCTAGCAAGAAACAGCCTCCACTGCACACGCAAGTCCCGTAAACAAAAACGCATCCGTCCTAGTCTAAGACGGATGCGAAATAATCAAACTATTCAGACAAGGTGCCGGAACTAGCAGACCTGGCGAACCTCGATGTGCTTCTTATATTCGTCCACCTTGGCAAAGTCGCCCAGGCCCGGGCACTCGACCACGTTGGCGCCGGTGGCCATCGACAGACGGAGGGCATCCTCGACGCGCTCGGGGGCGTCGTGCCACACGGACAGGAAGGCAGCGAGCGAGGAATCGCCGGCGCACACCGTCGACAGCAGCTTGACGTCGAAGGTGCGGTTGGCAAACCAGATGTGCTCGCCGTTGGAGAAGTACGCACCGGCGCCACCAAGGGTCAGCAGCACGTTCTTGGCGCCCTTGGCGTGCAGCTCGGCCATCGCGCCCTTGACGGACTCGTCGTCGCCACCGCTCACCTTGATGCCAAAGATGTCAAGCAGCTCGTCGTCATTGGGCTTGATCAGCAGTGGCTCCAGAGCAATGAGGTCTGCCAGCTGATGGCTCGAGATGTCGAGGACGAACTCGGCCCCCTTGGCCTTGACGCGGCGCAGGACCTCGGCCAAGAAGCCCTCGGAAGTGTTGGGAGGCAGCGAGCCGCTGATGACCAGGCAGGTCATGTCATCGAGCGAATCGATGAGCTCAAACATCTCCTGCTCATTGGCCTCGTTGATGGCGGCACCGGCGTTGACCATGTTGTACTCGGTGTCGGGGCCGGCATTGAGG
>CABVDH010000052.1 GCA_902497065.1 uncultured Collinsella sp. | reverse complement strand
ACTGCAGCGTGTGCGTGCGCTCGTGGTACGTGAGCGCGGTGGAGCAGTGGTTGCACGTGGGGACACATCCGCACTCGCGGCACATCAGGAAGGGCGCAAAGCCACGCCGGTTGTGCAGCAACACGGCCTTTTCGCGGCGCTCGACCACACGCTCCAGGCCTTCCATCAGAGGTTTAGAGAACATGGAGCGGCTACCGTGCGCGAACTCGCGGCGCAGGTCGGCAATGCGGACAGTCGGCAGCACGGCGTGTCCCGGGCGCTCGGGCATCTCGACGCGCGTCCAGGTGGCACCGTTATACGTGCCGCGGCGGCAGCGGTCGAGGGCCTCAGCAGAAGGCGTGGCCGAGCCCAACACGAGTGGGCAGCGATAGCGCCGCGCCATCTCGGCCGCTACCTCGCGCGCGTGGTAGCGCGGGCTGGAGCCCTGCTTGTAGCTGGTCTCATGTTCCTCGTCAATGATGATAAGGCCCAAGTCGTCAAGCGGGCAAAAGAGCGCCGAGCGGGCGCCGACGACCACGCGGGCCGCACCGCTGGCGACCATATCCCACTGGTCCAGACGCTCGCCGGCCGAAAGGCGCGAATGGAACACGGCGACCGTCTCGCCAAAGCGCGAGCGGAAGCGGCCGACGGTCTGGGCCGTCAGCGAGATCTCGGGCACGAGCACGCAGGCCGAACGTCCGGCCGCCAGCACGCGCTCAATCGCCGAGAGGTAGACCTCGGTTTTGCCGGAACCGGTAACGCCATCGACCAGCACCACATCGCCATGAGCGTCCAAGCGTGCGCGCTCAATCTGCGCGAGGGCCTGTCGTTGACCGTTGGTAAGTGCCACCGGGGCCTTGCCGCTCGCCGAGGACAGCGTGGTCTGCTCGCCGCAGCCACGCCAAGCGCGGCGCTCTTCCACCACCACTACGCCGCGTTTTTCGAGCGCCTTAATGGTCGCCGACATGCTGTTGTAGAGCAGGTTGAGGTCGCGCGTCGTGACCGGGCCGCATTGGAGCGCCTCGATGAGCTGACGCTGACGGACCGCGGTCTTGGGCGGCGTGTAGTCAAAACCCTCGGGCGTGAGCATGACCCAGCGGTTTTGAATGGGTTTGACGGCTGGGCGCTCAACGGTCCACACGCCGTCGTCGCCCTTGACCACGCGCAGGCTTCCACCCGGGGGTAAGAACAGGCGCAAGCACTCGGAAAGCGTTGCGACGTACTCGCGGCTCATCCAGCGCGCAATGCGTGCGGCCTCGGCGGTAAAGAGCGGCTTGCTGAGGATGGCCTCGATAGGCTTGATGCGCGCGGGATCGAGGACGTCGTTACCTTGCAGGTCGGCCAGCTCGGGCGCGATGTCGACGATGTAGCCCGCGGCCGCACGGTTACCAAAGTGGACCAGGACCGTGGATCCGATCTGCGCCTCGTTGGCAAGGGGCCGGGGGATGCCGTAGGCGAATGGCTCGGACAGCGCACGGGTCGGGATGTCGAGGACCACGCTCGCATAGGCGGCAATGAGCTCTGCCGCAGGCTCAGGCTGCGCCAAAGCGGCGGCAGGAGCCGCGGACTTCGGAGCTTCCTCCGGTTCCGGCAAACCAAAAAGCGACAGTTGTTCGGCCATTGTCCCTGCACCTCCCATCCCATTCGTCTTCAGAAACAAGAGCCCCGCTCGGGGTGAACGGGGCTCGGATACAAACGTTTGCGCAGCGATTACAGTGCCATTGTGCGGGCGCGGTCGATGCGCGCCAGGCAGTCGTCGCGGCCGACGAGCGCCATGGTCTCGCCCAGCGGAGGACTCACCATATTGCCGCAGACGGCGACGCGCACGGCCTGGAACACCACGCGCTTCTTGAGGTCCATCTGCTCGGGCAGCGGCTCAAGCGTGGCGTCGATGTTGGCGGCCGTCCACTCGCCCACACCCTCGAGCGCGGCCTTGGCGGCGTCCAGAATGGAACCCATGCCCTCCTTGGCCAAGCCCTTGTTGACGGACTTCTCGTCATACTCGAGCGTCTCGGCCGTAGCAAAGATGGGAGCGGCGACGGTCACGGCGTCGGCCGGCATCTTGGTGCGCGGTTTAACGATGGCAGCGAGCGCGTCGATCCAATCCTCGCCGTACTCGACATTACCCTCGATGAGACCCGCCTCGTGCAGTTCGGGGACCATGATCTCGTCGGCAAACTGAGCATCGGACATGCCGTTGATGTACTCAGCGTTGACCCAATCGAGCTTCTTGGGGTCGAAGGTCGCCGGGTTCTTGGAGATGCGGTCGAGCGAGAACTTGCTGGCCAGGACATCGCGCGGGATGATCGTGGTCTCGCCGTCGAGCGACCAGCCGAGCAGCGCCAGGTAGTTGACGAAGGCGTCGGACAGGTAGCCGGCGTCGCGGTACTCCTCCACCGAGGTGGCGCCGTGGCGCTTGGAGAGCTTCTTGCCGTCGGCACCCAAGATCATGGAGATGTGGGCGAACGTAGGCACGGGCGCGCCGAGGGCCTCGTAGACCATGACCTGACGCGGGGTGTTGGACAGGTGGTCGTCGCCGCGGATGACATGGGTAATCTTCATCATGGCGTCGTCGACGACGGTCGCGAAGTTGTACGTGGGCGTGCCATCGGAGCGGAAGATGACAAAGTCGTCGAGCTCCTTGGCGTCGAAGGTCACCTCGCCGTGGACGGCGTCGTGGATGACGACGTCGCCGCGGTCCTCGGGCACCTTAATACGCAGGACGTAGGACTCGCCGGCCTCGATGCGGCGGCGGGCCTCCTCGGGGTCAAGATCGCGGCAACGGCGCTGATAGCCCTGGAAGGGGTCCTTGCGCTCCTGCGCGGCCTTGCGGTCGGCGTCGAGCTGCTCCTTGGTGCAGAAGCAGGGATAGGCCTTGCCCTCGTCCCAGAGCTTCTGGGCGG
>CABVDH010000051.1 GCA_902497065.1 uncultured Collinsella sp. | reverse complement strand
AGGAGGTGATACGATTTATCATGTTTTTGTAACGTGTCTGCAAACTTCGAGAAAGCCCATATATGGACGTAACGTTCTCAACCTTCCTCGGCCAAATTGTGTCGAACCCAGTCCTTGCCGTCACCGTGATTCTCGCGCTCGGCGCCATCTTCGTCAACGGATGGACCGACGCGCCCAACGCCATCGCGACCTGCGTCACTACGCGTTGCATGCCCGCCCGCGCCGCCATTCTCATGAGCGCCGCATTCAACTTCTTGGGCGTGCTCATCATGACGCACTTTAACGCGAGCGTCGCCAACACCATCTCACATATCGTCGACTTTGGCGGAAACAGCACCATGGCGCTTGCCTGTCTGTGCGCGGCGCTGTTCTCCATCGTCGTCTACGGCGCCACGGCATCGCGTTTTGGCATCCCCACTTCGCAAAGCCACAGCCTTATCGCCGGCCTGACCGGTGCCGCTATCGCCCTCGGCGGCGCGAACAGCGTCAACGTCCACGAGTGGATGAAGGTCATCTACGGCCTGGCGCTCTCCATCGGCCTGGGCTTTGTCATGGGCTGGATCCTGTGCAAACTCGTCTCGATTCTGTTTGCCGCCGCCAATAGGCGACGTGCAAACGTCTTCTTTAAATACGCTCAAATCGCGAGCGCTGCGGCCATGAGCTTTATGCACGGCGCGCAGGATGGACAGAAGTTCATCGGCGTGCTCTTTTTAGGTGTGGCCTTCGCCAACGGCCAGACCGGCGTCGGCGACGCCGGCATCCCCATCTGGATCATGCTGCTGTGCTCGGCCACCATGGGCATCGGCACCAGCGTGGGCGGCGAGCGCATCATCAAGTCCGTCGGCCAGAGCATGGTCAAGCTCGAGAAGTACCAGGGCTTTTCCGCCGACCTCGCGGGCGCCGCGAATCTGCTGCTTGCCACCCTTACCGGTATTCCTGTGTCCTCCACCCACATCAAGACCTGCGCCATCATGGGCGTCGGCGCCGTCAAGCGCCTTTCGGCCATCAACTTTGGCGTGGTCAAGGACATGATGTTCACCTGGTTCTTCACCTTCCCCGCCTGCGGACTCATCAGCTTTGTCATGGCCAAGCTGTTCATGATGTTCATCTAGTCAAACCGAGCGTCCATCCGGACCGTAATACTTAGCCCACCCGTCTTCGCCTCGAAAGGACCCACTCATGGCAAAGAAACCCGATTCGTTCTACTTTGACAACTACGTCGCCTGCGCCGACCTTGCTGTCCAGGCAGCCGAGCTGCTCACCCAGATTTTCGAGAACTTCGATCCCGCGAAGATTCACGATATGCTCGACAAGATGCACGCGATCGAGCATGCAGCCGACAAGAAGCACCATGAGCTTGAGGACGCCCTGCTCACGGCCTTTATCACCCCGCTTGAGCGCGAGGACCTGGACCTGATGAGCTGCTCGCTCGACACCGTGCTCGACCGTATCGAGGGCGTCGTGCAGCGCGTCTACTTCACCAACATCCAGAGCATCCATCCCGATGCCATCGTGATCGCCCACAAGGTGACCGACGCCTGCCGCGCCATGAAGGACCTGATGGTCGAGCTGCCCAACTACCGCAAGTCCAAGACCCTGCGCGAACTCGTCATCCAGATCAACACGATCGAGTCCGAGGCCGACGAGCTCTACATCAACGCTATGCGCAACCTGCATGTCAACGGCAAGGATCCGCTCGAGGTCATCGCCTGGCGTGACGTCTACGCCTTCCTGGAGTACTGCGCTGACTGCTGTGAGAATGTGGCTGATGTTGTGGATTCGATTGTCATGAAGAACAGTTAATTGGGGGTACGTGTCCCACCGGTCGCGGGCCCGACCACTAATGACCTTTTTTCACTCCGGCTGCAAGCAGAGTCGTTCAAAAGGTTATTAGTGGTCGGGCCCGCTCCCTTATGTACCACCATTGGGAACCTTGGCTGATGGTTTAGGCGTGGTGGGACCTTTGCCGTAATGGCCCTTGATTGCCTGAGGTATTACTTTGGTATTCGATGAGCGTTTGGCTGGATGGGGCTTTGGGTACCCTTTGGTTTACTTTGGATTGATTCGTTGACTTTGGAGGGCTCGTATGTCGTATTTGGATCTAGCTCGGTCTCGGTATTCTTGTCGCGAGTTTGAGGACCGTCCTGTTGAGCAGGCTGTGGTGGATGCCATTGTTGAGGCTGGGCGTATTGCTCCTTCTGCTTGTAATAACCATCCAACCCGTGTGATGGTGTTGGATACGCCTGAGCTTCTGGAGAAGGCTGCTGCTTGTCAGCCTCGATTTGCTCGTGATGGGTCTATCTTTGGGGCTCCGCTTATCTTTCTTATTTGCAGCATTACCGACGATGCTTGGGTGCGCCCTTATGACCAGATGAACTCCAGTGCCATCGACACCTCGATCGTCTGCGATCAGATGATGATGGAGGCGGAGGAGCAGGGCCTGGGAACGTGCTGGGTGTGCCATTTTAAGCCCGAGGTGGCCTGTGAGCAGTTCAACCTGCCCGAGGGCATCTATCCCTATCACATGCTCGTTTGCGGCTATCCTGCCGACCACATCGCCGATCCCGAGCACCGCGAGGCCCGCACCATTCCACTCCCCGACTTCCTCCTCAAGTAGATCTTTGGGACATGCCTTAAAATCTACCTTTGACCGCTCACCCGTTCGCCGAGTTCTGTGCCCCCAAACGCAGGACTCGGCGTTTTGTTATGCAGACTGCGTACAGCCACAAAAAAGGACCCGCAAGCTGCGGGCCCTTTCTAGGCGCTAAATGATAGCTGGATGTTAGTCCAGGTCGTCGGCGGCGAAGTTGTCGATCGGTGCGAAGGGATCGGCAACGGGGATAACCGGCTCGGCGACGGGCAGCGGCTCGGCAGCAGGAACGGTCACAGCCGGAGAAGCGGCGGAACCGACCGGCGTGGAAGCCATGAGATCGGACGGGAAGGAGTTCTGAGCATCGTCCATGAAGTGCTGAATGAGCTTGAGGTACTCGGCCTTAAACTCCTCACGGGAAGCCTTAAGACGGTCGATCTCCTCAAGCTCGGCCTGCTTCTCGGTCAGGGCCTGGCGGATCACCTCGCGGGCCTTGGCGTCGGCCTCGTTGCGGATGCGGTCAGCGTTCTCGTTGGCGTCGTTGACAATGCCCTCGGCGGTCTGCTGGGCAGCAATCAGAGCAGCGGAGATCTGGCGCTCCTGAGCGGAGAAGTCGGGTGCGGGAGCGGCCACGGGCGCGGCAGGGACGGCCTGAGCGGCAGCATCCTGAGCCTGAGCGAGCTGGGCCTGCGTGTCGGCGAGCTGCTGCTCGGTAGCAGTCAGACGACCCTTAAGATCGACAATCTTGGCGAGCATGGCATCGACCTCAGAGGACAGGGTCTCCAAGAAAACGTCGACCTCGGCGGGATCGTAGCCGCGCTTGGCCTCAGAGAAGGTCTGAGCCTGAATGTCAGCAGGGGTAATAGCCATAACAAGTTCTCCTTTATCTTCGCCTTGGCGCTGTGCGCCCGACGTGAGTTACTAAGCCAGTTTTATATGAGTATACCTATAAGAAGTTGCAGAACCAGCTTCTGCACCAACTGCAACGCAATAATCGCAACGACCGGTGAAAAATCGACGCCGCCCATGGGCGGGATAAACCGGCGGAACAAATTGAGCCACGGGCCGCACACGCTATCGAGAACAGCGGCGATATCCTGTAGCAATCCGCCCTGCTTCATAGGGATCCACGTCATAAGGCAGTAGACCACGATGAGCGTGGAGTAAAAGTTGAACAGCGTATTGACCAGCTGGACAATGGTGTAGATGTTGATGAGAATCTCCTCGTCTTGTCTTTACTTAAGGTAGCCGTCGGCACGGAGCTTTTTGAGGTCCGAATCCTTGACCTCGCAACCGGCGGGCAGCACCATAAACACGCGGTCGCCCACCTCTTTGACCGTGGCGCCCAGGCCGCAGGCAAAACCGTAAGAGAAGTCCAGGACGCGCTTGGCGACCTCGGTACGAACGCCCACAAAAATCAGCGCGACAGGCTGCTTGGTGCGCACGCGGCGCACGACGGTCTCCACGTCGTCATAGCTCTCGGGGCGCAGGACATAGGCCGGCAGCTGCGGCGTAGCGTTGATGATATTGCTCGCATACGCCGAGGCATCGCTCGGTGAGGGAGCAGGTGCGGGGGCAGCAGCGCGGGCGCGTGTGCTCTCGGCATAGCTCGACGGCGTGTCGTAGGCACCGGGACGATAACCGCCCGCAACCGTCTCCTGCGAGCGCGATGGCGGGTTGTAGGTCGTAGCATGGCGAGAATCGTCGCCGACCAGCTGACCGGAGCGTGTGTACACGGCCACCGACTCGGCCTCGCCGCGGCGCGTCTGACCCAACAGGCCGTTGCTCGGCTCGTCCTGGGTGTAGAAGCCCTCGCCCGAGGCACCGCTGTAACCGTTATTCTGGTAGCCGTCGTCATAGCCATCATCGTAACCGTAGTCGTCGTCCTGACCATAACCCTGGTCGTAACCCTGCTGGCCGCCCAGGTGCATCTTATTTTTAATCTCGTCAAGGAAGCCCATGGTTGTGTCCTCTCGCGGTTTAGTGCAGGCGCTCTGATAATCAGTGCGCACTTCAGAGCCTTATTTTACTGCAAACTCCGGGCTAAATACTACCCTGCCCAGGCGAACGAGCGTAGAGCC
>CABVDH010000050.1 GCA_902497065.1 uncultured Collinsella sp. | reverse complement strand
CTCGGAAGTGTTGGGAGGCAGCGAGCCGCTGATGACCAGACAGGTCATGTCATCGAGCGAATCGATGAGCTCAAACATCTCCTGCTCGTTGGCCTCGTTGATAGCGGCACCGGCGTTGACCATGTTGTACTCGGTGTCGGGGCCGGCATTGAGGAACACGTTGACGCGCGTGATGCCGTCGGTCCACACGGGCTTGACGGGCACGCCCAGGGCCTCGGCGCCCTTGACGATAAACTCGCCCGAGAAGCCGGCGAAGAAACCCAAGATCGTGGTGTCGACACCATAGTGGTCAAGAGTAAACGAGACGTTGAGGCCCTTGCCGTTGGGCGTGTAGACGGCATTGCGGGTACGCGTGACGGTGTTAGCGTCAAGGCCGTCGCAGGCGATGTTGTAGTCGATGGCGGGATTTGCAGTGAGCGTGTAAATCATGAATGTTCCTTTCACGAAGCAACGTGTTAATGAAAGTATATTCCACGCATCGGTAAAAGGCTAGGACAACTCGGTGAACGGTGTGGAAGCGATGAAGTACGGCGGGACACCTCTCCCCCGTGGCGGAACAAAAAGGCGCCCCAGCCGAAACCGGGGCGCCGCATGCGCACGAATATGTCGCGTTTCGATTACTGACGATCGAGCTTGCGGACAGCAACGCGCTTGCTGTACTCGTCGACGTGACCGAAGTCGCCGATGCCGACGGACTCGGCAACGTTGGCGCCGGTGGCCATAGCGAGCTTCATGGCCTCCTCGACGTTGTCGCGATCCCTGTACCACTTGTGCAGGAACGCAGCGAGGGTGCAGTCGCCGGCGCAGACGGAAGAGACCAGCTTGATGTTGAACTCACGCTTGGCGTACCAGATGTCCTCGCCGTTGGAGAAGTAAGCGTCGCCGCGGCTACCACGGGTGAGCAGCACGTTCTGAACGCCAGCGTCGTGAGCCATCTTCATGGCAACGCGAACCTCGTCGTCGGTGTCGACCGGCACGCCGAAGATGGCCTTCATCTCGTGATGGTTCGGCTTGATGAGCAGAGGCTTCTTGTGAGCGAGCTCCTTGAGCTTATCGGAGGACAGGTCCAGGACGACGTCGGCGCCACGGGCCTGAGCGTGCTCCATGACCTTAGCCAGGAAGTCAGGCGTAGCTTTGGGAGGCACGGAGCCGGAAACGATCAGGCACTCGAGATCGCCCGCGGTGTCCAGGATGTTGTAGAGCTCCTCCTGGTGCTGCGGCGTGATCGGAGCACCCGGGTTCAGGATGCCGTACTCGTGCTGGCCATCGTTGACGTAGGTGTTGATACGCGTGATACCGTCGGTCCAGACCGGGCGGCAGAGGCAACCCAGGTTCATGACCTCCTCGACGATGAACTTGCCCGTGAAGCCGGCGAAGAAGCCGAGCGCGACGGTGTCGACGCCCATCTTCTTAAAGGCGAAGGACACGTCGAGGCCCTTGCCGTTAGCCGTGTAGCTGGCCGAGCCGGTGCGGACGTTCTCGTCGGGCTCGAGCGGAGAGCTCGAAACCGTCATGTCGACAGCCGGGTTAGCGGTTAGCGTGTAGAACATTTACAGTACCCCCTGTATATGTGAGGGCCGCGTGGCCGGCCCATTCCAACCACGCGGTTACCTCTGATACCAAATTAGCGAGCTGCGGACTCGAGCAGTGCCTTGACCTCGGCAGCGGTGTTGCAGGCGAGCGCCTTCTCGGCGAGCTCGTCGCACTCGGCCTTGGTCCACTGGCTGATGGTCTTGCGGGCGCGCAGGATGGACGGAGCGCTCATCGAGAACTCCTCCAGGCCCCAGCTGATCAGCAGCGGCTCGAGCAGCGGATCGGCAGCGGCCTCGCCGCACATACCGACCATGATGCCGACCTTCACGCCGCTCTCGATGATGTTCTTGAGCGAGCGGAGCACGGCGGGATAGTACACCTGGTACAGGTTGGAGATGGTGTCGTTGCCACGGTCGGCGCACATGGTGTAGCCGATCAGGTCGTTGGTGCCGATGGAGAAGAAGTCGGCGACCTCGGCAAGACGGTCTGCGAGCAGCGAGGCGGCAGGTGTCTCGACCATAATGCCGACCTCGATGTTCTCGTTGAACTTGCGACCCTCTTCGGTCAGCTCGGCCTTGCACTGCTCGACGAGCTCCTTGACAGCCAAGACCTCCTCGACGCAGGTGACGAGCGGGATCATAATCTTGACGTCACCGAAGGCGCTAGCGCGCAGCAGAGCGCGGAGCTGGACCTTGTACTGGTCGGGATTGGCCAGGCAGTAACGCACGGCGCGGAAGCCCATGAAGGGGTTGTCTTCCTTGACCATATGCAGATACGGAATCTCCTTGTCGCCACCCACATCGAGCGTACGGATGATGACCGGAGCACCCTTGAGCGCGCTGGCGACCTTACGGTAGGCGTTGAACTGCTCCTCCTCGGAAGGAAGCTCGGCAGAGTCCATGAACAGGAACTCGGAGCGGAACAGACCGATGGCCTCGGCATCGTGATCGAGCGCGTTGGGCACGTCATCAGGGTTACCGATGTTGCAGGCGATGATCTTTTTGATGCCATCGGCAGTCACGGACGGCTTGCCACGGAAGGCCTCGAGGGCTGCCTTCTCGGCAGCGAAGGCCTCGGCCTTGGCGGTGTAGGCAGCGAGCGTCTCCTCGTCGGGATCGGCCTCAACGATACCCTTGCCACCGTCGACGACAACGGTCATACCGTTGCGCAGCGCGGTGCAGCTGTTGGAAACCGAAAGGACAGCCGGGATCTCGAGGGCGCGCGCGATGATCGCGGAGTGCGACGTGCGGCCACCGGTCTCGGTGACGATACCGGCAACGTGGGCCTTATCGATCGTGGCGGTCATGGACGGCGTGAGGTCGTGCACGACAACGACAGTGTTCTCGGGCAGGACGGAGAGGTCGACGACCTCCTTGCCCAGCAGCTCGGCCAGAATACCGGTGCGGATGTCGGCGATGTCGGCCGCGCGCAGACGGAACATCTCATCGTCCATGGACAGGAACATGTTCTCGAACATGGTCGAGGTGTCCATGAGCGCCTGCTCGGCGCAGGTACCGCCGTCAATGGCGGCGTTGATGGCGTCGGTCATACCCGGATCCTGAGCCAGGACAATATGTCCGCTCATGATCTCGGCCTCGGCCTCGCCCACCGTCTCCTTCATGTGGTCGGCCTGAGCCTGGGTCTTCTCGCAAAAGACCGAAAGAGCGGACTGATAGCGCTCCTTCTCTGCTGCCGAATCAGCAACCTCGTGCGGCTCAAACGTCAAGTCGGGATCGACGGCGACCATGACGGTGCCGATACCGATGCCCTCGGAAGCGTTGACTCCCTGATACATTCCCATTCCTCTCTCCGTGTCATGTGATAAAGCGTTTTGCCATATCCATGACAAAAGAGCGCAGCTACCTTACAACAGGTCACTGCGCCCCCAAATATGAACTTAGTTGTTCAACATGCGACCCGTTTGAGTTCTACTCGCCAAGACCGCTCTTGATGAGCTCGATGGCAGCAGCCAGAGCCTCGGCCTCGTCAGCGCCGTCGCACTTGACCTCGACCTCAGTGCCGCAGGGGATACCAGCAGCCATGAGGGCCATCGGGGACTTGCCGTTGACCTCCTTCTCGGGGGTGACGACCGTCACGTCACAGGCGTACTTGCCCATGGTGGAGGCGAACAGACCAGCCGGACGCATGTGCAGACCCTGAGGATTAACGAGGGTAGCCTTCTCAGAAACCATAATTGACTCCTTTTTGTGTTTAACCCCTGTCATGCATGTGGCAGGAGTCAGATTCACGACGTTGTTTATATTAACTCACATCAAACGGTTTTTCATTATGTTTCGGACGAATTGTTGGACAGATGTCGTTCCTGCACGCTCGCCCGCCCGGCGGGCGAGCTGCGGAAAATCGGTCGGTCCAGAGCAATATCGTGCAAACGGAATTCAGGCTGATGAACCGTTCGCGACAAAGACTCGATAGGTAGCCCCCTCTATGACCTTTTATAAGTTGCGGTGAAATAGGGACTAAATTTGGGGTTGAATCGTTTAAACAGTCCCTATTTCACCGCAACTTATGGGAGGGATAGAAAAAGGCGAAGGCCCTGGAGAGGGACTCCGCCTTTTATACAGGGGGCGATGGCATTCGCGTACCGTGGGATTAGACCAGGCGGGCGTTGATCGTCTTGGCGATCTCGGCGGCGTCGGTGGAACCCTTGACGGTGGCACGGAAGTCCTCGTCCATGAGTGCCTCGGCGACCTTGGACAGGATCTTGAGGTGCGTGGTGCCGGCCTGTGCACCCGGGATGAGCAGGGCGATGGCCACGTTGACAGGAGCGCCGTCCATGGTGTCCCAACCGGTCACGCCGGACTCGTCCTTGACGACGATGACGGCAGCCTCGGTAATGGCGTCGGACTTGGCATGCGGGATGGCGAAGCCCTCCATCATGCCCGTGGTGCCCTCGGCCTCGCGGGCCAGGAAGGCGTTCATAACGGCGTCGGCGTCGCCGGCGATACCGGCCTTGACGGCCTGGTTGGAAACAAAGCTCAAGGCCTCGTCACGAGAAGCGAAGTCCTCGGCGACAAAGACGTTCTCGACCTTCACGAAGTCGGAAGCCTCGGCCTTGGGGGCCTCGACGGCAGCGGCCTTGGGGGCCTCAACCGGCTTGGCTGCAGGAGCGGCCTTATGGTTCTTCTCGAAGTCGTACTTCTTGAAGGCCACGAACAGGATGCCACCGATCACGGCGCCGATGAGGATAGCGAGGACCCACAGCGGACCGTTCTCGACAACGGGCAGGAC
>CABVDH010000049.1 GCA_902497065.1 uncultured Collinsella sp. | reverse complement strand
GCGCATTCGGCGAGATGCGTTTGCGAAAGTGGTCAATTTTAGATTAGCGCTAACAGCTCCAGCTCGCGCTGCCGCTGGAGGAGAAGACCGCCGGGTGCGTCGCGGACGCCCTGGAGGGCGTCCGGGCCATCCTCGGCGCCGACGGGACGCGCCGCGTGTTCCGCGCCGTCCTCACCGACAACGGCGCCGAGTTCTCCGACGAGGCGGCGGTCGCGGCGCTGCTCGGCGAGGGGCCGGGCGAGACGAGGCTGTTCTACTGCGACCCCAGGCGCAGCGACCAGAAGGGCGCCTGCGAGCGCAACCACGTCGAGATCAGGAAGCTGCTGCCCAAGGGCGCCGGGCTCAGGTTCGACCGGCTCGCCCCGGCCGACCTGGCGCTGGCCATGTCGCACGTGAACTCCGAGCCCCGCGGCGCGCTCGGCTTCTCGACGCCCGCGCGCGCCTTCAGGGCGATGCTCGGCGGCGACGCGGCGGCACTGCTGGACGCCTACGGCGTGGAGGACGTGCCCATCGGGGAACTCGACCTGACGTCGGGGCTAATCGAGAGGGCGCGCGCAGAGAGGGGCGATGCCCCGCTGGCCTAGCCTGGAAGAAAAAACGGAATAGACGGACCGACCGTCCGGCTGAGTCTGGGAAGAGGTGCCGGGCGGCGGGCGGAGCATGGCCACCGGACCTATCGAAACACATCTCCACCGTTCCTTCAACTGGGAAAACGGTGCCCCCGGACCCCAGGAGGGGCCGCGGGGGCGTTCGGCTAACTGCGGAAGCGTGCCGTCAGCTCAATGTGTTCGGCTGAGATCGGAAATCAACCCTGAAAACTGAATCCCGTTAGAAATGACGAGTTGTTTACGCTTCTTTTGGGGTGGCGGTACTATCATGGTTCGAATTGAATGTGGATGATGATAGGGAGCGCCTATACATGATTGAGCTGCTCAGGCGTTTTGGTGGTAAGTTTCGCCGGTATATGGTGATTGGCCCTGCGTGTAAGCTGATCGAAGTGATCTTTGACCTGCTGACGCCGCTGGTGATTGCCCAGATGATCGATAAGGGTATTGGCGCACACGATGTCAACGCCGTCGTCCACTACGGTATGCTGCTTGGCGCCATGGCTGTGATCGGCATCTCGTTTACGCTCGTCTGCCAAAAGATGGCGGCGCTCACCTCGCAGGGCATGGGCACCGATATCCGCGGTGCGCTCTACCAGCACATCAACAAGTTGAGCTATGCCGAACTCGACCGCTTTGGCACGCCGTCGCTTATCACCCGCATCACCAACGACGTCAACCAGGTGCAGCTCGCTGTGGCGCTGGGCGTACGCATGCTCATCCGCTGGCCCTTCTTGGCGGTGGGCTCTATGTGCGCGGCCCTTGCCATCGACCTTAAGCTCGGCATGATCTTCTTGATCTGCACGCCCGCTATCGGCCTGGTGTTTTGGTTTGTCATGGCGCGCTGTATCCCGTATTACAGGCAGCTGCAGGCAAAGCTCGACCGCATCGCGCTTATCTGCCGCGAGGGGCTTTCGGGCGCCCGCGTTGTTCGCGCCTTTGTGCGTGAGGACCACGAGCGCGAGCGTTTTGCCCAAGCCGCCGATGACCAGGCCAATACTGCCATCGCGGTGGGCAAGCTCTCGTCGATCCTTAATCCCGTCACGTTTCTTGTGATGAACCTGGGCGTGTGCGCCATCCTGTGGGTGGGCGGCATCCAGGTCAACGTGGGCGAGCTCACGCAGGGTCAGGTCATGGCGTTTGTGAACTACATGACGCAGACCCTGACCTCCATCGTGTACGTCGCCAACCTGGTCGTGGTCTTTACCAAGGCGAGCGCGAGTGCTTCGCGTATCAACGAGGTGCTCAACTGCGAGCTGAGCATCACCGACGAGGGCAATCAGTCGGTTGCGCTGCCCAAGCCGAGCGAACTGGCGGGTGGCGCTGTTCCGGTCCCCGCGCTGAGCTTGAGCCATGCGAGCTTCTCCTTTGGCGCGGGCGCGGCAAATGCCGTCAACGATGTGACCCTGGAGCTCCCACTGGGCAAGACGCTTGGCATTATCGGCGGTACGGGTAGCGGCAAGTCCACGCTCGTCTCGCTTATCCCGCGCCTGTACGATGCGAGCACCGGCAGCGTGAGTGTGATGGGCGCCGACGTGCGCACCTGGCCGCTCGACCAGCTGCACCGTGTGGTCGCGACCGTTCCACAGCGCGCGTCGCTGGTGAGCGGCACCATCCGCAGCAACCTGACCTGGCGCGACGAGGCTGCGACCGACGAGGATCTCTGGGCGGCGCTCGACATGGCGCAGGCGAGCGAGTTCGTGCGCAACAAGCCGCAGGGGCTCGATGCCCCGGTCGAGGCGGGCGGTAAAAACTTCAGCGGTGGCCAACGCCAGCGCCTGACCATCGCGCGCGCCCTGGTGGGCTCGCCTCAGGTCCTGATCATGGACGACTCCGCCTCGGCGCTCGACTTTAAGACCGACGCGGCGCTTCGCCATGCCATTCGCGAGCGCAGTGTGCGCGGTGCCGCCGAGGGCGGGCTGCCGCTCACGACCGTCATCGTGAGCCAACGTGTCTCGACCGTGCGCGACGCCGATATAATCTGCGTACTTGACCACGGTTCGGTCGCGGGCCTGGGCGCGCACGATGAGCTCTACACGACCTGCCAGCTCTACCGCGAGATTTGCCAGTCGCAGCTTCGCCGCGAGGAACTCGAGGGTCAGCAGGGGAGCACGATGCCCGCGTCCGCTCCGACCGCCCCCGCATCCGTCTGCGCAAAGGAGGGCTGCTAAATGAATCCGTACACTTCCTCCGGTTCGGTCGCCACGATGACGGCCAACGTGTCCGGTAACGATAGCCTCAACGACCTGGGCGACGGTCCGCGCCAGCCCGGCGACCCCGAGCGCTATCCCGTGGGTGCGGTGACCCGCCGCCTGCTGGGCTATGTCCGTCCGCACCGCGTCTCGTTTGCGGCATCGTTTTTGAGTGCTGCCGTCTCGGTGATTCTGCAGCTCTACACGCCCATTCTCATTGGCGAGGGCATCGACCTTATCGTCGCCGCCGGGCAGGTGGACTTCGATGCGCTGCTGCCGCTCGTTACCAAGCTCGCGATTGTCGTCGTAGGTGCTGCGGCCTTCCAGTGGCTGCAGGGCTATTGCGTCAACCGCCTGTCCTACGAAACGGTGCGCGACATGCGCGTGGAGGCGAGCGATAAGCTCAGCCGCATGCCGCTCAGCTTTATCGACAGCCATGCCCACGGCGACCTTATGAGCCGCGTGGTCAACGACGTCGATCAGGTGGGCGACGGTCTGCTGCAGGGCTTCACGCAACTCTTTACCGGCGTTATCACCATTGTGGGCACGCTCGCGTTTATGCTCTCCATCAACCTGACCATGACGCTCGTGGTGGTGCTCGTCACGCCGCTTTCCATTTTTGCAGCCGGCGCCATCGCCAAGCTCTCCAACAAGAGCTTTACGGCACAGCAGCGCATTCAAGGCCAGCTCGGTGGCCATATCGAGGAGTATGTGGGCGAGCAAAAGCTGGTTGATGCGTTTGCCTACGGTCCGAACGCCCAAGCGCGCTTCGACGCGCTCAACGCCGAACTCTATACGGCAGGTGAGCGCGCGCAGTTTATGGGTTCGCTCTCCAACCCCGGTACGCGTTTTATCAATAACATCATCTATGCCGTTGTCGCTGTGATCGGCTGCGTGGGCGTGATCACGGGCGTGCCCGCGGCGCTTACGGTGGGCGGCGTGCAGATCTTCCTGTCCTATGCCAACCAGTACACCAAGCCGTTCAACGAGGTCACCAACGTCATTACGCAGATCCAGACCGCGTACGTCTCGGCGCGCCGCATGTTTGCGCTGCTCGATGCGCGCGAACAGGAGCCCGACGCGCCAGATGCCGTGGAACTTGCCGCACCGCAGGGCGAGGTCGCCCTTGAGCATGTGGACTTTAGCTACGTGCCCGACCGCAAGCTGCTTCAGGACATCTGCATCGAGGCTAAGCCCGGCATGCGCTTTGCCCTGGTCGGTCCTACGGGCTGTGGCAAGACAACGCTCATCAATTTGCTGCTGCGTTTTTACGATATCGATGCCGGTCGCATTGCGGTCGATGGCCGTTCCTCGCGTGATTACACGCGCGCAAGCCTGCGCCGCGCCTTTGGCATGGTGCTGCAGGATACGTGGCTGTTCGAGGGCACGGTGGCGGAAAACATCGCCTACGGCTGTCCCGACGCCACGCGCGAGCAGGTTATCGAAGCTGCCAAGCGCGCGCATGCGCACAAGTTTATCGTGCAGCTGCCAGGCGGCTACGATACGGTCATCGGCGAGGACGGCGGCACGTTTAGCCAGGGTCAAAAACAGCTGCTGTGCATCGCGCGCGTCATGCTCACTGACCCGGCGATTTTGCTGCTGGACGAGGCAACGTCGAGCATCGATACACGTACCGAGCTGCAGGTGCAGGCGGCATTCGATGAGCTCATGGCCGGTCGCACAAGCTTTGTCGTGGCGCACCGCCTGAGCACCATCCGCAACGCCGACTGCATTCTGGTGATGCGCGACGGCCAGATTATCGAGCGCGGCACGCACGACGAGCTGCTAGTGGCAGGCGGCTTCTACGCCGAACTCTATCGCAGTCAGTTTGCCCAGTGAGCAAGCCCGTGGGGCAAATTAATCAATCGACAGACGGTGGTTTACATCTGTCACGTTAGTACTAAGATATTCATCTAATAAATTGCATTAGTGGCTTTAGTTTTGGGGGATACGAGGCAACGTGACTATGACGTGCTCTTTGGTGGTTAACAGCAAGAGCGGTAATACCAGGATGGTTTCGGGTGCGATCAAGCGTACGCTGCAGGCTGCGGGTGTTGAGTTTGTCCATGCCGCGGCGTTGAGCGACGATGCGGATGCAGATCAGGTTGCGCTCGAGGCGCAGGGCGCCTGCGCGGCCGACACGGTGCTCGTCGGTTTTTGGTGCGACAAGGGCGCGTGCACGCCTTCGGTCGCGGCGTTGCTCTCCGCCTTGCACGGTAAGCGCGTGTTCCTGTTTGGCACCTGCGGCTTTGGGGCCGACCAGAGCTACTATCAGCAGATTATCGACCGCGTAACTTCCAATTTGGCTGGGGATGCCGAGCTTGCGGGCTGGGCGATGTGCCAGGGCAAGATGGGCCCCGCGGTCAAGCAGCGCTACGAGGCCATGCTCGAGCAAGATCCCGACAACGCTCGCTATAAGATGCTGCTCGACAACTGGGTTGCCGCGAAGGACCATCCCACCAAGGAAGATCTGGATAACATGGCCGCAGCCGCCAAGAAGGCCGTACTGGGAGAGTAGCTCCCATCGCTGACGGCGGTCGGTCCATCTTTCTAAATGAAACGTCCTCCCGGGCGTCGGGGCACGAAGTTCCCTGCTCTACAGTCCTGCGCAAGACGAAGGCCACATTAAGTGGCCTTCTTTGCGTGCGGAACTCGCGA
>CABVDH010000048.1 GCA_902497065.1 uncultured Collinsella sp. | reverse complement strand
CCCCCAGCCGCCACGGAGGTATCTCCCTCCTCCGTGGCGGCGCTTTTGTGCGTAGGCGAGAAGGGCTTGCCATGAAACCGGTCCATCTACTATGTTTAGTCCCTTAACCCCAACTATGTCAAAAAACGCGAAAACAAAACCGCAGGTAGAACGCCTGCGGTTTTGCTCAAAACGAAGGTATGGTCAGGGGTATCGAGTTAAACGTAGTAGATGGGCCGGTTTCGTGGCGAGCGGTTCCGCTGATCCCTTGGGGACGGAAGAAAACAGATCATTTTGGTCCCGCAAGGCTTGCGGAGGCACTCGTGCAGGGCCGCCCGAACAAAACTATGTCGGTTTACTACGATAAATTCGACATTTCCGACCATGACTGCATTTTTCTAAATATTGCAAGCGTTCTACCTGCGGTTTTGCAAGCGCGCATTTTACCGTGGTCGAAGGTGGGCGATTTATCGTAGTAAACCGGCATAGTTTTGAAATGGCATTAAATCGGTGGCTGCCATTTTGCTATGTGGGAGTGGTTGGCCGTTGGGAAATTACCCTCGCAAGTAGGCGATGGCGATCTGTGTGCGGTTGCGCAGGCCCATTTTGGCAAGGATCGAGCTGATGTGGTTGCGCACGGTGCCTTCGCCCATATAAGCGGTGGCAGCGATCTCCTTGTTGTCGAGGCCGCGGGCGATGAGCTCGGCGACTTCGAACTCGCGGTCGGTTAGGCTGGCGAAGGCCGCGGGCCGGCGGGTCGTGCCCGCCTCGATACCCGTTCCGTCAAAATCGATGTCCTCGATCGCCTTACCCTCGAGCACACGTTTGCCGTCCATGACCTGCGCCAACGCCGGCGGGATGGCGGCGACATCGGTTTTGATCAGATAGCCGCGGGCGCCCAGTTTGAGCGCCGACACAATGTACTCGTCATCCGAGAATGTCGTCAGAAACACCACGCGTGCCGCAGGGTCGCGCTCAAGGATCTCGCGCGCCGCCGAAAGGCCGTCGCGCCCCGGCATCTGAATGTCGAGCAGTGCGATATCGGGTGCGTGCTCGGCGTAGAGCGCCACCGCATCGTTGCCGTTGGCGCCGGTGCCCACTACCTCGATCTGCGGCTGGGCGCCCAGGATAATCTTGAGCGAATCGACCACCAAGCGGTCGTCGTCGACAACGATGAGCCTCATCGGTCCTCATCTCCTAATTGTTTGGGAACGGTGGCAAACACGCGCCAGCCGCCGGCGCCGGCACGCGGGCCGGCGGTGAAGGTACCGCCAAGCGCCTCGATGCGCTCGCGCATGGAGGCGAGCCCCATGCCTTCCGCGGCACCGCGGCCGCTTGCTTGGACCCCGCCCACGCCATCGTCGGTAACGATGAGCTGGTAAAACGACGGATGCTCCATGCATCGTACAGTGACAGCATGGGCGCAAGCGTGGCGCATGGTGTTGGAGAGCGCCTCGCGCAGGACCGCCGCAAAGCAGTTCGCGACGTTCGCGGGCGCATGTTCGGTCATAACTTCAAGCTCAATCTGCGGACCGCCGTCCGAGCGCGCGCCTTCAACAATGCGTTCGAGCTGCACGGAAAGGTCGACGGCGTTGTCGTTGAGCGCGTGGACGCTGGTGCGCACAAGCTGGAGCGCCTCGTCAACCGTGCGTTTGACGTCGGCGAAATCGGCGGCGACGCCGGGCTCGTCGGCGTGGACCACGCGTAGGGCTTCGGCTTGCAGTGAGGCGCGCGTGAGCTGGTGGCCCACGTTATCGTGGATCTCGCGCGCGATGCGGGCGCGTTCGGCGAGCGTTGCGAGCTCGACTTCGTAGTCCTGGCGGTCGGCAAGATCGCGGTTGCGCGCTTCGAGCGCGAGGGCTCGCTCTTGCAGCCCGTCGCGGATACGGCGCATGCGCTGCTGCTCGCGCTCCAACTGGGCGGTGCGTAGCGATAGCAAGGTGGCGGCAACTGAAAGGATGGCGGTCAGCAGGAGCGTTCGGGCGGTGAGCGCGTCGGCGCGAAGGTCCGCGACGAGCGCAAGGGCAAAAGCGGAGCCAATGCCCAACGCGACCCAGGCGTGCTCGCGGCGCACGCGCCGCGCGATGTCATAGAGGGCGAGAGGCGCAAACGGCACAAACGGCGGCACGAAGACGGCCGCGATGATGTAAGCGTAACTCGCGGCCTCGCTTGTGTGGCGCGTGCGTTCCTCCTGTGCGACCTCGGCCAGCGAAGTGGCAATAACGCCAAGGCAAAACGCCGCGACCAGGCGAGCGTCCACAGCAAGACCCGTGGCGGCTGCGATACAGCACGCCAGCACGATCGATTTGTCGAAAAGCCTGTTCATACGGGTATTGTACGCGAAGCTGCGCGTGGTAGAGGGGCCGCCTGCGCAACCGTGACATTCCTCCCGCGCGGCAAAGCGGCGTCGATCGCTCGCGCGAGCGAGGGTTTCGCCTCCGCCCCCTCGCACTCGTGACAAAGCTCACTGGTGCGCGCCGGCGGCTCCTGCGATGATGCAATCGTACCGGGCCGCAATCAACGGAAGGGCCGCCTCATGACAGACATCGTCCACGTCGAAAACCTCGTCAAGCGCTATGACGACCTTATTGCGCTCGACCACTTTAACCTGAGCATCGCCCCCGGCGAGATCTTTGGTCTGCTGGGTCCCAATGGCTCGGGCAAGACCACGTCCATCAACTGTATTCTGCAGCTGCTTGCCTACGACAAAGGCACCATCGAGCTGTTCGGCGAGCCCATGACGCCCGCCCGTTATGATCTCAAGCGCCGCATCGGCGTGGTGCCGCAGCAGGTGGCGGTGTTTGACGAGCTTACGGTGCGCGAGAACATCGACTATTTCTGTAGCCTTTACGTCAACGACCGCAAGCGCCGTCGCGCGCTCGTGGACGAGGCGATCGATTTTGTCGGGCTGAGCGACTTTACCAAGTTTCGCCCCGGCAAGCTCTCGGGCGGTCTGGCGCGTCGCCTCAACATTGCCTGCGGTATCGCGCACAAGCCCGAGCTTATCTTCTTTGACGAGCCCACGGTGGCGGTCGACCCACAGAGCCGCAATGCCATCCTGGAGGGCATCTGCCGCCTGCGCGACGAGGGTGCCACGGTGGTGTATACCAGCCATTACATGGAGGAAGTCGAGCAGATCTGCAGCCGCATCATGATCATGGACGGCGGCCGCGTGCTGGCGCAGGGCACCAACGACGAGCTCAAACGCATGATTCAGATGGGCGAGCGCGTGACCGTCGAGGTCGGCGCCGTCGAGCTCGCCACGGTCGAGCGGCTGCGCGCCCTCGAGCACGTGCTTTCGGTTGAACTGTCCGGCGGCGAACTCGTCTGCACCTGCGAGGCGAGCCCGCACAACCTGGTGGACATTCTCGACACGCTGCGCGCCGCCGACGTTGCGCTCGGCCGCGTGTGGAGCGAGCCACCGACCCTCAACGACGTGTTCCTCGAGATCACCGGCCGCGAGCTGCGCGACTAGGGGGCGGCCATGTTCAACACCATTATCATTACGGTCAAGACGCTGCTGCGCCGGCCGAGCACGTGGGTTTGGGGCGCGGTCTTTCCCGTCGCGCTTTCCACGATGTTCATGTTTATGTTTGCGAATCTGAGCTCCGACGGCAAGATCGACCCGGTGCCGGTGGTCGTTGTCGCTGACGAAGCCTGGGACGCCTCGACCTTTAAGGATGTGGCGACGTCGCTTGCCAAGGAGGGCGACGACCAGCTGCTCGAGATCCACGAGTGCGACGACGCAGCCGATGCGAACCGTGCGCTCAAGGCCGGCGAAGTCGCGGGCATCTACACGGTCGACGCCGAAGGCACGCCCAAACTCACATTGCTTTCGAGCTATGACAACTCGCGTGCGTCGTCGGTGCTCACCGACCGCAGCATTTTGGAGACGGTGGCAAGCTCGTATACACAAAATGCCGAGCTCATGTCCCAGATTGCCCAAGACAACCCGGCGGCGCTCGCCGACCCGGAGGCGGTTGCGCGCGCCCTGTCGCTCGAGGGCGGCACCCGCCGCGTAAGCCTGACACGCACAGCGCCCGATGGCACGGTCATCTACTACTACGCGCTCTTTGGCCTGGTCGCGATGATGTCTGCCGAGTTTGCCGCCTTGAGCGTCGTCGACCTGCAGCCCAATCTGTCGGGCCTTGGCGCACGTCGCTGCGTGGGCGGCCTTTCTAAGACGGCATCACTGGCTGGCATTTTTGTGGGCTCGTGGCTGGTCTCCTTTGCCTCGATGGCGATTGCGATTGGCTACGTGCGTCTAGTCGTTGGCGTCGACTTTGGCGGGCGCGAGGGGCTGTGTCTGGTGGGCGGTGCCGCTTCCGCGCTTGCCGCCACGGGTCTGGGACTCTTTGTGGGCACGCTTCCCGTTAAGGGCGGAAAGGCGTCCAAGTCGGGCATCCTCACGGGCTTTGCCACCACGTGCGCCCTGTTCGCCGGCCTCTACGGCGAGCCGGCGATGGCACTTGCCGACGACGTCGCCCGCGCCTGCCCGGCCGAGTGCTGGCTCAACCCCGTCAAGCTCATCTGCGACATGTTCAATCGCCTGTATTTCTTTGAGGACCTGAGCCCCTTTGCCGTTCGCGCCGGCGCGCTGGTCCTTATGGCGCTGCTGTTCGTTGCCGCCGCCACGCTGATCTTTGGAAGGAGCCGCTATGAGCACCTTTAAGACCGCGCTTCGCATGGCGCTGGCGCACCCGTTCTACCTGCTCATCTATACGGTGTTCATCTCGCTCATGGGCGTATTCATCGCGGCATCGGTGAGCTGGAACTCGTCGCAGCTCACCGAGTACAGGCCCTACGACACCAACGTGATCGTGGTCGACCGCGACAATAGCGACCTTTCGTGTGCGCTTACCAAGCATCTGGGTTCGCGTTTTGAGCTGGTCACGGGCGTCGGCGACGACACCTACGACCTTGCGGACGCGCTCTCCAAGAGCAACAGCGCCAAAGGTAGCGCCGACTGCGTGTTCTTTATCCCGGAGGGGTTTGAGGGCGACCTTGTTGCAGCCGCCCGCGCGGGGGAGTCTCTGCCCAAGCTCGATGTGACCTACGGCGCCGGCACCATGGCGGCGGCGCTTTCGTCTGCCGAGGCCTCGCGCTGGATCTCGCTCGCGGGTGCTGCGGCCGCGCTTGAGCCCGCTGCCCCCAACGGCGATGTTGCCAAGGCGGCCGAGCATGCCGCCGCGAAGCGCGCCAAGGTCGAGGTCGAGCAGGTCAAGGTTGACTCGACTGCCGCCGCCACGCTCGAGTCGTACTTCAACTTTGGTGCGTACGCGATTATCTCGTCGGTCATCGTGTCGGTGGGACTGGTGTTCTCGGGCATGAACGAGCCCGAGCGCGTGCGCCGCATGGAGGCCGGCCCGATCTCCGAGCGCCGGCGTTCGCTTGCCGTGTTCGCGGCTGCCGCCGTGCTTACCGTCTGCATCTGGTTTGTGTCGAGCATGATGGGCGTCGTGGGCTTTGCCGGCGCGGTCGCCGAGGTCGGCGTGGGGCGCGTGTGCCTGGCGCTGGCGGCGACGTTTGCCCTGGCGTGCACGCCTCTGGCCGTTGGCTTTGCCCTTTCGAGCTTGGGCGCGCGCGAGGAGCTACTCAACGGCGTGGGCAACTTACTCGGCATGCTCATGACGTTTTTGGGCGGTGCCTGGATGCCGCTGTCGCTCATGGGCTCGGCCGTGCAGACCGTGGCGCATTTTGTGCCGACATATTGGGTGAACGATGCGGTCGGCAAGGCGCTTGCCTCGGACCTGACGTCCGCCGTGCTGGGCGACATCGCCTGCGATCTGGGTATCACGGTGCTCTTTGCCGTGGCCATCGCCGCCGTAGGCCTGGCCCTCTCACGCACCAAATCCCGCGCCTAGCCGCCTAGCCGTCGGGCACTCATTGGGGACAGACTTAAATGACCAAGAGTAGTCATTGGGGACGTTCTTAAACGACTAGTCACCGGGGACAGTCTTTGCCGATTCGCCGGCTCGCC
>CABVDH010000047.1 GCA_902497065.1 uncultured Collinsella sp. | reverse complement strand
CGTAGCCCTCGTCGGCGACCTTGTCGGCGAGCGCGGTCATCTTCTTGCCGGTCTCGTAGAGCGCCTTGCCGTCCTCGAGATAGCCCTCCTGGTCGAAATGCATGATCTCGATCTTCTCGGTTTCCTTCATTTGTCTCTCCTTTCTGGGGTTGTTTCCACATCCCCCATGCCAACGGGCATCAAAACCCGCTTACATTCCGTAACACTCGGCCGCTTTGGCCTTAAGCGCATTGACTGACTCTTCGTAGCCCTCTGCCTTGACCTCCATTTGCTTGGAGACGGCATCAAGATACGGGTGCACGTCCCATGACTTCAGACGCTCGGCTATCATGGCCGCAATCGTCTGGAAGAACACAAGATTGGGAATTGCGCTGAGCAGCGGAGCCACCTGAGGCACCGCAACCTCGTGAGCCCTACCCTTGGGATGGGCCGTGAGTAGCACCGTTTTTGTCGTAACGTTCGATAGCGCATCAGCGATATTCGCAAGACGCTCCGACCCCTGCGGATCGTCGACGATAAACACCAGATAGCCCGGAACGATCTGCATCTCGGGACCGTGGACGAACTCCTCGCCTTCGTGATGCATGGCAGGAATCTTGATGGTCTCGCTCAGCTTGAGGGCCGCCTCTTCGGCAACGCCATAGTTGGGGCCGTTGCCGACGACCATGGCGGGCGTGTGCTCAGAAAGCTCGAGCATGTGGTCTTGGACATATGCCTCGGCGGTCTTGCACATCACGGCATTGGCCTGGATAGCCTCACGCAGGTCGTCAAGACGCTGGGCAACGCCCTTGGCGTCAATCGTTCCGCGCGCCTGACCGCCGTAAATACCAAAGAGCACCAGGTACTCAACGAGCACCTCGACGCCCAGAGTCACAAAGTCCACCGACTCGACGCCCACACCGTAGTCAAGAACGATGTCAGCGTGTTCCTTGATGGGTGCCTCGACGTTTGCCGTGAGCGCAACTGCAGCCATATCGTGTGCGCGCATGTAATCGAGCGCCGCAATCGTATTGGTCGAATAGCCACTCTGCGAAACGGCAATGTTGAGCACATGCTGCGGATAGGTGTGTTCAAAATCGACGAAGGCCTCGGGCGTCACAACGGACACCTGCATTTGCAGGGCATCTTGCAGGTAATCGCGGGCGCAATCGGCGGCATGGCGCGACGAACCCGAAGCAACGATGCGCAGCGCGTCAAAAGAACCGGACTGGAAAATATCAACGAGCTGCGCTACCAGCTCAGACGAACGCTCGAGGTTCTCCCCCATACGCACATGGGCAAGCTGAACGTAATCGAGCATCTTCATCGTCTCACCTCGTAACAAATCATTAGTATTTGATACCAATCACAGTTACAGGTTACGGCTTTTTGATACCTCTTTGTCGATTAATTTATCCCCATCGGCGAACGGTCGATTTTGAGCCCTGTAAGGTTGTATATACAGCTGACCCAACGATCAAAACTGGTTAGTTTCCCAGCCGTTATTCACAAAATACCAGCTAGTACGTATAGGTGTAGCCGCCCGTATCGCCACGATTGAAGGACTTTACATACTCGATAGCCTGACCGCTCGCGTCATAGCTCACGCATTCCAAAAGCAAAACAAGATCGCCCTGTTCCAGTCCAAGGAGGCCGGCATCTCGTGCGCCCAGCGCTTCGATATCGAGCTTTTCCTGTGCCATGACTGGCTTTCGGCCCAGCATCTCATAGGTCTCGTACAAACTGAAGACCGACACGTCAATATCTTCGATGGTTGGGAACAGCAGGCAGGGAATCAGCGCCGTCTCAATCGATACGGGGCTACCGTTTATGCAGTTCAGGCGTCGAACGGAATAGAGCAGGTCGTCCTCGGCGATGCCAAACAGGTCGGCGTAATATGGCCCCGCATAACGCTTGGAACGCGCGAGAATACGGACGGACGGCTCGCCGCCCGAAGCACGGACCGATTCACGGAAACCGACCGTGCGTTCAAAAAAAGCAGGTACTTTCTGCGCCACAAAGGCACCTTTTCCCCGAACACGGCGAATCTGCCCGCGCCGAACCAGCTCATCGACAGCGCTTCGGATGGTCAAGCGTGTCGTACCAAATTCCTCGGCAAGGTCTTTTTCGGACGGAATCATGGAACCCGTGGGATATATACCGCGCTCGATACGTTCCTCGATGCGGCGTCGAATGCGCATATAAACCGGGGTGGCATCTACTGTTTCAGCCATTGTTCACCTGCCACGCTCCTCATGCCGTTCTCTTCGCCGTTATCGGCAAAGCGGAACTTTGTGGGCAAAATCACCGATTTGCAATGCTCCACAAAACGCATGTCCTTATCAAATTCGATCGAGCTCTCATAGAACACCGGCGTTCCCTCTTCTTGCTGGAGCAGCTCGGCCTCTTCGGCGTTCAAACGCGAGATGGAGATATGCTCACGTCCATGCTCAACACGCACGCCACCTTCTTTGAGCAAGACATCGTAAAGGCTCTCACACTCAAAATCGTGCTCGGGAAGCGCGGGGCACAGGGACAGGTTAACGTGAGCGGTCTCGATTGACGCCGGCTCGCCCTCTATAAGTCGAATGCGCTGCATGCGGAGTAAAGGAGCGCCCACAGCCACCCCAAGCTTGTCGGCAAGCGCCTCATCCGCCTCGATGGTCCCGGTGGAAACCAGACGAGAAGAGGGGTGCAGGCCGGCAGTCCGCACAGCATCGGAAAAGTTATACGTTTCCTGGAAGATATTCAGCGGCTTGGGAGGACACACATACGTACCCGATCCGCGACGGCTCTCGAGCGTTCCACACGAGATGAGCCGCGTGATACCGGCGCGCAACGCCGTACGCGAAACGCCAATCTCTTCGCACAGCACGCGCTCAGCCGGCAGGCGATCGCCGCCGGCAAGCTGGTGGTGCTGGATATACCAAAGAATTCCCTCAACAGCACGATCTTTGGGGGGAATTGCATAAGATTCGCCTGCCATTGCACAGACTCCTCATTCAGAAACGTATGCCGCCAAAATTAGACCAGCCCTCCCATGGCATCAAATTCGGCCTTGATCTTCTCAGCGACATTCCGATACGACTTATATAGACTTGAATCGCGTTTGACTTCGTCGGTCATAACGGGAATCTCTAATTTGGAAACCTCGTCTTTTCCCGTCTGAACCGCCACAACAACGCCCATACCAAGACACATATTACGCTTGGCAGCGTTTATTTTCGCCGCCTTGGCAGGATTTGCCAGGATACGCTGGGCAAATTCCTGTTTTGAGGCCACTTCCTCGGCCTCCGGATCGCCCGCCTCGGCCACTTCGCACTGCAACACATCCGCATAGTCAAAAATCTTCGGCTCGCCGCCGCGCTGATGCACGGCCCACTTGCGGCGCGTGGCATCCTGGTAGATAGCCGGCAAAAACGTAAACCGCGGCGGGTCCAAAATCGTATCCGTGATGGTAAACACATCGGGATCAAAGGCATCCTGCGGGTTTTTCTTCTTGAACAGCCCCATATCAGCCTCCCGTACTAGCATTAAACAACTCAAGCCGAATATAGCACCAATTTCAAGCCGCTGCCTTACCCTATCGGTACGCGGCGTCTATGGCTCGCCCAGCGGAAAAGTTCACGGACGAGGGCCGGGGAGGCATACTTTGTTTTGAGAAGTGGGCTCCGCGAACTTCTCAAAACAAAGTATGCCTCCCCGGCCCCGCCGGCAAATAGCGGACACTCCGCATGCAATCTATGCAAACAAACAAGTGCGCTTAGCTATATTCGGTAAGATCAAGCACACTGCCCTTCACGATAAGCGCCGGTTCCAGAACGACCTCTTCGGCACGCTTACCGCCCCTACCGGCAAGACGCTTGGACATGCAGGCAAAAGCATGCTCCGCAAGGACACCGGGATCCTGCTCAATCGCAGTCAGCGCCGGCTCAAAGAGAACGTCGGCCGCCGAGTTGTCATAGCTTACGACCGAGATATCGCCTGGGATGCTCTTCCCCATCTCGTGCAAGCGCTTGAGCAGACCGAGGGCAATGTTATCCGAGCTTGCAAACACGGCGGTGGCATCGGTTGCAAGCACGGCCTCCGAGGCCTCGTAGGCGCTCGGGATGTAATATTCGCTCTCAAACTCCAGGCGCGCGTCGATGGGCAGTCCCACCTCGCGCAGCGCGCGCTCGTAACCGGCGAGTCGCTTGCGGCCCGTATTGGAGCGACGCGCGTTAACCAGACAGGCGATGCGGCGATGACCCTGCTCAATCAGATACCGCGTAGCCATGTAGCCGCCCATCTCGTGGTCGAACATCACCTTGTCGCACTCGAGTCCCTCAATGGCACGGTCGACCATCACGGCAGGGATAGGCAGATGGCTCACTTCCTCGCGCAGGGCGCGATCGTCGGAGAACTCGTCACCCACCACCAGAAAGACGCCGTCGACGCCGCGCGTCACCAGCTGGCGTAGCAGTTCCAGATCGTCGTCGGCACTTCCACCCGAGCTGGTAATAAAGAGCGCATAGCCATCCTCGCGGCAGCGCTTTTCCAAGCTGCCGGCGAGCGAGGCAAAAAAGCGGCTCTCGATATTGGGAACGATAAGGCCCAGCGTGCGCGACTCGCGCATGACCAGGCTGCGCGCGATCTGGTTAGGGACATAGTGGTTGCGCGCCGCGACCTCCTTGATGAGCTTGCGGTTTTCTTCCGAGATGCGACAGGGCCGATTATTGAGAACAAGCGAGACCGACGAGGGGGAAAGCCCCACCTCCTGGGCGATCTGCTTGAGGGTGACTTTGTTGGCCATCTCGCTCCTTCCGGGTTTACGCGCAATCTCTTGAAAGTATAGCGACTGCCCCTCTACCTCGGTGATAAACACTTTACCAATCCGGTGGACGGCTGTTTTATCGCCGTCAGCGCACCAAATCCGTCCGGGTGGGGTATATTGCAATCGATTGATGACAACGACCACCAAAAGGCGGATATTCGTATGCACGAGAACGACTTTTTTAACGAGGACCTGCTGTGCGCGCTCGCTGGCGTTGCCGGCGAGGACAACGTGCTGATGAGCGAGCCCATGCGCGAGCATACCACGTTTAAGATCGGCGGCCCGGCCGACGTCTTTGTCACGCCCGATACCGAGCAGGCCCTCGTCGCCACGCTCGATACCTGCTATCGCTGCGATCTGCCCCTCACCATCGTGGGCAACGGCTCCGACTTGCTCGTCGGTGACAAGGGCATCCGCGGCATCGTCGTGGCACTGGGCGAGGGCCTCTCCGACATTACGGTCAACGGCACGCACGTTACGGCAGCAGCCGGCGCCTTGCTTTCCGATGTCGCCGCGGCGGCAGCCGAGGCCGGTCTCACCGGCATGGAGCCCATCTCGGGTATCCCCGGATCGGTCGGCGGCGCCTGCTACATGAACGCCGGCGCCTATGGCGCCTGCATGGCCGATGTGCTGGAGTCTGTGCGCGTCTACAAGCCCGCCCGCATGCTCGACGACGGCACCCGCGGCAGCGGCAACATCATCGAGTTCGATGTCGATGAGCTTAACCTGGGCTATCGCAAGAGCCGCATCGCTGACGACGGCTTTACCGTGCTTTCGGCCACCTTCAATCTCGCCCCGGGCAACGCCGCGATGATCAAGGCCGACATGGACGACTACCGCCAGCGCCGCGAGGACAAGCAGCCACTCGACATGCCGAGTGCCGGCTCCACTTTCAAGCGCCCCGAGGGTTACTTTGCCGGCAAACTCATCATGGATGCCGGCCTGCGAGGACACGCCGTTGGCGGCGCGCAGGTGAGCGAGAAGCACTGCGGCTTCATCGTCAACGCCGACCACGCCACCGCCGCCGATGTCGACGAACTCATCCGCCACATCCAGGCAACCGTCAAAGACCAATTCAACGTAGACCTAGAACCCGAAGTCCACCGAGTCGGCGAATTCCTCTAAAAGAGAAGGCCCCGAAAGGGGCCTTCACCATATTTATTCAGATAACCCAGTCCGGTGTGTCGCGCCCCGAATCCGAGAGGGCCGGGACAGTCCGAGAGGCATAAGGTTGATCGCGAGTTCCGCACGAGCCGGAGAGCACTTAATG
>CABVDH010000046.1 GCA_902497065.1 uncultured Collinsella sp. | reverse complement strand
CCGACGCCCGCCCCGCCGCCTCCGATGCCGCCGGCAGACGCTGTCGCTCCGCAGCATCGAGCTCCGGTCATCTGCGCCATTTCGGGTTCGGGCGGTTGCGGCAAGTCGACGATCGTTGCCACCATGGCACACACATCGTCGCTGTTGGGCTTGCGTGCCGCCGTGCTCGACCTGGACCTGATGTTTGGAAACCTTTACGACTTGTTAGGCGTCGATGCTCCGCGCGATATGGCGGCACTTATCGAGCCGTCGGCGGCGGGCGCGCTCACCGAGCCGGATATCGTAGCCACATCGATGCGCGTGGCGCCGGGCGTTACGCTCTGGGGTCCCGTCGCGGCGCCCGAGCAAGCCGAGCTCATGGCACGTCCGGTGGAGCTATTGCTTGATGTCCTGCGTCGCGAATCCGACGTGGTCTTTATCGATACCTCGGTCTTTTGGGGCGATGCCGTGGCGGCTGCGGTGGCGGCGAGCGACCGTTGCCTGGTCGTTGGCGATGCGGCGGTGTCGTCCGCGACATCTGCGTCGCGCGTCATTGAACTGGCAAGTCGAGTAGGTGTGCCGCGCACGCGCATGAGCGCCGTGTTCAACCGGTTCGGTGCGCGCGGGGCAGACGAGGACGTCGCCATGCGCTTTGAGATTGCCTGTGCGTTGAGCTCCAAGATTCGTATCGCCGATGGCGGGCAGGATCTCGCCGCGCTCATGGCGTTTGGGCGCGCTGACGAGGCAGTGGGGCAGACCAGCGCTTTTGCGACTAGCGTGCGCGAGGCCACGCGCGAGATGCTCGTGGAACTGGGGTGCGCCGTCGGCCCTTGGAGCGATATGGTCGCCGACCGTGCAATGCGCACCGAACGCCCGCGTATTCGCCTTCCCTGGTCGCGCGAGGGTGATCAGCGATGAGCCTGCAAACGAGGATTAAGGCTGCTGGCGCTGCAGCGGCGGCAGCGCCTGTAGATGCGGGGCGTCGCCGCGCGGTGAAACGACGCACCAAGCGCGCCGTGATGGACCGCGTGGGTTACGACGAAGTGGCGCGTATCAGCGCCTATATCGACCCGGCACTTGCCCGCTCGGAATTGCGTCCTGCGGTGGAGGCGGCGCTCAATGTTGAGGAGCCGACCGATCTCGCGACGCCCGAGCGCGAGACTATCATCGACGAGATTTTGGATGAAGTGGTGGGCTTGGGGCCGTTGCAGCCGCTCATCGAGGACGACACCGTTACCGAAATCATGATCAACGGCTGCCGCTCGGCTTTCTTTGAACGCGGCGGCGTCTTGTACCCCATCGAGCATGCGTTTGAGGATGATGAGCAGATCCGGGTGCTTATCGACCGCATCATCTCGCCACTTGGCCGCCGTATCGACGAGCGCAGCCCCATCGTCAACGCCCGCCTCAAAACGGGCTATCGCGTCAACGCGGTGATTCCGCCTGTGGCGATTGACGGACCGATTCTCACCATCCGAAAGTTCTCGGACCGTATCTGCTCGCTGGACGAGCTTGTGGGGCTGGGGTCGCTGCCGCTTTGGTATGCGCAGCTGCTGTCGTGCGCGGTGTCGCTGCGACAGGACCTGGCGGTTGCGGGAGGCACGGGATCTGGTAAGACCACCCTGCTCAACGCGTTGTCATGCGAGATCTCCACCGGCGAGCGCATCGTGACGATCGAGGACTCTGCTGAGCTCAAGTTTGCGCATCATCCGCACGTGGTGCGCCTAGAGGCGCGCGAGGCTTCAATTGAGGGCGAGGGCGCGGTGACGATCCGCGACCTGGTGACCAATGCCCTGCGCATGCGCCCCGACCGCATCGTGGTGGGCGAGGTGCGCGGTGCCGAGTGCTGCGACATGTTGCAGGCCATGAACACGGGCCACGACGGGTCGCTCACCACGCTTCATGCGGGTTCCGAGCAGGAGACCGTGGTGCGTCTGACGTTGCTTGCACGTTATGGCATCGATCTGCCGAGCGAGCTCATCGAGGAGCAGATTGCCATGGCGCTCGACGGCATCGTGATGTCCGAGCGCCACGCCGATGGCAGGCGTTTCGTCTCCTCGTATTCGGGGGTGCGTCGCGCCGCGTCGGGCGGCGTAGAGCTCGAGCGCTATGTGACTTTCGATGCCGCCGAGCGCACCTGGAAGCTTGACCGCGAGCCGCCGTTTATCGCAGAAGGCCTGCGGTCGGGGACGCTCACACAAGAGGAGGTGGACGAATGGAGGTCGCTGTGCCCCTCGTCGTAGGGGGTTTGGCAGGGTTTTCTGTTGCGACGGCGTGCGGGGCGGAACCTCGTGTGCCGCAGGTACCGCCGGCGGAGCTGGCGCGTCAGGCGCTCGAGACGGTGGCAGAGAAGCTGCCGCGTGAGCTGGTGGAAAACGATCTGCTGAAAAAGATCGCCCGTTCGTGGGCATCGCTGGCTCCGGCGCGTCGCCTTGGCCTCGCGATCGAGGATGCTTCGGGGCGTTTGGCGTTTCTGCTGCTATCGAGCGGTGTCTGCTGCGTTTTGCTAACGATGGTGTCGTTATCGCCCCTCGGATTTGCCTTGGGACTTGTTGCTCCGTTTGCCGTTGGCGCCGCTCGGGATGGCTTTGAGAGCCGGCGCGAGCAACACGATGCAGAAGAGGCCATGCCCGAGGCGTTTACCGCACTTTCCATGTCGCTTGCCTCGGGACATTCACTGGCCCAGGGTATGCGCTTTGTGGGCGCTCATGCGCAAGAACCGGTGCATACCGAGTTTTTGCGGGTGGCGGCGGCAATCGATTGCGGCATCTCGGCGACCGACGCGCTCGATGACTTGCTCGTGCGCATCGACGCCCCTGGCCTTTCGCTTGTGACCTTGGCGCTTAAGGTGTCTCAGCGCACCGGTGCTCCGCTTGCCGACTTACTGTCCGAGGCGTCGAGCATGGTGGGGGAGCGCATTGAGCTCAAGCGCCGCCTGGATGTTAAGACGTCGCAGGCTCGCATGTCTGCGCATATGGTCGCGGCGATGCCGACGGGCATGTGCGCGGTGTTGGCGCTGCTTTCGGCAGATTTTCGTCGCGGTCTTGCGACGCCTGCCGGCGCGGGCACTGTGGTGCTGGGTCTTGCCCTCAACGCCGTTGCCCTGGTGGTTATCCGGCGCATTATGCGGGTGAAGCTATGAGCGCCCCGGTTGCAGTTGCGGCTTGCCTGTGCGCTCTGAGTGTATTTGTCGCGACGGGTTTGGATCGGGCGGATGCACGCAAGATCGCAGAGGCCTGCAAGCGCGAGGCGGTGCTGGTCGCTGCCGCGGGTCGCTCGGTGGTCGATGCTCTGGCCGCGCGAATGAAGGGCGCGGTTGGAGCGGGCGGCCCGGCGCGAGTATCGCTCGGCGAAGTGTCCGAGATGATCGATGTTGTGCGCTTGGGTCTTTCGGCCGGTCTTTCGTTTGATGCGGCGCTTGAGATTTTCTGCGCCAACCGCCGGTCAGTGCTGGCTCTTCGACTTGAGCGGGCCTGCATGGCGTGGCAGGTGGGCGTGGGCACGCGTGAGGACGAGTTGTTGGCCGCCGCACGCGACCTGGACGTGCGAGCGCTCGAGACCTTTGCCATCACGGTGGGGCAGGCGCTCGCTCTGGGTGCCCCACTTGCCGAGACACTGGCCGCTCAAAGTCGCGAGATCCGTGCGGCTCATCGCGCCGCGGTCGAGCGCGAGATCGAGCGTGCGCCCGTCAAGCTGCTGATTCCCACCGGCACGCTCATCTTGCCGGCGTTGCTTCTGTCCATATTGGGCCCGCTGCTGGGAGCAGGCGGGATGATGTAGGGAGGAATACATGAACACGATGGTCGAAGTTGCTGACAAGGCTTGGAGCTGGGCTTTTTGCCGGGCGATCCGCGCTCGCCAGCATGCCAAGGAGCTGTTGCGGGAGGAGAGCGCGCAGGGTACCACCGAGTACGCCATTTTGGTGGGCGTGCTTGTGGTGATCGCGATTATTGCCATCGTTGCATTTAAAGGCAAGGTCCAAGATCTATGGAACGCTATCAGCGAGGGCATCAACAGCCTGTAGAGGGCGAGCGCCCCATCGGGGTGCTGCTGGTGTTTGCTTGCCTGACCGTGGCGATAGCGGCGGTGCTTTGGGGGCTTAACGCCGCGCGGCAGCAGCGTCCTGGGGCCGCCTTCGATTCGGGCTCAGATTCGGCGGTGGCGTCTCAAAAAGATGAGATGCGAGATGCGGACGATTCGGATGTCGCTGTCACGGCGCAAACCTTTCTGCGGACGCTCGACAAGCGGTCTGGCACTGCGACGGATTCGCCTGGGGACAACGCGATTGCGGTCCGGCTTGCATGGTCCGAGGACCGACCGATGACCGAGGCAGCGGCGGATATGTTACGCGCCTACCGCGAGGTGCCAACGGCCCAGCTCGCCCTGAGCGGCTATCTCGATATTAAGGGCAACGTATGGGGCGCCATCGTGCGCGATGGGCGCGGCTGGGTCGATATGGTGACGGTTGCCGCGGATACCGGCGATGCTTCGTGTCGTCTGCGCGCCGTGCGTCTGGTCCCGCAAACAATAAGCTCAAAGGAGGGATCGTGAAATGCATGACGTTCTGCGTGAAGAGGTTGCCCAAGCGACTGTGGAATACGCCATCGTCACGGTGGCGCTGCTTTCCATCGTGCTGGCAATCGCGGGGCTTTGGCGTGCCGGTGCCGATGGGCGCTTGGCGGCGCTGGTCGAGCGGGCGGCATCTCACGGCGTCACCTCGACATCGGTTGTCGACGCTGCTGCGGGTGCTAAGGACATCGCGTTGTATTGATATCGCGCGCGAGGACCGGGCGCAGTCTACGGTCGAGGCCGCTTTTTTGCTGCCGACGTTTCTGACGCTCATCCTTCTCGCACTGCAACCGGTGTGCCTGCTTTATACGCGCGCGGTCATGGAGTCTGCCGCCGCCGAGACCGCGCGGCTCATGACCACGACGACGGCGGAGGACGACGATCTTAAGGAGTTCACCCTCCGCCGGCTTGCCGCAGTGCCCAACGTTTCGATTTTTCATGCCGGCGGGCCGTTGTCGTGGGATATCGAGCTTGGCCGGGCCGGTGCGGGTGGCGTCTCGTCCGTGTCCGTTTCCGGCGAGGTCAAGCCGTTGCCTGTGATCGGTGCGTTTGCGCAGGCTATGGGTGGTACCGCCGAGGACGGCTACGTTGAGCTCAAGGTCGATGTCTCGTATCAATCGCGTCCCGAATGGCTGGAGGGAGATTATGATGCGTGGATTGCTGCATGGGATTAAGCGTTTCTGGTCTAGACGCGTTTTGACGCGCCGTCCGAGCTGCCATCGCAAGCGAGGCGGCTTTATGGGTCGAGCCGGTATCGACCTGTTTATCGAAGACGGTGCCTATACCACGCTTTCTTCTGCCGTGGTCATCCTAGTGGTGCTCACGTTGTTGTTTTCGTCGACCGCAGCGATATGGAGCATGTCGCGTGCCGGGGATACCCAGGTGGCGGCCGATAGCGGCGCGCTGGCGGGTGCCAACGTAGTGTCGTCCTATCACACGGCTGCCACGGTGGTTGATGCGAGCATCTTGAGTCTGGGACTGGCGGGGTTTGCCACGATCGGGACGGGCCTGGTCGCCATCCTCATCCCGGGTGCCGAACCAGTTGCCGGCAATATGGTCGACACCGGGATTGAGATCATTAAAACGCGCAACAAGTTTGCCAAAAGCGCATCGGAAGGCTTACGGAAAATCGAGACGGCTCTGCCATATCTGATCGCCGCGCGTGCCACGCAGGCGGTGTCGGCGCAGGATACCGATAGTGTGACCTATACCGGTACGGCGCTTGCCGTGCCCAGGACATCCGAGTCGGACTTCGCTGCGCTCGAGGGGTCTGAGATCTCGACCGATGCCATCGAGAGCACCTCAAAAGACCTTGACTATGCTGCCAAGGAACTGAAGAAAGCGTCCGAGAAAACGTCAAAGGCCAAGGAACGCGCCTGGCTTGCCGACTGCGGTGGATCGGACAGAGGCGCAGTCGGAAGCTGTTCGTGCATGTGGGAACGCGCGAAGAGCTTGGCGAAGCTTTCGGATATTGAGAATCCGCACTATGCCTCGAGTGTCACATGGGAGCCGCAAGTGGCGCTCGATCGCGCGAAGGCCTATTACCGCTTGCGCCTTGCAAACGAGGCACCTCAGGGCTCAAGCGTCGAGACGAAGGCGGAGTCGGCGGCGCGCAAGGCGTTTTACACCTATGCGAGTACAGAGGTCAATCGTGCATATGTAACCGAGGACGGAGATGCAGTCACTTTCCATATCCCGCTGTTGCCGCGCAACGCTGACGAGGTGCGAGCGACGGAACTCTATATCGATGCGGCGTGGCCAACCAGTGCCATCGATGGCAAGACGTATCTGCATTACGGAACGAGTTGCCCCAACTATAAGAAGGGGTCGCCAGGCGGGTTAGCCTCGGTTGCTGATTATGACGGGCAGGACAGATGCAACAGATGCCATTTTGGCGTTTCGTCGCTCGGTGCCGTTGCAGCGCCTTCGACTTCTATTGAAAACGGCTTCGAATACCACTTTGACAAGTTCAAAGACGCCCTGGAAGGCTACGTTAAATGCCGCAACAAAGAACTCGAACTTGAGCGTCAGACCGAGGATGAGGCCGACCGTGCGGGCAATGTGTTTGACCAGGCCATTAAAGCGCTTTCGGGTGAGCGTCCGCGTATCGCGCCGCCCGGTCGCAACGGCGTGGTCGCCCTTGCGGTTTCGGGTGCCATTTCGAGCCCCGATGAGCTCAACTCTTCGTTTAACACGGCAGTCAGGCTTGGCGATCGCGGTGCCATCTCTGCCGCGGTGTTGGCGCCCGATGAGGCGACGGCGCAAAACAACGTGCTTTCGCGATTTTTCTCAACATTGAAGGAACGCTCGGGCGGCGTTGCCGGCGTGCTCGATGGCGTCATGGATGTTTGGGGACGGCTGCTTGTGGGATACGGAGACATCCAAGGTTCGGCCGACGAGCTTATGGACGAGATGATTAAAGACCTAGGAGGGGGCAGTGGCGCGTTGGGCTCCATCGCATCGTGGCTCGGCGATACCGTTTCGGCGTCCGTGG
>CABVDH010000045.1 GCA_902497065.1 uncultured Collinsella sp. | reverse complement strand
CCGACCTCCTCGCCCATGTCAAAGTAGATCTCGGAGCACGGACCGCAGGGGCCGGTGGGGCCAGCGGCCCAGAAGTTGTCGTCCTCGCCCAGACGCGAGATATGATCCTCGGCAACGCCCAGGGAGCGCCACACGTCGTGGGTCTCGTCGTCCTCGGTAAAGACGGTGAAGTACAGGCGGTCGAGCGGCAGCTTGAACTCCTTGGTGATGAGCTCAAAGGCCCAAGCGCAGGCCTGCTGCTTGGAGACGCCGCCAAAGGAGAAGTCGCCGAGCATCTCAAAGAAGGACAGGTGACGGCCGTCCTCGCCGATGCAGTCGATGTCGTTGGTGCGGACGCACTTCTGGCAGGAGATCGCGCCGATCTCCTTCATGGTCTTCTTGCCCTGGTAGTACTCCTTAAACTGGTTCATGCCGGCGTTGGCAAGCAGCAGCGAAGGATCGTCGGGGACGAGGGACGAAGAAGGATAGAGCTTAAGACCGCGCTCCTCAAAGAAGTTGAGGAACTTGGAGCGAATCTCGGCCGTAGTCATTGACGGGTAGTCAGCACTCATAGAGGGAATCTCCTCGGTTTCACATCGAAACAGTTCAAACGTAACGATATTACCATCCCACCGCGCCTGTGCAAAAAAGAGGGCCGCCAAACAGCGACCCTCCAGCGAAAGTGCATGTTATTTAGGACTAAGCAATCCTTTGAAAAAAATGGGTTTGGTAAAATGCTATATAAGAACCATCCGGAAGGAGCGATCGATGAAAAGCAAACGATTTGTCCTGAATGCACTTCTGGTAGTGGCACTTTTAGCGCTCTTGGCCTTCTCCCAATGGTACGCAAACCAACCAGCATTTGGCTACGTACTGTATGCAGTGACGTCCGGCGACAACGCTTATTGCACTCTACGCGCAATTGACGTTCTCTATTTCTATGTAGCCGGCCCCTTATCAATCGCTTTGCTCGTGTTTCTTGTCTTTTACAACATCAAGAAACGCTAACGGGACCTATTTGGAATCCGAATCGTCCATGGAGCCGTCGATGCCGGTTTTGGTGTCGTCGTCCGTATTGGAATCGTCATCCTTGGCGAAGGGGTTCTTGAAAAAGCCCGTCGCGTCGGGCTGAAGACCCGACAGCTTAATCCAGGGATTATCGAGTTCTGGTTTGGGCATAGCCTTAGCCTCCGGCGCGGTCTCGTTGCCGATGAGCTCGGACTCATAGATGAACGTATCGTCTCCAAGCGCGTCATAGGCGGCGACCGGGTTGCCCTCGGCATCGCGATACGGCGTTCCCTTAAACACGGCGCCGTCGTATGCCACGAGCTGGCGGCCGGTCTCGTTCTCAAAGTAGTAGACGAAAATGCCCTTGAGGGCCGCGCACAACGGGATGGCGATGACCATGCCGATGGGGCCCATGAGTGCCGAACCAATAACGAGGGCCGTCAGACTCATGATGGGATGCACCTGGACCGAGCTCTGCATGACCTTAGGCGAAATGACGTTGTCGGTGACATTTTGTGCCACCATAGTCACGATCAAGGTCCACAACGCCAGCATAGGGCTGAACATAAAGCCGAGCACCGTGGCAATCGCAGCACTCACCCAGGGACCGACAACCGGGACCAAATGCATAATGCCGGTGAAGATGGCCATGAGTGCTGCGTATGGATGGCCAATGAGCGTAAAGCCGATAAAGGCAAGGATGCCGCCGCAGATGGACGTCACGACCATGCCACGCATATAGCCGCCGACCGAGCGCGAAAGAATCGCGACCATAAAGCGGTACGAGGTCTCCTTTTCCTGACCGATGATTGTGCAGACCTCGTGGTGCATGCGGGGATAATCGCAGGCAAGCCAGTAAGCAAGCACCAAGCCCAGGAAGATAACAAACAGCTGCGAGGCCGTATTGGTAATGAGCGGGAATACACCGCGGCCAAGCTCGGCGGCAATCTGTGAGACATACTTGGACGCCACCGTGACGAGCGAAGAAAGGTTATCGTCCAGATACTCCTTGAGCGGCGTGTTATTGAGCGTCTTGGCATGCGAGATCATCTCGTTGAGGTCGCCACCAGCAACACGAAGCTGCTCGGGCAGGCGGCTCAGGACTTCCATGATCTGACCAAAGAGAATCGGCGACAAGATGCAAACGACGCCGACGAGCACGGCAACGACCACAATAAGCGCAACAAGCGAACCGATGCCGCGATTCACGCCATGGTGCTCAAGCCAATTGGTGATCGGCGACATCACAAAAGCGATGATGGAACCGACTGCCAAAAACTCGATAACCGGCGCCAGGATGCCCATAAGGTTAAAGATGACGGCGGCGATGACAATGCAGCCGACGACGCCCCAAATGCGCAACGTCAGAATACGGGTATCGCGCAGCGTTCGGTCGGTTTGTTGGGGGTGCTCATTCATGAACGAACCATCACTCCGTCGGGGTCGATCTTGTCCTGAATCTTCTTAAGGGTACGACGCAGCAGACGCGAGACCTGTACCTGCGAGATGCCCAGCTTCTTGGCAATCTCGATCTGGGTCATGCCCTTCACAAAGCGCAGCTCGATTACCTCGCGCTCGCGCGGCGAGAAATCGCGGATGGCTTCCTCGATTACCAGGCGATCATCGGTAAAGTCGAGCTCGTTGTCGTCGTCGGCGTAGCGATCGAGAATCGAAGGCGCATCGTCGGAGTCGGACGCGCCGGGAGCCTCGATAGGCACCGAGGTATAGGCCGAGGACGATTCCATGGCTTCGAGCACCTCGTCGACGGTCACGCCCAGGTAATCGGCGATTTCCTCAACCTTGGGCGAACGCTGAAGCTCGTTAGTGAGCTTGTCGGTAGCCTGATTGACCTTGGCAGAGAGCTCCTGCAAGCGACGGGGCACGCGCACACTCCAGCCTTTGTCGCGGAAGTGACGCTTAATCTCACCCAGAATGGTAGGTGTGGCAAACGTCGTGAATTCGAGTCCGCGCTCGGGGTCAAAACGGTCGATAGCCTTGAGCAAGCCCAGATAGCCGACCTGCAAAAGGTCATCGAGCGGCTCGCCGCGGTTCTTAAATTTGTTGGCAAGAAACCTTACCAGGTTCATATGGGACATGACGAGCTGCTCGCGGGCATCCGGATCACCGGTCTCCTTATAACGGCGAAACAGCTCGCGAGTTTTCTCCTTGTCCCAAGCGGTCTTGCCGCTTCGGGAACGTTCGGTCATATTAGATATCCGCCTTGAGGTCGAGGGAAAGCGTTAGGGGCGCCGCAGTCTTTTCGTAGGAATCGCACACGCTCGCCAAAATGAGCTCGGCATATACGGCAGCCTGGTCATCCTCATCGACAGTCGCCTGATCGCCAAAGGTAAAGGTCATGCCCACATGCGATTCGTCGACATCGAATTTAATCGAGATATCGTCGGAATCAACGGCCGTGCAGCCAAAGATGAAGGCTTCCTCGGCAGCCATACGGATGTCCTCGATTCGATCGACGGACATAGAGCACAGGGCGCCAACGTTGGCGGCCGTCATGCGCACCAAGCGCGCGAGACGCGGATCACCGGCAACGCTCAGCGTAATGGGGCAGGTTGCTTCGCTACTCATCGCAGGACTCCTCGGAGGTCTCGGCGGGCGTATAGGTGTAATACTGAGCTGGCTTGGCTACAGACTTCTGGCCATCATCGTCGCCCGCGGCGGCCTCGTCCTCGCCAATCAAGACGCGCTCGGTCGGCTGCTCGGCTTCTTCGGCGGCAGCGGAAAGCTTGCGCTCGGCTTCAGCTGCAGGAGCCTTCACCTTATTGAAGAGCTTCTGCACAGCACCGGCGGCAGAGTCGGTCACGCTCGACACAGCATTGCTGGCCTCGGCCATGCTGCCCGTAACCTCGGAAATGTCGCGAACCACGGCTTCGACCTCTACGAGATTGGAGGTAAGGGCATCAACTGCCGTCTTGCTCGACTTAAGCAGCGGCTCCATCTGGGCAAGCGCCGGCGTAAGCTCATCGACAGCGCCATCGAGCTTTGCCACCACAGGCTGAGCCTCGGCGATGGTGTTGTTGAGGTCGTTCACGGTCTTATCGAGCGAGTCAACAACATTGCGGGTCTTGCGCAGGGTAAGCGCGAGCTCAGCGATGGCCCACACGCCGGCAACGGCGAGCAGCAGCAGGGCGATTTGAATGGGACTCATACAAGCCTCCCGGAAGAATCGAAATACAGACGCTTTTCATGGTACCCCAAAGGGGACCGAACATGCCAAGAGCAGCAACGTGGGACAAAATTATCAGCAGCTACTTCGGTGCATTCCCGCTGCGGTCACGTTCGCTTTGCTCTACGCGCCACTCTTCCCAGCCGCGCCCGGCAGGCTGCCAGAACGCACCGCGCTCCAGCCCCTCGGGCAAATAGCGCTGATCGACCCAGCCTTCAGGATAATCGTGCGGGTATTTATACACACCGTATTCATCGCTGCCCGGGCGATGGCGATCGCGCAGATAACTCGGCACCTCGCGAAGCCCACTAGAATGTATATCGGCCAGCGCCGCATCGATCGAAGCCTCACACGCGTTGGATTTTGGCGCCAAGCACACATAGAGTGCAGCCTGAGCCAGGTTAATGCGGCACTCGGGATAGCCAATGACCTCGGCAGACTTAAACGCGGCATGCGCCACCAAAAGCGCCTGCGGGTCGGCGTTGCCAACATCCTCAGAAGCGTGAATCATAATGCGGCGAGCGATAAACTTAGGATCCTCCCCAGCATCGATCATGCGCGCGAGCCAATAGATCGTGGCATCGGGGTCGCTACCGCGCATGGACTTGATGAACGCACTGATGATGTCGTAGTGCATGTCGCCGTTTTTGTCATACGTAAAGCCGCGACGCGGGTTGGCGATCTTTACGTCATCCACGGTGATGGGATAGCGCTCCCCCGCCGCGGGCGCTGGCGTTCCCTCGGTATCGGGACGCGTGACGGCAATCTCGCTCGCAAGCTCGAGCGTCGTGAGCGCCGAGCGAGCGTCACCCGCTGCCAGCGTGCAGATGGTCTTGACCGTATCCTCATCGGCCGAGAACTTACCGTTCAAGCCCTGCGGCGCCTCAAGCGCACGTTCAATAAGCGTGGCGATATCCTCATCCTTCAGATGCTCAAGCTCCACGACGCGACCACGTGAGAGCAGTGCCGAGTTGACCTCGAAGTACGGGTTCTCCGTCGTAGCGCCAATCATAATGACGGTACGGTTCTCAACTGCATGCAGCAGGGCATCCTGCTGCGATTTAGAGAAGCGGTGAATCTCATCGATGAATAGAATGGTGCGGCGGTCGTACGTATTCAGGCGCGTCTTGGCCTCATCAATCACGCGACGCAGGTCCTTCACGGTGCCCGTCACAGCGCTGACCTCGACAAACTCGCTCTTAGTATGGTTGGCGATAATATGGGCCAGCGTCGTCTTACCCGTACCGGCCGGCCCATACAAAATCACACTGGAAAGCACGTCGTGTTCGATCGCGGCACGCAACCATGAGCCCTTACCGACGGCCTTTTGCTGGCCCACATACTCGTCGAGCGAATTGGGGCGCATACGCACCGCAAGCGGCGCATTCTGAAAGGAACGCTCGCGCGTCGAAGCAGAAAAAAGGTCGTCCATAGCCATCCCGTGCATCAATCAAAAACGTTTTCAACTAACAGTATACCGAATTAATACGAACTACCGTTCGTTAATATAGGTACGATGCGGAAACTCCAGACCAGGGAATAGCTTGCTCGTCAGCTCGCAGAAATAGCCGTCCGTCATGCTCGCGATGTAATCCACCACCGCTTGATCCTTGTCGTTCTGCCAGGCATAGGCGCGATCGTAGTAGGAAAGCTGCTGCTCGATGCGAGAAATGTGGTGTTTAAAGATATACGAGGACTCGTCACCTTCGTTTATATCCTGCAGGCAACGGTCGTAAAGCTTTTCGAAGGCTTCGCGCAGCTCCGCCTCGGAGTCGCCTTCGATACCGCCCTTGCTATAGATCTTCTCGTAGTTCTCGCGCTTGGCCCGGCGGATCTCCTCAAACAGGTCCTCGCTCATCTCGATGCGCGGCTTACCATAGCTATGCTCCACGATATCGATGGAAGCGTGCGTAAGGATCCAACTGTTGTAGGCACCGCCCCGGCCATCATCAAAAGCGTCAGGTGACAGCAGGCCCGCCGCGATCGCATCCTGACGGTCACGACCGACGTAGGCAAGAATATCCGAGATGCGAACGACGCAGCCCTCGAGCGTCATGGGGCGCAGGTGCTCAATCGCGCTATAGCCCGTGGCGATACAGTCCTCAACCGTCTGATCGAACTGGTCAAAGGAGCCCATGTCCGAAAGCTCAAACACACGCTGCTCATATTCGCCGTTGTGGCATAGCACGCCATCGAGCGTCTGAAGCGACACGTTACGGCCGTACAGCGCATCGAGCACACGGACCGACTGCACGTTATGGAAAAAGTAACGACCCGTGCGCTCGTGGTAAATATCATTGAGGAATCGCTCACCGGCATGGCCAAAGGGCGTGTGTCCCAAGTCGTGGCCCAGGCCAATCGCCTCGATCAGATCGCAGTTGAGCCCCAGGGCGCGACCGATATCGCGCGCAATGCGCGAGACAAGCTGCACATGCAAACCGCGGCGCGACAGATCATCATTGCTACGGAAGCTAAAGACCTGCGTTTTGCCTGCATAACGCGTGTACGCAGGAAGATGAAGAATCTTTTCGGTATCGCGCATAAATGCCGGACGCATAAGCGTGCCTTTGTCGGCAGCGCGATCAATACGACGAATGACCTGATCGTCGTTGCAACGATACGGGTTAACATAGCCCGAAGCACGATCGGTGGCAATGCGCTTGACAAGTTCGGGCGACAACGCCGAGGGAATACGGTCCATGCGCGCCTTAATGACGGCCGTTTCTTGAATAGTTGCCATGGCATGCTCCTTAAGAAGGATGCGCAATCGGTTACAAAGTGCAGCCCACGACCTCGATTATGGCAAAAATCGGCACTAAAAACGGGAGCAATGGCAGGGAGCGCGATTTTGTGAAGAGACAGGAGAGGGCCAGGGCCAGGAGTGCGGCGGCAAATGCCACGATGCCACCCGTAGGGTCGAGCGTGCAAAGCGCGAAGAGTGCCTTGGCATCTCCCATGCCGATGCCCGGGGCGTGGCGAAGGCGCCGCCAGAGCGACTCAGTAAGCACAAGGGCAAGGTAGACGATGACCGCAAGACCGGCATGATCAAGTGCAGTGTTAACGCCCCTGTCGAGCCAAACGCCCGCCAACGCCGCCACGGCACATGCGCCGGCAAGCCCATTGGGAAACCGTCGCTCTCGGGCATCAATTGCCACGCCGGCAAAGATGCAAATCCAAAACGGGATATAGACCATCGGACTCCTCCTCGAGCTGCATCGCAAAAGCAAAAACCACCACAAAGGTGCCTGTGAACTGCCTCCCATTTCTTGGACATCGGGAAATGGGAGGTTTTCCATGAGTATA
>CABVDH010000044.1 GCA_902497065.1 uncultured Collinsella sp. | reverse complement strand
TATACTCATGGAAAACCTCCCATTTCCCGATGTCCAAGAAATGGGAGGCAGTTCATTGTCCCCTTTGTGGCGGTTTTGGTCAGTTAGGCCAGGATAGAATGGCCGTAGGCGTTGGCGGCCTTGATAGCGGCGGCGAATTTTTCGTCGGTGAAGGGCTCGGGGTTTCCCTGCTTCCACTCGTTGGTGGCGTGCGCGTACTCGCACAGGGCCGGGATATCGGACTCGAAAAGCCCGACCTGCTCAAGCGTCACGGGCAGGCCCATCTGCTTGTTAAAGGCCGCGTAGCGCTCAAGGTTCTCGGTATCGCCCGTATAGGCGAACAGCACGAGCACGCCCAGGCTCACGACTTCGCCGTGCAGGTAGGTGCCCTCGCGCGGAATGCTGCATGTGGCGTTGTAGAATGCGTGCGCCACGCTCGAGTTGTAGTAGTAATCGTTCTGGTTCGTCAGGTTCGAGACATAGCCCGTATTGACCACGATATCGAGTGCGATTTGCTTGACGGCCTCGCTCGACAGGTCCTGGCGCACGTCCTCAAGACCCTGGACGCCATAGGTAAACAACGGCTCGGAGCAGGTGTGGGCAAGCGCCAGGCCAAGACCGGCGGTGTGCTCCAAATTACCGGCGCTCGTTGCGTACTCGACCTCGGGCTGCTTGGACAGGGCATCGCCCACGCCGGCCCAGAAGTACTCCGCCGGAGCCTCGGCGATGATCTTGGGGTTGATGAAGATGTGCGCCGGTCGGTTGGGGTACGAATAGCCCTCGAGCGAGCCGTCGTCGTTGTACACGACGGCAATGGCGGTCGCGGCGGAGCAGTTGGAACAGATCGTCGGGACAGTGAAGACGATCTTCTTGAGCTCGATGGCCGCCGTCTTGACGGTGTCGAGCGCCTTGCCGCCGCCGCAAGCAATGAGCACGTCGGCTTCCTGGCAGGCGGGGGAGTTTACGACCTTGGCGATATTGGCACCCGTACTGTTGGTACCGTAGACGCGCGTCTCCAGGACCTCGACATCGGTATCTTCAAGTGCCGCCTCGATTCCCGGCAGCGCCGCAGCCAGGGCTCGCTTGCCGCCAATGATGGCGACCTTGGTCGCTCCGTACTCGGCCAGTGCGGCGGGCAGCTCGGTAAAGCAATCCTCGCCAACGGTATAATCACTCATTCCAATCGTACGCATGGCAACCTTCTTTCTTTCGATAAAGTGCTTTCAGGTATTTTGCTCCTAGAGAAGGTCCACAGCCGCGAGAAATTTCGAACGTATAAAACCAGTGTTGAGGGTTTTTCGCCGGCGCGGAACGTGCTAGCATACTCCGCATAAGCGTTGATGGGGACGAGTAGTCGGCCGTCCGCATGTTACAGAGAGCGGGGAGCGCTGAGAACCCGTGCATGCGACCGATGAAAATCACCCCGGAGCTGCGGTCCCAACGGACGCGTCGCACAGGCTCGTCTTAGTAGATATCGCCGAGATGGTCGTCGATACAGGCCAGCCGAGTAACGGATGCGAGCGCGCGAATACGCGGGCGAGGGCATCTAAGCTGGGTGGTTAAACGAAGAGCTTTTGCGGGCGTACAGTCCGTTTTGTGGCGCTTCGTCCCAGCTTGTAGGGACGGGCGCTTTTTTGGTGCCCAACGGGCGTGCGCGCCCACGACATGAAAGGGGTACCGTGGCAAACGAGTACAAGCAGACGATGAATCTGCCCAAGACCGGTTTTCCCATGCGTGCCGGTCTTTCCATGTCCGAGCCCAAGCGACTCAAGGACTGGCAGGACAACAAGGTCTACGAGCAGGTTCTGAAGAAGAACGAGGGTCACAAGAAGTTCGTGCTGCACGACGGCCCTCCGTACGCCAACGGCCCGATCCACATCGGCCACGCCATGAACAAGATCTCCAAGGACATGATCAACCGTTACTGGATGATGCAGGGCTATGAGGTTCCCTATGTCCCCGGTTGGGACTGCCATGGCCAGCCGATCGAGCATAAGGTCGAGGAGAAGCTCGGCACCGAGAAGTTCAACCAGACCTCCACGGCTAAGATCCGCGAGCTTTGCAACAAGTTCGCTGTCGAGAACATCGAGCTGCAGAAGGCCGGCTTCCGTCGCCTGGGCGTGCTTGGCGACTGGGACAACCCCTACCTGACGCTCTATCACCAGCATGACGCTGCCGACATCGAGGTCTTCAAGGCCATGTTCGATAAGGGTATGATCTATCGCGGTCACAAGCCCGTCCATTGGTGCAAGCACTGCCACACCGCACTTGCTGAGGCCGAGATCGAGTACTCCGACGAGACGAGCCCGTCCATCTTCGTGCGCTTTGAGATGACCTCCAGGCCCGCCGGCCTCGAGAACTTCGACGGCCCGGTTGACTTTATCATCTGGACGACCACGCCGTGGACCATCCCCTCCGACCAGGCCGTTTCTCTCAAGCCCGGCGCCGCCTACGTCGCCGTTGAGCACGACGGCCGCGCCGAGGTCATGCTCGAGGACCTGGCTCCCAAGTGCTGCGAGGAGTTTGGCTGGGAGTACACCCCGGTTGTGGTCGACGGCAAGCCCTATGTGGTTCCCGCCGAGACCTTCCATCACATTCACTATAAGCAGCCGATCTTTGACGGTTTCGAGGGCGTGGCGCTGCTGGCCGATTACGTCGGTGTCGATGACGGTACCGGTATCGTCCACAACTCGCCCGGCCACGGCGTCGACGACTACTTTGCCTGCCTCAAGGAGGGCATCACCGACATCTGCATGCCGGTCGATGACGACGGCAAGTTTTATACCGGCGAGGAGTTTGGCACCGGTGGCCCCTTCAGCGGCATGGATACCGACGAGGCCAACCCGCACATCATCGAGTTCCTGCGCGAGCGCGGCACCCTGGTCCTCGAGAAGAAGATCACGCACAGCTATCCGCACTGCTGGCGCTGCAAGCACCCGGTGCTCTTCCGTGCTACCGACCAGTGGTTCGTCTCGATGGACAAGACCGGTCTGCGCGAGCAGGCTGGCAAAGAGGTCCGCGAGAACGTCAAGTGGTATCCGGCTCACGCCGCCAACCGCATCGGCGCCATGGTCGAGCAGCGTCCCGACTGGTGCATCAGCCGTCAGCGCAACTGGGGCGTGCCTATTCCCAGCTACACTTGCGCCGACTGCGGCGAGAAGGTCATGAACGACGCCACGCTCGACGCCGTCATCAAGCTCTTCCACGAGAAGGGCTCCGACGCCTGGTTCACTGACGCTCCCGAGAGCTACCTGGGCGAGGCTTGCGTCTGCCCCAAGTGCGGCGGCCATCACCTCAAGGCCGATAAGGACATCCTCGATGTGTGGTGGGACTCCGGCGTTTCCTGGAAGGCCGTCTGCGAGTATCGCCCCGAGCTTGAGTACCCGGCGGACGTGTATCTCGAGGGATCCGACCAGCATCGCGGTTGGTTCCAGAGCTCGCTGCTCACTTCGGTGGGCGCCAACGGCCATGCTCCTTACAAGGCGGTCGTCTCGCAGGGCTTCACGCTCGATGGCCAGGGCCGCAAGATGTCCAAGTCGCTCGGCAACGTCATCGACCCCAATAAGGTCTGTGACGAGATGGGCGCCGACATCATCCGCCTGTGGGTTGCCTCCGTCGACACCAGCTCCGACGTTTCCATCGACCACGAGATTCTCGCTCGTACGTCCGATGCCTACCGTCGTTTCCGCAACACGCTGCGCTTCCTGCTCTCCGAGCTCGAGGGCCAGTTTGAGCCCGAGACCGACGGCGTCGCCTTTGCCGACCTGCTGCCGCTCGACAAGCTCATGGTTGCCCGTCTGACCCAGGTCCAGGCCGAGGTCGACGACGCCTACGCCAGCTACGAGTTCCCGCGCGCCTACCGTGCGCTTTACGACTTCGTGGTTACCGAGCTTTCCAACGTGTACCTCGACGCCCTGAAGGACCGCCTGTACTGCGACAAGCCCGGCTCGCTCGAGCGCCGCAGCGCCCAGACCGTGCTTGCCGAGCTCTTCTCGATGCTCATGCGCGACCTGCAGCCGATCCTGTCCTACACGGTCGACGAGGCCATGGCCTATGCGCCCGCCGGCTGCGTCGATCACCAGAAGTACGCCGCGCTGCTCGATTGGTACAAGTCGCCCATCACGGTCGACGAGGCCAATGAGTTCGAGGGTATGCTCGAGGCTTCGCTCGAGCTCCGTAGCGCTGTGACCAAGGCCCTTGAGGATGCCCGCTCCGCCGGCACCTTCACCAAGAGTCAGCAGGTCCGCGTCAAGGCGGTCGTTCCCGCCGAGATGTACGCGTTGCTGACCGGCGACAAGGCCGTCGACCTGGCCGAGTTCTACATCGTCTCCGATGTTGAGCTGACCCAGGGCGAGGAACTCTCCGTTGCCATTGAAGCTGCCGAGGGCGAGTGCTGCGACCGTTGCTGGAACTACCGCACCACCGTTGGCGAGTACAACGGCCACGCTCATATCTGTAAGCGCTGCGCTGATGCGCTGTAGGTTACGGCGTTCGTAGAGCGCCGTAACCTACCGACGCTGCAAACGCCCCTAAGCGGCAATCTGACGTTCAATCGTCGGTCGCGTACCAAAGTACGCTTCCCTCCTCTTTCACGTCACCTTGCTCGCTTAGGGACGTTTTCGCTGTTGGTGACGATAACGCGGCGTTTCCATTGCTGGAGCTAGAGGCTTTCTTTCGACTTGCGCTTTTAGTCGAAAGCTATTAAGCGACATTCCGTTATTCGGAATGTCGCTTTCGTTTTTAGCTGGTTATTTCGCTTGTGTTGGTGGATATGTCGTGCGCTCTGCGTGTGGCAATATAAGATGGTTAATTGCGTTAAACGGAATTCGATGTTCTTGAGGGTAGGGGATTGAGTTGGGTCGTACTGGGGATATGACGCCGCCTTTGCGTTGGCGGTTGGGTGTTGCTGGTGGGGTGGCGCTGGTTGTGCTGCTTGTTGACCAGTTGACCAAGCTTGCGGTTCGTGCCGTGGGCGATGCACTGCATGTGACCGTCATCCCAGGCGTGATCGACTTCCTGTTTGTCCGCAATATCGGCGCTGCCTTTAGCATGGGCGAGGGGCATGGCATCGCGTTTGCCGTTCTGGCGTTGGCGGTCATTATCGCTATTGCCGTGTACCTCGTTCGTGCACCCCAGCTCGCCCATCTTGAGGTTGTGGGCATGGCGATGGTTGCGGGCGGTGCTATCGGCAACGCTATCGATCGTTTGGCCTTTGGCTTCGTGACCGATTTTATTGCCACCACCTTCGTCGACTTCCCCGTCTTTAACGTGGCCGATATTGGCATCACCGTAGGCGTCGTGCTTGCCCTCATCGGCTACATGTTCTTGAGCCCTGCTGCCCGCGAAGTCGATGCGACTGCCGAGCTCAATGCCCGTGATGAGGCCCGCGCTAAGCGCAAGGCCCAGCAGCGTGGGGAGCGTGCCCGCAAGATTCGCGAAAGGAATGAGCGCTAATGGCCGACATCCATATCCTTGTTGCCGACGATGCCGCCGGTCAGCGTCTTGACGCTTATCTGGGCGCCAATGACGGCTGTCCCACGCGTTCTGCCTGTGCGCATCTGATCGAGGGCGGCGCCGTCGCTGTCAATGGCGAGACCTGTCTGTCTAAAAAGTACGCCGTGCGAGCCGGCGATCGCATCTCGGTCGATTTGCCCGAGCCGCACGATCCCACCGATGTGATTCCCGAGGCCATCCCGCTCGACATTCGCTATGAGGACGACTATCTCATTGTGCTCTCCAAGCAGCGTGGCCTGGTGTGTCATCCTGCGCATGGTCATGAGAGCGGTACGCTCGCGAATGCCCTGGTCTATCACTGCGGTATCGACCATCTGGGTACCGTGCAGGGTGAGGACCGCCCCGGGATCGTGCATCGTTTGGATCGCGATACCTCGGGTCTCATGCTTGCGGCAAAGGACGACGACACCCAGCGCGCGCTTCAAAATCTCATTCGCACGCGCACGCTCGATCGTCGCTATATCACGCTCGTTCACGGGCACATCGCCATGGACGAGGGAACCATTAACACCGGTATTGCCCGCTCCACGCGCGACCGCGTCAAGATGGCGGTTTCGGACGACCCCTTTGCCCGTCAGGCCATTACGACCTTTAAGGTCCTCGAGCGCTTTGACTCCACGCGCTTTGACGACGGCTACACGCTTGTCGAGTGTCACCTGTTTACCGGGCGTACGCATCAGATTCGCGTGCATATGCGTCATATCAACCACGCCTGCGTGGGCGATCCACTTTACGGCAAGTGCGATGCGCGCGCCGACCAGGGCCTGACCAGGCAATTCCTTCATTCCTGGCGTGTTGCATTCGACCATCCCGTGACGGGGGAGCGCATTGAGTGCCGTGATGAGCTGCCGTGGGATCTTGCGGCGGTTCTGGATGATCTGGCCCCGCGTTCGCTCGGCCGCACTGCCGCTGGCGACGACATCGTCCCGCAGCTCGGCCTGCTCGAAGCCTAGCCGGTATTAGGTGGTTTCTTGAACTCGGTAAGCCTGCGGTAAGATATACGATTGTTTACGTAACGCGTTCCTGGGAGCCTGCATGCTCGCCTTTTTACAAACCAACACACCCATCGTGATTTTCAACCAGATTGTCGTCACGCTGCTCACGGTCTGCTTTCTGTACCAGGTGGTCTTCTTTGTCATCGGCGCTCTTCGTGGCGAGGTCGCGCCTCCCAAGGCCAAAAAACTCCACCGCTATGCCTTCTTTATCGCGGCGCATAACGAGGAGGCCGTTATCGCCAATCTTGTTCGCTCCATCAAGGACCAGGATTATCCGTCCGAGCTCATCGAGGTCTTTGTGGTCGCCGATGCCTGTACCGATAACACGGCACAGCTCGCGCGCGAGGCGGGCGCCATCGTCTATGAGCGCAATGACCTGGCCCGTAAGGGCAAGAGCTGGGTCATGGACTTTGGTTTCGATCGCATTCTCAACGAGTATCCCGATACGTTTGAGGGCTACTTTATCTTCGATGCCGACAATGTTATCTCCCGCGATTACGTCTCCAAGATGAATGATGCCTTTGACCAGGGCTTCCATGTGGTCACGAGCTATCGCAATTCCAAGAACTTCGGCAGCTCGTGGATCTCTGCGGCCAACGCCACCTGGTATCTGCGTGAGGCCCGCTTCCTTAACAACGCGCGTAACATCTGCAAGACGTCTTGCGCCGTCTCGGGTTCGGGCTACCTCATCTCCGCAAGCGTTATCGAGGGCATGCACGGTTGGCAGTTCCATACGCTGACCGAGGATATCCAGTTCACCACGTTCTGCGCCATTCACGGCATCCGCATCGGTTATGCGCCGGCGGAGTTCTTTGATGAGCAGCCGGTGACGTTTAAGGCGTCCTGGAAACAGCGCATGCGTTGGACCAAGGGCTTTTACCAGGTGTTCTTTACCTACGGTAAGCATCTGGTCAAGTCGACGTTCCGCTATCATCGCTTTGCCGCCTACGACATGTTCATGACGATCGCCCCGGGTATGCTGCTATCGCTGATCTCGATGCTCGCCAATGCGACGTTCTTGATTGTGGGTGGCCTTTCGCATGGTTTCTTGGCTACCGAAGTCGAGATGCAGGCGTGCGCCGCTTCGCTCATTATGACCTTCGCCATGATGTATCAGACCTTCTTTATCCTGGCGCTGCTCACGACTATCTTTGAGTACAAGCACATTCACTGCGTGCAAAAGTGGCGTCTGGTGACTAACCTGTTTACCTTCCCGATCTTTATGTTCAGCTATATCCCCATCACGGTGGCCGCGCTGTTCCTGAAGGTCGACTGGGTGCCGACGCAGCACGCCGTCAACGTTACCCTTGACGAGGTCATGCAAGGCGCCAAATAACCACCACCAAAACCACCGCAAAGGGGACAGTGAACTGCGCCCCGAAACTTGGACTGAACAAATAGCGACTACGCCGCAAGGGCCC
>CABVDH010000043.1 GCA_902497065.1 uncultured Collinsella sp. | reverse complement strand
GGGCCGTCGCGATCTGGTCCAGGCCTGCGGGTCGCATCCGCTTATGCGTGCCCTGCGCCCGGGCAAGCTCGCACTGGCGGCGCTCGAGGCTACACTGCGCATTTATATGGATGGGGCGGATGTGGCCCATCGCGAGGTACCGGTGCTCAACATGCTCACGCTTCCGCAGGCTCATCTGGAGCGCCGCGCACGCAAGTTGCGCGATCGTATGGTCGCCGGGCTCGATAAGGCCGGTTGCCCGTGCGCCGTGCAGGTGGAAATCGTCGAGGAATCGTCGACTCCCGGCGGCGGCTCGCTGCCTACCGTCGAGCTGCCCACCACGTGCGTTGCCGTGCGTCTTGTCGATGAGCGTCTTTCCGTTGACGCGCTCAAGCGCTCGCTCGTTCAAGATTTCGACACGCCGGTCGTCACGCGCGCCTCGCACGATCGCGTCCTGTTTGACGTGCGTACGCTCGTGGGCGACCGCGATATCGAGACGGCGGCAACGACGCTCGTCGCGTGCGTTAAGAAGGCGATTGCTCGATGAGTGAGGTTAAAGCGCTGGTGGAGTGTCCCGTTATCGTTGGCACGGCGGGCCACGTCGACCACGGTAAGTCGGCGCTGATCGAGGCGCTGACCGGCAAGAATCCCGACCGTCTGGAGGTTGAGCGCCGTCGCGGTATGACCGTGGAGCTGGGCTTTGGCGAGCTGGCGCTGCCGAGCGGCAAGATCGTTGGCCTGGTCGACGTGCCGGGCCACGCGCATTACTTGCGCGCCATGGTGCAGGGCGCCACGGGTATCGACGTGGCCGTGCTGGTGGTTTCGGCCGTCGAGGGCGTAATGCCGCAGACCCGCGAGCACGTGCATGTGCTGGAGCTGTTGGGCGTTACGCATATGGTGGTCGCGCTGACGATGTGCGACCTGGCCGACGCCGAGATGACCGAGCTTGCCGAGCTCGATGTCGATGACTTTTTGTCGGGTACCGTGTTTGCGGGCGCGCCGATCGTGCCCGTGTCGTCCAAGACGGGCGAGGGGATCGACAGGCTGCTTGCGGTGCTCGACGTGCAGGTAAGTGCCTGCTGGGATGCCTGCCGCGACCGTGCCGAGCGCACCGATGCCGCGCCGCGCCTGCCGATTGACCGCTGCTTTACGATTAAGGGCGTCGGCACTGTCGTAACGGGAACGCTGCACGATGCGCCGGTTGCGGTGGGCGACGAGCTGATGGCTTTGCCGCCGCGTACGGTCTGTCGCGTGCGCGGGATTCAGGTGCATGGCGATACGCCGCGCGCGCTGCCTGGTCAGCGTGTGGCGCTCAACCTAGTTGGTGACGGTGTCGCGGCGCTTGACCGTGGCGAGATGCTGGGCGTGGCGGACCGCTTTGGCCAGACGTTGCGCTTTATGATGACGTTCACCTACCTGGGCCGCGAGGGCACCAAGGCGCGCGTGCTCGAGTCGGGCGCGCGTGTGCATGTGATGGCCGGCACGGCCGAGGTCGTCGGCCGCATCATGCTTTTGGAGGGCGAGGCCCCCATGGCGGTGGGCGAGACCCGTACCGTGCAGGTGCGCCTGGAGGACCCGCTGCCGCTGTGTGCCGGAGACCATGCCGTGGTGCTGTCGTATTCGCCCGTTATGCTTATTGGCGGCGGGCGCGTGCTGCTTTCGCGCTGCCGTCGCTCGCGCGAGCTTTCTGCCGGCGAGCGCGCACTGTTTGCGGCGCTTGAGTCCGGCGATACCGCGGGCGGTGTGGGCGCTTGGCTGGCGCTGCAGATGCTGCCAGTTACGGCGGTTGATGTTGCCGACGCTTTGGATCTTGGTGTCGGCGAGGTCGATGCCGCACTGCGCGGGTTGGTGTCGCAGGGCTCTGTTCGCAAGCTTGCTGTGGGTGATGCGGACTACTTGGCGGACGCCGTGGTGCTCGATGCTGCGATGGATGCACTGGCGGCGACCCTGTCAGCCATGCACACGGCGTCTCCCAAGGAGACGGGCTTTACGCCCGGCGCCGTTGCCCATGCTGCGTGGCCTGCCGCTGATGATGGCGTTGCCGCGGCTCTGATTGCCGAGGGCTGCTCGCGTGGCGTGTGTGCCGCCGAGGGTGCCGAGGTATTCGACCCGCACTCCGCTGCCGCCGCGGCGCGTGTGGTGCGCGAGGCCTGCGAACGTATCGTTGCCTTGCTGGACGAAGCCGGCCTCGATGCACCGATATTGCCCGAGGTGGGCGAACAGCTGCAGCTCGGCCGCGACACCATGACGCGTGCCCTGCGCGAGCTTTCGCTCAACCGCTCGATCGTTAAGGTTGAGCGCGACGTTGCCCTGTCCGCTGCCGCCGAGGCCCATGCGCGTGAGCTCGTCGCAGCTGCCATTGAGGCAGCCGGTGGCGCAGCCACAACGAGCGTGCTGCGCGAGGCCCTGGGTGTGTCGCGCAAACGTGCCATCAGCATCTTGGAGCACCTAGATGCCGTGCGCTTTACGGTGCTCGACAAGGATGCCGGTGGTCTGAGGTCTCTACGCTAGGCCGGTTACCCGCTCCCGCCTCCTCAGTTGCGGTGAAATAGTTCCTGTTTTTGGGGTCTTGCAGCCTAAGCAAGAACTATTCCACCGCAACTTCTTGCTCGTCTTTTTGGGATGGGGCCCGCTCGGTTTGGTAAAATACCGCCGCACTTGGGAACGGATGGGCTCCGGTGGGCTCCGCGGTCCTCAAAACCGTTGCGAGGCGTGCAAAACGTCTTGGATGTGTTCGATTCACATACGTTCCCGCCATACGCTACCAGCGCTTTTGTGCTCGCGGTCTTGCTGCGTGCCGCAAAGGCGCTGTTTTGTTTTTACACAGGTTTGCCGTGCCGCCCGCTTTATCGGCGACGGTATTTGGCTTCGTGTGCCGGGTTTTGAGTATGCCGATGGAGGTGTTTTGCCGTATGACTACCGTAAGACGGGCCGATCTTTCTTGTGTCGTCCAGGCGGGCGGGCTGTCCTCGCGCATGGGCTGCGATAAGGCGCGCATGGCGTTTTGCGGCGAGCCGCTCATCGAGCGCGTACTGGGTCGGTTGGCGCCAGTTGCCGGCGAGTTGGTCGTGACGACTTCGCGTCCCAGTGAGCTTGCCTATCTTGAGCAGCGCGCGTTTGGCGGTCTGGTGCCGCGAATAGTGTCGGACCTTGAGGGGCCGGCGGGTGCCATGCGCGGCATCGCGAGCTCGTTGGCCGCGGCCCGATTGCCGCTCGTGGCGATCGTCGCCTGTGATATGCCGTTTGTCTCGCCGGAACTCATCGGCGCGCTTTCGGATCGTGTTGAGGCCGAGGCGCTCGATGTGTGCGTGCCGTGCGAGGAGCGGGGGATTGAGCCGCTGTGCGCCGTCTGGCGCCGTGACGCGTGTGCGCCGGTCGCCCAAGAGCTGCTCGCCTGCGACCGCCAGCGCATTCGCTGCCTGATCAATCGCGTTCAGGCTGGTTATATGGATGAACCGCAGATCGTTAAGGCCGCGGGCTCGACGCTCTGCTTCGAGAACGTCAATACGCCCGAGGAGTTTGCGGCGGCCGAGTTGCTCGCCTAGACGATTGGAGTTGCCATGTCTCACGATATTTGTCCCGACACGGGAGAGCCTTGCACTTGCGATGGTTCCGAGCCCTGTACCTGCGGCTGCGGTGGCTGTGGACATACTGCGGAAGAGGAAGCGGCCGCCGCGGCGTATCGTGAGGCACACCGCGAAGGCCCGTCCGGTGATGCCCTCGACCACGAGCGCAAGATCATCGTTTCGTTCGATAGCACCTTCGATGTGATGGAATGCGAGCAGCTGTGTCTTGCCGCCGGTGTACCCGGGCGCATCATGCCGCTGCCCGGCTCCATCACCGCCGGCTGCGGACTGTGCTGGGCCATGCCGTTCTCGGGCGATGCCCTCGCCGCCTTCCGCGCCGCCACCGAGGGCCGCGTAACCCCCGCCGACTACCACCAGCTCGTCCTCTAACCACCAACACCACCACAAAGGTGCCTGTCCCCAATGTGGTGGTTTAGAACACGTGGACGAAACAGCTTCGAAACACGGGTTTTGCGCGTCAGACACTCAAAACCGCTTCTACCTGCATCGTAATCAAAACGAAACATCTGCTCGTCGGCTTATGCGAAACTTTGCTGCAACAGTGCGATATTATCCATACTCGATAAAGCTCGCGGCGCATGGGGCGCCTCGAACGACACTTTTCTTTTCCATCAATTGGAGGAAGCATGAGCTACACGCAGAAAGTTCTCGACGAGCTCAAGGCCCGCTATCCCGAGCAGCCTGAGTTCATCCAGGCCGCTACCGAGATCCTCGGCACCATCCAGCCGGCGCTCGACGCCCATCCCGAGTACGAGGAGGCCGCTCTGCTCGAGCGCCTCGTCGAGCCCGAGCGCATCGTTATGTTCCGTGTCCCCTGGGTCGACGACCAGGGCAAGGTCCAGGTCAATCGCGGCTACCGCGTCGAGTTCAACTCTGCCATCGGACCCTACAAGGGCGGCCTGCGCTTTAACCCGACGGTCACCCTGGGTATGCTCAAGTTCCTGGGTCTGGAGCAGATTCTCAAGAACAGCCTGACCACCCTTCCCATGGGCGGCGGCAAGGGCGGCTCCGACTTTGACCCCAAGGGCAAGTCCAACAACGAGATCATGCACTTCTGCCAGTCCTTCATGACCGAGCTCTATCGCCACATTGGCCCCAACACCGATGTTCCCGCCGGCGACCTGGGCGTTGGCGGCCGCGAGGTTGCCTACCTGTTCGGTCAGTACAAGCGCCTGACCAACGAGTGGACCGGCGTCCTTACCGGCAAGGGCCTCTCCTTTGGCGGCTCGCTCGCCCGTACCGAGGCCACCGGTTACGGTCTGGTCTACTTTGTGGACGAGTATCTCAAGAGCCGCGGCGACTCCTTCGAGGGCAAGAACGTCGTCGTTCACGGCTCCGGTAACGTCGCCATTTACGCGGTCCAGAAGGTATCCCAGCTCGGCGGCAAGGTGCTGGCCTGCTCCGACACCCATGGCTGGGTCGAGGATCCCGACGGCATCGACTACACCGTGCTCGAGCACGTCTACAACAAGAAGCGCTCCGGCCACGACAAGGGCGTTACGCTCGCTATGTACGTCGACGAGAAGCCCAATGCCACGTGGCACGAGGGCGACGGCCGCGGCGTGTGGCAGCTGCCCTGCGACATCGCGCTGCCCTGCGCTCGCGAGAACACGCTGCTGCTCGAGGACGCCCAGGCGCTCGTCGCCAACGGCTGCAAGGTGGTCGGCGAGGGCGCGAACATGCCTACGACCATCGAGGCCACGACCTACTTCCAGGAGAACGGCGTCGCCTTTATGCCCGGTAAGGCTGCCAACGCCGGCGGCGTGCTCGTGTCCGGCCTGGAGATGAGCCAGAACGCTGAGCACCTGTCCTGGACTTTCGAGGAGGTTGACGGCAAGCTCGAGCAGCTCATGCGCGGCATGTTCCACAACGTGGACGACACCGCCAAGGAGTACGGCGAGGAGGGCAACTTCGTCATGGGCGCCAACATCGCCGGCTTCCTGAAGGTCGCCGACGCCATGCTCGCCCAGGGCGTCTGCTAAATCTTCGTTCGATATAGCATCGCAGAAGGCTCCCAGTCATCTTGGCTGGGAGCCTTTTTGATCCGCACGCGACGGAGGAAAACGGTTCATTTTGTCCCGACACGAGCTGTGCCCCCTCGTTTGGTACACTTAAAGGTACTGGACAAGTGGAGAGATGGGGGAGAACGTGCTCAAGTTCGGTACCTACGTCCGTGTTGGAAACGCGGCCGAAGCCTATGAGCTCTTGCAGAAGAACCGCAACAACAAGATTGTGGGCGGCGGCATCTGGATGCGCCTGGGTTCGCGTCGTGTGGCGACGGCGATTGACCTTTCGGCCTGCGGACTCGATCAGATCGAGGAGACCGAGACCGAGTTTCGCATCGGTGCCATGTGCACCCTGCGCCAGCTCGAGCGTCATGCCGGGCTCAACGCGCTTGTCAACCATGTCTTTGAGTTCGCCGTCCACGACATCGTGGGCGTGCAGCTGCGCAATACCGCCACGGTTGGCGGCAGCATCTACGGCCGCTTTGGCTTCTCGGACGTTCTCTCCGCCTTCCTCGCGCTCGATTCCTATGTTGAGCTGACGGGCGCCGGTCGCGTGCCGCTCGCCGAGTTCGTGGACATGGGCTACGTGCGCGATGTTATCGAGCACGTCGTGGTCGTCAAGCATGATTACCGTGCGAGCTACGAGGCCGTGCGCAAGGCCGCGACCGACTTCCCCTCGCTGAACGTCACCGCCGCCTGGTGGGACAACAGCTGGCATGTCACCGTGGGCGCCCGCCCGCTGCGTGCGACCCTGCTGCAGGGCGAGGCGTGCGGCCTGGTGAGCGAGCAGCCTTCCGAGGACGAGCTGCGTGCCCTTGCCGCGTCCGTACGCGCGCTGAGCTACGGCACCAACCTGTGGGGCTCGGCCGACTACCGCCGCCGCATCTCGGCCCCGCTCGCCATCCAGGCTGTGCGTCGCGCCGCCGGCATCGAGCTTTCGGCCGCGCTTGCCCGCGAGCTCGAGACCGTGCAAGTGCCTAAGTTTGCCACGGACGAGTATTCCTGCCGCCGCGTGCCCGGCGTCGATTCTAGCGAGGTGCGCTAATGGCTGCCAAACTCATCGATCTTTCCTTTACGCTCAACGGCCGCAAGGTCAAGGTTCAGATTGCCCCCGACACCATGCTCTTTGCGCTGTTGCGCGAGCAGGGCTGCGCGTCGGTGCGCTGCGCCTGCGAGACCACCAACTGCGGCCTGTGCACGGTGTGGCTCGACGGCGATCCGGTGCTGAGCTGCTCGGTTCCCGCCGCCCGTGTTGAGGGCCGCTCCGTCACCACGCTTGAGGGCCTTAAGGCCGAGTCCGAGGCACTCGCCCGTGCGATGGCTGCCGAAGGTGCCGAGCAGTGCGGTTTTTGCGCCCCCGGCCTCATCATGAACGTGCTGGCGCTCGCCCGCGCCGCCAAGGAGGACCCGAGCCTCGTCGCCACGCGTGAGGAGCTCTCACGCCAGCTCGCCGGCAACCTCTGCCGTTGCAGCGGCTACGAGAGCCAGCTGCGCGCCATCGTCCGCTTCCTCAACGAGTCGGGCGTGCAGGTGGGCTTCGAGATGCCCGAGCTGCCCGTCAACGACACGAGCTCCGACGGCGTCTCCTACAAGCAAATCACCCACAAGCAGCCCAAGAAGGATTCGAAGGCCCTGCTCGAGGGCCGTCCCGTCTACACGGGCGATATGGTGCCCGCTGGCGCGCTCATCGTCAAACTCAAGCGCAGCCCCTATGCCCGTGCCAAGATCCGTTCCATCGACACCTCGCGCGCCCTGAAGGTGCCCGGCGTCGTGGGCGTCTACACCTACGAGGACGTGCCCAAGCGCCGCTTTACCATTGCCGGCCAGAGCTATCCGCAGCCGAGTCCCTACGACCGCCTGATTCTCGAGAACCTTGTGCGCTATCAAAACGAGGAGGTGGCGATTGTCGCTGCCGAGACCGAGGAGGCCGCCGACAAGGCGCTCAAGCTCATCAAGGTCGACTACGAGGTGCTCGAGCCGCTGCTCGACTTTACCCAGGCACTCGATAACGACATCGTGGTCCACCCCGAGGGCGACGTGACCTTTATGTTCCCGCAGGGCGGCGACGTTCCGCGAAACCTGGTGTGCAGCGGTACCAGCGATTATGGCGACTTGGACGAGGCGTTCGCCCAGAGCGACATCGTCTTTGAGCGCACTTACACCAGCCAAGCCACGCAGACCGCACCCATGGAGACCTTCCGTGCCTTCGCGACGACCGACGCGTTCGGCCGCATCTCGGTGACCACCTCTACGCAGGTGCCCTTCCACGTGCGCCGCATGGTCGCGCAGTCGCTCGATATTCCGCAGTCGCAGGTGCAGGTCATTAAGCCGCGCATCGGTGGTGGCTTTGGCTCCAAGCAGACGGGCTGCTGCGAGATCTTCGTGGCGTTCGTGACCCAGCAGACCGGCCGTCCGAGCTACTGCTGCTACACCCGCGAGGAGACCATCACCGCGGGCAACTCGCGCCACCAGATGCAGATGACCGTTAAGCTGGGCGCTATGAACGACGGCACCATCACGGCCATCGACCTGCACACGCTGTCCAACGCCGGCGCGTATGGCGAGCATGCCACCACGACGATCGGCCTTTCGGGTCACAAGAGCCTGCCCATCTACAACCACGTGAAGGCGAGCCGCTTTAGGTGGGACGCGGTCTACACCAACACCAACCGCGGCGGCGCGTATCGTGGCTACGGTGCCACCCAGGGCCAGTTTGCCGTGGAGAGCGCCGTCAACGAGCTCGCCGACATGCTGCACATGGACCCTGCCGACCTGCGCCTTAAGAACATGGTGCACGAGGGCGAGATCATGCCGCAGTACTACAACGAGAAGCTCAACGCCTGCGCGCTCGACCGTTGCCTGCTGCGCGCGATGGACATGATCGGTTGGCGCGACAAGCCGTTGGCCGTGGACCTGGGCGACCGCGTGCGCGCCCTGGGCTGCGCGCTCACCATGCAGGGCTCGGGCATCTCCAACGTGGACATTGCCGGTATCGACATGCGCCTGGAAGAGGACGGCTTCATTACCATCGGCACCGGCGCAACCGATAACGGCATGGGTGTCGACACGATCCTGGCGCAGATTGCTGCCGAGGAGCTGGGCGTGGAGAGCTCGCAGATCGTGGTGCGCGGCGTAGACACCGATGTGTCGCCGTTTGACGCCGGCTCGTACGCGAGCTCGGGTACGTACGTGACGGGCCTGGCAGCCAAGAACGCCGCGACCGAGCTGCGCGAGAAGATTTGCGCCAAGGCCGCCCAGATGTGGGACGTTGACGCCTCCGACGTGGTCTTCGACGGCCAGTACGTGCGCCTGTCCGACGAGCGCGCCGCTCGCGAGCGCGGTCGCTACCTTACGCTGCGCGACTTTGCCAACCTGTGCGTCAAGAACATCGCGGGTGGCGACGCGCTGACCTCGCACGCCTCTGCCTGCCTGCC
>CABVDH010000042.1 GCA_902497065.1 uncultured Collinsella sp. | reverse complement strand
ATTTGTTCAGTCCAAGTTTCGGGGCGCAGTTCACAGGCACCTTTGTGGTGGTTTTGACCGGCGAGTATGATTTGCAGAAGTTGCTACAGCTCCACGCGGGGATTGTCGCGGGTCACAAGCGTCTTAACGACAACCGTCGCCCCCAGATAGCGCTCAAGCAGCTCGGCTAAGCGATCGATGGCGGCCTGACAGTCCCCCATGCGCTCGGGCTCTACGCACTCAATCGCCAAAAACGCGTCAGCCGAATCGTCGGATAGAGCCGTTCGAACGCCGTCGCGCCAGTTCCAGCAGCGGCACACGGCGCCCGCATCGTCAATGTAGGCGAGCTCGCCGGGCAGCGTCGGGTCGTCCGCTTCCTCGCCAAGCGGCAGGAACGCATCCCCGCCGTCGGTCACCTTCAAGCGAAGGTCTCCCTCAATCGCATGCAGATCCTCGCCTCCCACGGGCAGTGCATAGGACAGCGACACCGTGTTATAGATATCCACCGCGGGCGTAATGTGGCCCACCGGCTTGCCCTTGAGCACGCGCTTGAGCAGGTTCTCGATTGAACAGCGCGCGCCCTTTTTGGTCTTGAACAGACGATAGGCCTCGCGCCATGCCTTGACCGGTGCGTTCTCGCTGATTGTATCGCTGGTCAGATGACGCTCCGCATCGATATTGGCACGGTCGAGCAGCGCCGCTATCGCGTCCACATCCTCTTGAGGTATCTGGGCCGCGGGCTTCATACCCTCCACGACCACAACACCGACCGCCGCCTGAGGAAACAGCTCCCAAAATGAATCCTCGGCAATAAAGCTCTTCATACGTGCTCCCTTCACGATTCGCGCCCGAGCGAGGGCACCCAAACAAAAAGCGCCCTTACGACGGCCGCCTTCAAAGTCCTACGGTGCCGCCACAAGAGCGCTTGCGCTGTCCCCATCCGGAGAAGGGGACGATATGTCAGGCGTATTGTAACCTGAGTCATCCGCGCGAGCAAAACCACCACAAAGGTGCCTGTCCCCTTTGTGGTGGATATGGACTCACGGCGAAGCTAGTGGCGGAGTCCCAGCAGGCCGCGGCCGCGATGACGGGCGTCGGCGTGCACCTGAGCGTGCGGACCGGCGGCCTTGACGGACTCGGGCAGGTGCGAGTACTTCTTCTCGAAGTTCTCCTCGAACATCACGGCCAGGTTGTGCGCGGCCTCGTCGTAGCGAGCGGTGCTCTGCCAGTACTGGCGCGGCACCAGAACGCCGTCGGGCACGCCATGGCACGTGGTGGGAATGTCGACGTTAAAGATGTCGTCGTGCACGAACTCGCTGTCCTCGATGGTACCGTCGAGAGCGCGGGCCACCAGGGCACGCGTGTAGGCAAGCTCGATGCGATGGCCCACGCCGTAGCCGCCGCCAATCCAGCCAGTGTTGACCAGATAGACGCGGGTGCGACCGTCGGCGATACGCTCGCCGAGCATCTTGGCATAGACCATGGGATCGAGCGGCATAAACGGCTCGCCAAACAGCGAGGAGAACGTGGGCGTGGGCTCGGTGACGCCGACCTCGGTGCCAGGAATCTTGGCGGTGAAGCCCGTCACAAAGTGATACATGGCGGCGTCGGCCGTCAGGCGCGAGATGGGCGGCAGCACGCCAAAGGCATCGCAGGTCAAAAACAGCACGACGCTCGGGGTGGTGCCCATGCCCTTGGTCCACGCGTTGGGAATATGCTCGACGGGATAGGCCACGCGCGTGTTGTGCGTGATCGAGACGTCATCGTAGTTGGGCTTGCGATTCTCGTCGAGCACCACGTTTTCGCAGATGGCGCCAAAGCGAACGGCGTTGAAGATCTCGGGCTCGTGGAACGCGTCCAGGCCCTCGCACTTGGCGTAGCAGCCGCCCTCGACGTTAAAGATGCCCATGTCGGACCAACCGTGCTCGTCGTCGCCGATCAGCAGGCGCGTAGGGTTGGCCGAAAGCGTGGTCTTGCCCGTGCCGGAGAGGCCAAAGAACACCGCGGTCTCGTGCGTGACGGGATCCATGCTGGCCGAGCAGTGCATGGGCAGCACGTCGTCCTCGACGGGCAGCAGGTAGTTCATGACGCTGAAGATGGACTTTTTGATTTCGCCGGAGTAGCCGGTGCCGGCAACCAGAATCACACGCTCCTGGAAGTTGATAACCACGGCGGCGCTGGAGTTGAGGCCCTTGATGGCGGGGTCGCACTGGTAACCGGGCGCCGCGAGCACACAAAAGTCCGGCTCGCCGGTGCGCGCAATTTCGCGGGCGAGCGGACGGGCGAGCATCTGCTTAATAAAGAGCGCCTGGCTGGCACGCTCGCAGGCGACGAGCAGGCGACGCGTGTGGTTGCGGTCGGCGCCGGCCATGCCGCGGGTGACGAACACATCGCGCTCGTTGAGATAGTCGACGATGCCGGCCTTGATGGTCTCGTAGCTCTCGATCGAAAGCGGTCGGTTGACGGCGCCCCAGGCAATCTTATCGTGGACATCGGGGGTGTCAACGATAAAGCGATCGTTGGGAGAACGACCAGTGCGCTCCCCCGTCTCGATCACCAGCGCGCCGTTGGATGCCATGCGGCCTTCTTCGCGGCGGATGGCGTGCTCGACGAGCTCCGCGGCGGGTAGATCGACCAACAGGCGGGGCTGATTATCGGCGGGATCTTCGACCAGCGTAATGCCAAAGTTGGACAAAACTTCTGCAGGGGTAACACCAGGCATGGGGCCTCCTTTAAAAACGCGACACGCGGACGCAGCGCGCACTTTACTCACGTAAAGCCCGTTGTACCCGATATGCAAAAACGTTTTTGCGGCAACGGCGAAGCGCCCGCCCAACGGTCAAAAATCACAGGCAAGCGGCCCAGTCATCGGGGACGTTCTTAAACGACTAGCCGTTGGGGACACTCTTGAACAGGCAACAACCAAGGAGTGTCCCCAGATGCCGGCACTTAGGGACGTTCCCAGAGTGCCGGCTACAGTGGCAGGCCTTGGCCGAGCATGGCGATGGCGCTCATGAGGACCAGCATGCCGACGGCGTAGGGCAGCACTGCACCCAGGAGTTCGGCGTCCTTACCGCGCACGTGCACGGCGGCAAGGCCAATCGCGAGCGTTTGCGGCGAGATCATCTTGCCGGCGGCGACACCCAGGGCGTTCAGCGCAACCATCCAGTAGTCGCTCACACCCAGCGCCGAAGCGGCCTGGCTCTGAATGGGACCAAACAGCATGCCCGACGATGTGCCCGAACCGGTCACGAACGCACCGACGGCACCGATCCACGGGGCCAGAATCGGGTACAGACCACCGGCGACGGCAATGCAGAACGCACTGATCGAAGAGATCATGCCCGCATAGCCCATCACCTTGGCACAGCCCAGCACCGAAAGCATCGTGATTACCGTCGGCATCATCTGCTTCACAGTCGCGGCCAGCACCTCGCCCATCATGCGCGGCGAAGCCCCCTGAATGGCGCCGCCGATAAACGCGGCCAGGAAGATCCAAACACCCGGCGTGTTAATCCACGAAAACGTGAGCGTGCCGGGGTTCTCGCCGCAATACACCTGCACGCGACTCGCAAAGGGCGCAAGCGCGGCATGCACGGCGGGCACCAGGTTGGACGTACCCAACAGCAGTACAAAAATCAGGATGAAACACGACCAGGCAGAAAGCGCCGACTTAGCGGTGAGCTGCTCACCGGCCTCGATATTCATGTGAAAGCGCGCGTCCAGGTGACCGGACTTCTCGGCGCGCATGGCAAGCGCGGCGGTCAGCGCGAGCGACACGATGGAGCCCACGACCACGGCAAGCTCGGGGCCCACAAACATAGCGACGACCAGGGCAGCGCCGACAAAGGACGCGCCAGAGAGCAGCGCGATACCGGCCACGCCGTGCAGGCGCTCGCCTACGCTCGCAACATCGCCTTGATCGTCGGTCACGCGGCCCGCAACCAACACGATGAGCAGCGGCATCACCACAAAGAACGGTGCGAGCTGCACCAGCTGAACGGTCGCCAGGTGCAGGGAATCCAGACCCACCAGGTCGGCAACGGACACCGTGGGGATGCCGATGGAGCCGTAGGGCGTGGGCACGCCGTTGGCCAGCAGGCAGATCAGCACGGCAGGCACGGCCTCAAAACCAAGGCCCGCGAGCATGCCGGCGGGAATGGCGACAGCGGTACCAAAGCCAGCCATGCCCTCCATAAAGCCGCCGAAGCACCACGCCACGAGCAGCGCCAGCAGACGGCGATCGCTGCTGATGGAGGTGATCATGCTGCCGATCACGTCCATGGCGCCCGTGCGAACGCAGAGGTTATACGTAAAGACGGCGGCGATAATCACCAACACGATGGGCCACAGCGCCATCAAAAAGCCCTCGAGCGAGGCCGTGGCTATCTGCGCCACCGGCAAATGCCACCACGCAAAGGCGAGCACGCACGAAAGAACAAACGAACCAATCGCGGCTTTCCAGGCCGGCCATTTAAAGCACAGCAGCATCACGACAAGCCAGATGATAGGCACAAGAGCCAGCAAAAATGCGGCGACGTCCATGGGTAAAAGCTCCTTGGTACCGCGAGGGCGGCATCGGGGGTGTCATAAAACTTGAACAGGATACCGCACGCTTACCGACAATTTTCTGCCGCCTGCCGAAATATTGAACAATCCGTTCAAAAACACGAGCAAACACCGCCGCGTCTATACTAGAGCGCAGCAATAGAAAGGACTCCGCCTTGAGCATCACGCCCCTCGATAGCATCCGCCGCGCCATCGCCCGCCGCAACGGCGTCACCGACCCCACCGTATCGGGCGGGGCGCACGGGCAGGGCGGACGCATCGAGAACGGCCTGTTCCCCGCATCGCACACCACCGAGGAGCTCGCACGAATCCAAGAGCTAAGCCAGCGTAACGCCGGCGGTCCCGACAGCAACCAGGCCACACGCCGTCGCCGCGAGCGCGATCGCCAACCCGGCCCCATCCACCGCATGGTCAATGCCTGGTGGAACCGCCTGCTCGGAGCCGTCTACGGCGGCGGCTTCTCCACGCAAGAAGCCGAGTACGAAGATCATGCCACCCGTCGCGACTACCTTTGGAATACCCTGGGCACCGCCGTATGGGGCATGGCGTTTCCTCTGCTCACCATCGTGTCCACGCAGCTCGTGGGCGCCGAGGAAGCCGGCAAGTTCTCCATTGCGTTTGTCACCGGCACGCTCATCATGATCGCGTGCAACTACGGCGTGCGCAATTTTCAGGTCTCGGACATCGACGAGAAGGCGTCCTTTGCCTCCTACCAGCTCAACCGCTGGCTTTGCGGAGCATTCGCGCTGGCCTGCGGCCTTGCATACAGCAGTGCCCGCGGCTACGACGCGCAGATGGCAACGATCGGCCTGGGCGTCTACCTGTATAAGGTGATCGACGGCGTGGCGGACGTGTACGAGGGCCGCCTGCAGCAGGCCGATAAACTCTACCTGGCCGGCATGAGCCAAACGCTGCGCTCCGTCGGCGTCATCGCGGTCTTTAGCGTGGCGCTGTTCCTTACGCGCAGCATGCCCATCGCGGCCATGGCCATGGGTGTCACCGCCATCGTCTCGCTCGTGCTGGTCACCGCGCCGCTGGCCCTGCTCGAAACCGAAAAATCGCGTCGCGTGAGTCTGCGCGAGGTCGGCCACCTGTTTGTCCAGTGCGCCCCGCTCTTTGGCGCACTGTTCCTGTTCAACCTCATCGAGAGCATGCCCAAGTTTGTGATGGAAGGCACGCTGGCCTACAAATATCAGCTGTACTTTAATGCCCTGTTCTTTCCGGCGCAGGCTATTTTGCTGAGCATCGGATTTGTCTATAAACCGCAGCTTTTGCGTCTGTCGAGCATTTGAGCGAACCCGCGCAAACGCCGCCGTTTTGACTTGATTATTATTGCCGTTATGGCGCTGATCGTGGCCATCACCGGCGTATGCGCCGCATTTATGGCCGGCCCCGGCATTCCCCTCATGAGCTTTATGTACGACCTCAACTTTGAGCGCTACCGCACATTGGCGCTGCTGATGGTCGTCGCCGGCGGCGTAACCGCGGCCATCGATTTTATCTACGCCATCATCACGGTGCTGCGCCACGCTGGAGACGTCACCAAGATCTACCTGATCTGCTTTGCCGTGAGCGTAGTGCTCCCGGTGATCCTGATCAACCTGCTGGGCCTGATGGGTGCCGTCGTGAGCTACCTGGCTATCATGGCCCTACTGCTGGTGCTGTTGATTGTCGAATACGCCCACATTCGCCAACGCATAGAACGCGACCGCAACCCGTACGGGGCCTAATTAGCTGCCTCCGGTCACCGGAATTTGCGATGGAATCACCCCGGCTGGGGTCTCGTTGCGGACAATATGCATCACGCAAAACTAAGTGAGTAGACTTTTACCGAATCCCCGACCACACCGACAAAGCACAATTCTGTGACCTGCGGTTTTATTGAGGCAAATATGTTGGGTGCTCGGCATTTCCAAAAAAGTCTACTCACTTAGCCAGCGGGCAGCCAAATGATCGTTTAATCCCCGTCCCAGAAAAATCATTTGATGGGCAGAAGGGCAAAAGTAGTCAAAAAGCCCGTCCCAAATTAGCTACCCTTTGCACCGATTACTCGCCAGGGAGAATGTTTGCGTAGAACTCCGCCCCGTCGTCCAGACGCAGGATTCCCACGCGGCCGAACTCGGAACCGGTGGCCGCCGCGCAGTCGATATCGATGCGATCGGGCACACCGGCGGTATCCTCGCCACCCAGGCGCACCATCTGCCCGCGGCCCGACTCCTCATCGAGCCCTGCCAGGCCGCCAACCTCGCAATAACGCCCCAGCGACACCGTGGGCGTGTGGCCGCTCACCACGACCGGGCCCTTGCCCTCGGCAGAAAGCAGCCCCGTCGGGGCATCCCAGTAGCCGTGACGAATCCACAGCAAGTCATCGGACGACTGCACGGCGAGCATTTGCTGCAGCAGCTCGCTATCGGCATCGACCGCTCCCCTGCCGTCGCCGCAATCGACACCATGCTCAAGCAAAAACGCACGCGCCGCCTCGGTCTGAACGCCGGCGTGCACCAGCAGATACGGTCGCTCGGCAGTCTCGACCACCGCGTAGAGCGGCAGGGCGGCAGCCCAGCGCACCAGCCCCTCGTATGCCTCAAATTCCATTTCGTTGAGCTGCTGACGCGTGGTCCAACCGCCATTGATATCCCAGGTCTCGGCATCGAGCGGGTCCTGGCCAATGATCGCGTCGAGCATGATCTGCTCGTGGTTGCCCTTAAGCACGCGAGCGTTGGGCAGCGACCGTACCAAGTTAATGACGCCGACCGGATCGGGACCGCGGTCGATCATGTCGCCTAGCACGTACAGCGTGTCGTCGGACGTCAGCGAGATCTTGGAAAGGGCCTCGTCCAGCGCGCGCACGTGCCCGTGAGCATCAGATGTCACATAGATCGCCATGGAACGCCTTTCCCTGCATTACGGCCGAAGCCCGATGCCACGACTAAAACTTCAAGTTGAACTTAAACGTTACCCATTGTACTCCGTTGCAATAAAGCTGGAAAGTGCCACCGCTGCCAACGGTCACAAGCGGCCGCCCGCACGCCCCAGAAATACCGCGCCACCATCATCAACGCCCCAACCAGCACCGCCCGCGCCCCCCGCCTCGTGTCGATAATGCGAACGCCCGCGGCTCGGCCCCATAAACCCACCATCTTTGGGTACAAATAACCGCAGACAACTGACCGTGCCACGCCAACCACCCAGGAGCGGACACTACCCATGAACCAGATACTTCTCTTTATCGGCCTCGTCATCATTTTGTGTCTGACCATCAAACCCGTCGGCAAAAAGCTCCCCTTCCCTACCCTGCTCATCTTTATCGCGCTCGGCATGCTGCTGGGCGTCAACGGGCCGGCGCACATCGACTTTAGCGACTACGCGCTTACCGAAACCGTCTGCAGTACGGCGCTGCTGTTCATCATGTTCTACGGCGGCTTTAACACCAACATCGACCGCGCCAAGCCCGTCGCCGTGCCCGCTGTACTGCTGAGCACGCTCGGCGTTATCGCTACCGCCGGCATCACGGGCGCCTTTGCGCATTTTGCACTAGGCTTCGACTGGATCGGCGGCCTGCTGCTGGGATCGGTCGTGGCATCGACCGATGCGGCGAGCGTCTTTAGCGTGCTGCGCGAACACAACCTGTCGCTGAGGGGCGGCACCGACTCGCTGCTCGAGGTCGAATCGGGCTCCAACGACCCCGTCGCCTACATGCTCACCGCGGTGCTCGCGACCCTCGCGGCGGGCGGCAGCATCGACATTCCCGCGCTACTGGCCAAGCAGATCATCCTGGGTGTGGGGCTGGGCCTTGCCATCGGCTGGATATCCAGCCGCCTGATTGAACGCGCGCACGCAACGGCCGAGGGCGCGCAGACCATCTTCTTGTTCGCCGTGGCGATCGTCGCCTACGCGCTACCGAGTTACCTGGGCGGCAACGGCTTTTTGTCCGTATACCTGGCAGGCATTGTGCTGGGTGCGAGCGACATCACCGGCAAGGTCGAGATTGCGCACTTCTTTGACACCCTTACCGAGATGGCCGAGATGACGATCTTCTTCTTGCTCGGCCTGCTCGTGACGCCCGCATGCCTGCCGCAAATGCTGTTACCCGGTCTGGCGCTCATGGCGTTTATGCTCTTTGTGAGCCGCCCCATCGCCGTCGGCCTGCTGTTGGCGCCCTTTAAGACCAACCCTCACCAGGTTGCGCTCGTAAGCTGGGCTGGCCTGCGCGGTGCCGCGTCGGTCGTCTTTAGCCTCTTTGCCGTGGTAGCCGGCGTTCCCGGTGGACACGACCTGTTTGACCTGGTGTTTGTGATTGCAGTCTCGAGCATTGTGGTGCAGGGCTCACTGCTGCCGGCGGTGGCGAAAAAGCTCGACATGATCGATGCGGCCGGCGACGTGCGCCGAACGTTTAACGATTACCGCGACGAGGACGGCATGTCGTTCGTTAAGCTCAAGGTGGGTGCGGGCCACCCGTTTGCCGGTCGCTCGCTCGCCGATATTGGCAGCGTCGCCGACGTGCTCGTGGTCCTGGTGCTGCGCGACGGTGCTCACCCGGTGCTGCCCAACGGCGACACCGTAATTGAAGAAGGGGACCTTCTGGTTATGGCCGCGCCGACGTTTGAAGAGCGTGCCGGGGTTACGCTGCGCGAGGTCACCGTGACACCCCACGGTCGCCTGGCAGGGCTGCGCCTGCGCGATGTGCCGCAAGGCAAGCACCCCTTTATCGTGGTGATGCTCAAACGCGACGGCCAAACGATCATCCCCGACGGCAACACCCTCATATATGCCGGCGACGAAGCCGTCATTGCCACGCTAGCGCCGTAGCCAGCCCCGCCCATAAGTTGCGGTGAAATAGGGACTGAATAGGCCTTCTAACAGCCTAAAGGGGGTGCGGACGATTTCTTGGACCGCGCCTAGGCGTATCCAAGCTTCCTGC
>CABVDH010000041.1 GCA_902497065.1 uncultured Collinsella sp. | reverse complement strand
ACCATGCACAAGCCGCAGACGGTCATCGATGCCGTGACGCAGGCGATGTGTTCGCTCGGCAATGCCGGGCGCGGCGCCACGTCGGGTGCCCTCGATGCCGCTCGTACGATTCATGGCTGCCGTGCCAAGCTCGCGCGCCTTTTGGGTTGCCCGAGGGCGGACCATGTGTGCTTTACGCCCAACTCCACGGCGGCGCTCAACACCGTCATCAATGGCGTGGTGCGCCCCGGCTATCGCGTGGTCACGACGGTGCTTGAGCACAACTCGGTGCTACGTCCGCTCAACCGCTTGGCGACGGAGCAGGGTGTGACGGTTGAGCATGCGGGTTGCGATGCGAGCGGCGTGCTCGACTACGACGAGCTCGAGCGGCTGGTCACGCCCGGTACACGTGCCGTGGTGGTGACGCATGCCTCTAATGTGACCGGCAACGCGGTCGACATTGCGCGCGTGGCGGCCATAGCCCATGCGGCCGGCGCGCTTGTGATCGTCGATGCCTCGCAGTCTGCCGGCACGGCGCATATCGATATGCAGGCCATGGGGCTCGACATTGTGTGCTTTACCGGCCACAAGGGGCTCATGGGACCCCAAGGCACCGGCGGTCTGGCCGTGGCAGAGGGCATTGACGTGTCTCCGTGGGCCATGGGCGGCACGGGCGTGCACAGCTTCGACCCACTGCAGCCGCTTGAGTGGCCTACGCGCCTGGAGGCGGGCACGCTCAACGGTCACGGCATCGCGGGCCTTTCTGCCGGGCTCGACTTTATCGAGGCCCAGGGTGGGGTCGAGGCGATTGCTGCCCACGAGCGTGCGCTCGCTGATCGCTTCCTTGCCGGGGTGCGCAAGATTCCGGGGATTAAGCTCTACGGTGCGTTTGACCAACCCGCGCGCTCGGCGATCGTGTCGCTCAACGTGGGCGATATCGATTCGGCCGAGATTTCGGACGCGCTCATGCAAGGGTGGGGGATTGCGACGCGCCCCGGCGCCCATTGCGCCCCGCTCATGCACTGTGCGCTGGGGACCGAGCGCCAGGGCGTTGTCCGTTTCTCGTTTGGGTATTTCAACACGACCGAAGAAGTCGACACGGCTATCGATGCTCTGTGCGATTTAGCCTGCTAAAGCTGCTAGACCGTTTATACTTGCGGGACGGGTGTTTTTGCCCGTCCCGTTTTTGTTTCGACCCGAAAGGTGGTCCCATGGCTTCATCCGCCCCGCGCGGCCTGCGCTCCGACCATGTCGTCACCGTCGGCATCGCCCTGTTCTCGATGCTCTTTGGCGCCGGCAACCTCATTATTCCGCCGCTGCTGGCGCTGCAGGCAGGTTCTGCCACGCCGGTCGCCATGCTCGGCTTTCTGATTGCCGCCATCGGCCTGCCCGTCATGGGTTTTATCGCCGTGGCGTTTGCTGGAACGGCGCGCGAGCTCGCCGGCCGCGTGCACCCCAAGTTTGGTGAGTTCTTTGTCGCGGCGGTGTATCTGGCCATCGGCCCGTGCCTGGCCATTCCGCGCACGAGCTCCACGGCCTTCGAGATGCTGGTGCCGCTGCTGCCCGAGGGCGTCTCGCTCGGCACGGCTCGCCTGGTCTTTGCCATCGGGTTCTTCGTGGTCGCGTTTGCGCTCACGCTGCGCCCGGGTGTCATCACACGCGTACTCGGTCGCATTACGGGCCCCGCGCTCATTGCACTCATCGTGCTGGTCGTGGGTGCTGCCGTGATCTCGCCACTGGGACCGGCTGCCGCGCCTCAGGCTCCCTACGATGCGGGCGCCGCCGTGCAGGGCTTCCTGACCGGCTATCAGACCATGGACCTGCTCGCGTCGCTCGCCTTCGGCATCATCATTGCCGAGACCATCCACGAGTTGGGTGTTACCAATGACAAGCGCGTGGCCTTCGAGATTTCGCGCTCCGGTGTGATCGCCGGTGTGCTCATGGCCGTCATCTACTGCGGCCTGGCGCTTGCCGGCATGCAGCTCGGCACGGTCATGCCCGATGCCACTAACGGCGCCGCCATCCTCGCCCGCTCTGCCTCCATGCACTTTGGCCTTGTCGGCACGGTCGTGGTCTTTGCAATCTTTTTCCTCGCCTGCATGAACGTGTGCATCGGCCTCATCAGCTGCTGCTCGCGTTACTTCTGCGAGACGTATGTGGTTAAAGGGGGAGCGGAGGCTTCCGAGGAGGCCATGCGCCGTCCCTTTGCGGTTCTCGCCTTTGTGTTCGCGGCGTTTTCGTGCGTGCTCTCCAACGTGGGCCTCGACATGATCCTCATGTTCTCGGTGCCCATGCTCAACGCTCTGTATCCCGTCGCCATCGTGCTGGTGCTTATGGGCCTGGTGCATGGTTTTTGCGATGCGCATCCGCAGGTGTGGGTTTGGGTCGGCGGCGTGGTCGCGGTGCAGAGCGTGATCACCTCGGTCCGCGACGCGTTCTTTGCGAGCGCGTGGCTGCCGTTCGATGTGCTGCCGCTGGCAGACATTGGAGCCGCGTGGGCGCCGGTCGCCGTGGTGGCGTTTGTGATTGGTCTGCTCCACAGCCGGTTTGTCGCACATTCGAGGAGCTAGAACATCGCCGCTTGCACAGGCGGGGAGTCTCCCCTATAATTTCCTTCGCTTTGGGACACGCAAGGTTTAGACCTTAGCTGCTCAACACCTTCGGGACGTGGCGCAGTTTGGTAGCGCGCCTGCTTTGGGAGCAGGATGTCGCAGGTTCAAATCCTGTCGTCCCGACCATATCTTGCGGGCGTAGTTCAATGGTAGAACCCCAGCCTTCCAAGCTGATGACGCGGGTTCGATTCCCGTCGCCCGCTCCATAGGATATCTTTAACGGCTTTGGCTCCTTTTGGTGCCAGAGCCGTTTTCATATACATGCCGGGGACCCCACATCCCCTCCTAAGTTGCGGTGAAATACGGACTGTTTTTCGGCTTTTATGGCCCATGTAGTCCGTATTTCACCGCAACTATTTGTAAGGTTGGATTTTGATGCCGTTGGGAGGATCGTAGCGACCGTCTACCGAGAGTGGAAATATTTTTTGAAGCTCTGACCTGCGGCGTCAAGCTTTTGGTCAGCTTTTGGCAAGGCCTGCGGACGGAAGCATGCGATAGCGTAATGGTATTCTCTCCGCCGTGATGGTTATGGGGTTGGCCATGCTCGATAAAGGCAAACATTTTCCGCAGTCATATGCAAGGATGCTATTCTCGGCCGTTGGAATTCATCAAGATGGACAGCTGCTTATAACAATTGATCCTTGGGATGAACGCCGTGCGCGTGAGCTTATGCAGGAAGAGCTCATGCTTCGTCTTTACAACCACGTGTATGCGGATCCGGTCTATTGGAATAATCTTGGGGTTGAAGATCGCATCTTTCAGCTGGCATCCGCTATTGCGGTCGTTGAACCGGATGCTGTGTTTTGCGGATCGACAGCAGCGCTGCTCTACGGCATCGGCTCGGCGTATACGCTTCTGGATAAAGTGCAAGTACTGCTGCCACGGTCTATAAGGCGTGATACGTATGAGTTCGTTGAATACAAGCGCTGGCGGGCGGGCGAAGTGTGGCGGCTAGGTCTGTTTACACTGACGGATCCGTGTCGAACGGTTGTTGATATCGCTCGAACGAGCGCCTTTCGCTATGCGCTGGGCTATGTCGATGGCTTGGCCCGTGAGTACGATGTCGAACGCGAAGAGCTGCGAGCATATGCGCAGGCAAATTGCCGAGGGTTGCATTGCATCGCGCGTGCTTTTGACGTTTTTGAGTATATGGACGGCAGGTCAGACAATGGCGGCGAGTCTGAGGCGAGAGCAGCGATGATTCTCGCTGGGGTTGTCGCGCCTGAGCTTCAAGTTGAGATAACGCGACCGGGAAACGCTGGCTATTATCTAGCAGATTATGGCTGGCAGATGTCAGACGGCTCATGGACGCTGGCAGAGCTGCATAGGCTAGGCAAGTTTGAAGACGAGGCTCAAAATGATCCAGAGCGGGCGGCGGCAAAAACGTATCGAGCGGCCCTCATGCGCGACGCGAACCTTCGCGCCATGGGCCACAACATCATTCATTTCAAACTCTCGGACACCTACGACGTAGAATCGTTCGGTGCCATGATGCGCGGTTACGGCATTCCGACAACAAAACCCTACGCCGAATCCCGATAGCGAAATCGTTCGCGGTCCACCTTCAATAAGTTGCGGTGAAATACGGACTGTTGAGGCCTTTAAAGGCATGAAACAGTCCGTATTTCACCGCAACTTAGGTGGGGATGGGGTTAGCTGCGGGGGCGGTGGCGGAGCTTGTCGATGGTGGCGTCGGTGCCGTGTCCGCGGGCTTCGGCGGCGCGGTCGCGGGCGTCGGCGGCGGTTTGGCGCTGGCGGCGGTAGTCGATCATGCCTTGGATGATGGGCTTGCCAAAGCTCACGACATCATCGTTGTAGATGGCGGTTCGGGCTGCGAGGAGGCAGTCGGTAAAGTCCATATGGGTCTTGCCAAAGAGTTTGACGGCAAGGGCGACAACGGTGGGCTCGTCGACCATGACGTCATCGAGCAACCTCTTCATGGCCGCAGTAATCTCAACGCGGGGAACCTTATAGACGTCGCGCAGTGTGACCACGACGCGCGTGATGATTTCGGGGTAGACGCGAGCGGTGCGCGTGGCGATGACCTTGGCGGCGCGCGGTGACAGAACCTCGTCGTCGTCAAGCAGGTAGCGCAGGATGACGGTCTCGTCGATGATGGTGCTACTCATGGATATCTACTTCCTCGGGACCCAAAATCGAATCGTCGCTTTCTGTGGCGAGGTACTCAATCCAAGCATTGCGCTCCTCGGAGCGGCGATTGGGATCTCCGTATGCTTTGAGCGATCCATAGGCGGCGGTGCCGTCCTTTGAGCGCACGGCGACCGGCTAAAAGGGAAGCTTGCGCATCAAAATGCTCTGCGCGACAAAAAGGCGGACAGCCTCGGCGAGCGATGTGCCCATGGCATCGTAGAGATGCTCGGCATGCTGCTTGTCTTCCTCGCGAATGCGCACCTGCAGGATGGCTCTTTTTTGAGTCGATGACATCACTGGCCCCCTTAATGAGCGTGCAATATAGTCGGTCAAATGCGGCATGTGCCGATACTTGAGCATCTTATAACGATTACTTTATTTCACTCAAGTTGATAACCATAAACACGAATACAAGCGTAGTACATCCAAAATGAGAGCGCATAAAAATCTCTGAGGCGTACGCATGTAATACACTCACCTTTATAGCTTCTAGAGAATAATTCCAACCTGCCAAAACCCCTGCAATACACCCGTATTGCAGGGCCTATGCTCAAGTTTGCCACCTGCAACTGCGTATATTTAGCCTGTATATCGTTGGAGGAATTCTATCGAAGTGCCTGTTTCGCCGCATGCACTCGATACGTCGATGCCGGACCACGGGCGGTCCGGGGCTACGTCGACAGGATCTCTCCGGCATGGGATTCAGGAGGGAGTGAACAACATGGGCAATAAACGAGTCGTGGCTGATTCTTCACGCTGCATTGGGTGCCAAACCTGTATGGCGGCGTGCATCGAGGCGCACGATATTCCCGGCAACATCGCCGCACCTCGCTTGCGCGTAACGCGCACCTACGAGATTTCCGCGCCGGTGGCATGTCACCACTGCGAGGACGCTCCGTGCGCCAAGGCCTGCCCCACGGGCGCCTTGTTCTTTGATCCAAAGAACCATCGCATCGGCGTCAACGAGGACAACTGCATCGGCTGCAAGAGCTGCGTCATGGCCTGCCCCTTTGGCGCCGTGAGCGTTGCGACCACGCAGGTCCCCGTCTTGATGGGTGATGTGCGCGTGGGTTCGCAGACCAAGAGCTTCGTGCTCAAGTGCGACCTGTGCGTGGACCGTCCCGGCGGTCCGGCGTGTGCCGAGGCGTGCCCGACCAAGGGCCTCACCCTGGTAGACGAGGAGCGCCTGGCAGAACTGACTGCCGAGCGTGCCCGCGCCACCATCGAAAACGAGGCGTAAGCGTCGGGACGACAGGCCCAATGATTGTCATATTAAATACCGAGCATTCGGTAGCAGAAAAAGGAAGGAGGGTGTCATGGAGAAGCATAAAGTGATCTGCCCGTACTGCGGCGCCGGTTGCCAGTTCAACCTCCTGGTCCAAAACGGCCAGGTCGTGGGCACCGAACCGCTCAACGGCATCACCAATCAGGGCGAGCTGTGCCTTAAGGGCATGAGCGGCTACGACTTCATCAACGACACCAAGATCTTGACTCCTCGCGTACTGCACCCGATGATCCGCCGCACTAAGGGCGCGGATCTTGAGCGCGTAAGCTGGGACGAGGCACTGGATTTCACCGCATCTAAGATGCAGGCCATAATTGACGAATATGGTCCTAATGCTGTCATGACCACCGGCTCTTCGCGAGGCGGCGGCAATGAGGCGAACTACGTCATGCAGAAGTTTACGCGTGCGTGCATCGGCACCCACAGCGTGGACAACTGCGCCCGTACTTGACACGGCCCTACTGTCCTCGGTCTGATGGACACGGTTGGTTCAGGTTGCATGTCATGCTCCATCCCCGGTATGGAGGATGCGGGCTGCATTTTCCTCTTCGGCTATAACCCTGCCGATTCGCACCCCATCGTCGCAAGGCGTATCGTGCGAGCCAAAGAAAAGGGTTGCAAGATCATCGTCGCTGATCCGCGCCATATCGAAACCGCGCGTATCGCCGATCTCTACCTTCCGATCAAGAACGGTTGCAACGTCGCGTTCCTCAACGCCTTTGCCAACTGCTTGGTCAACGATGGCCTCTACGACAAGGAATTCGTCGCCGAGCACACGAACGGCTTTGACGAGTGGTGGGAGACCATCAAGAACTACACTCCCGAATCCGTACAGGACATCACGGGTGTCGAGCCCGCGTTGATCCACCAAGCTGCCGAGATGTACGCCACGGCGAAGCCCTCTGCCATCATTGGCTGGGGCATGGGCGTATGCCAGCAGAAGCAGAACCTGAAGACGGTGCATACCATCGCCTCCATCGCCTGCGTTGCCGGCCAGATCGGCAAACCCAATTCCGGCCTCGCGCCCGTGCGTGGTCAGAACAACGTCCAGGGCTCCTGCGATATGGGCATGCTGCCCAACCTGTACCCTGGTTACCAGAAGGTCACCGACCCGGCAGTGCGTGCCAAGTTTGCCAAGGCTTGGGGCGTGCCCGAGGAAAAGCTCCCGCTCGAGGAGGGCTACAAGCTCACCGACCTGGGCCACCTGGTCGACGAGGGCAAGGTGCACTGCTTCTACAACTACGGCGAGGACCCGGTGCAGACCGAGCCCGATTCGGCCGGTATGCGCAAGACGCTCTCCGAGCTGGATCTGTTCATTTGCCAGGACATCTTTATGACGCAGACGACCATGCTTGCCGACGTCATCCTGCCCGCTACCTCTTGGGGCGAGCACGAGGGTGTCTTTACCGCATCCGACCGTAGCTTCCAGCACTTTGACGCGGCTGTTCCGCCCAAGGGCGAGTGCCGTCACGACTGGGAGATCTTCGCGGACCTGTCTACGCGCATGGGCTATCCCATGCACTACGACAACACCGAGCAGATCTGGAACGAGTGCATTAGCCTGTGCCCCAACTTTGTGGGCGCGACCTACGAGAAGATGGCTCCCGAGGGCGGTTACGCCCAGTGGCCGGTCAAGAGCACCGATGTGAACGACCACGGTACGCCCGACATGTTCGCTGGTGGCAAGTTCACCACCAAGGACGGCCGCGCCAACCTGATGGCGCACGACTGGGAGGCGCCCTCCGAGCTTCCCGACGATGAGTACCCGCTCATCCTGTGCACCGTCCGCGAGGTCGGCCACTACAGCTGCCGCTCGATGACCGGCAACTGCAAGACGCTGGCGCTGCTTGCCGACGAGCCCGGCTTTGTCCGCATGAATCCCGCGGACGCCCAGGCACGCGGCATCAAGAATGGCGACATCGTCTCGGTCCACAGCCGCCGTGGGCAGGTATACAGCCGCGCCGACGTGAGCGATCGCATCAACAAGGGCACGGTCTACATGACCTACCAGTGGTGGATCGGCAAGTGCAACGAGCTGACCATCCACAAGGTCGACCCGGTCTCGCATACGCCCGAGGACAAGTTCTCCGCCTGCCAGGTCGACGCTATCGCCGACCAGGTTTGGGCAGAGGGCGAGGTGGAGCGTCAGTACACCGAGCTCAAGCAGGCTCTGGTGGACGCCGCCGCTCCCCAGGACGTTGAGCCTGGCGCCGCCAAGTTCGACGACGAGACGCATGTGAACCAAATCGTGTAGTCCCGTTCTCGTTGGCTTTTTGGGCCGGGCGTCCAAGCGCATCGGACGCCCGGCCCGTTATTTTGAAAGGAAGTGGGGATGAACCGCTTCATCGATATCAACCCGGAGAGGTGCATCGGCTGCGGAACATGCCAGTCCGCCTGCGCAGATGCCCACCGGATGCAGGGTCTTCAGGACACGCCGCGTCTGGCGCTCGTGAAGACCGGCGGCATCTCGGCCGCCCTGGCCTGCCACCATTGCGAGGGTGCCCCTTGCGCCGAGGTCTGCCCGGTGAACGCCATCGAGCACGATGGCGACCGCATCCACGTTAAGGAGCAGGAGTGCATCGGGTGCAGGCTGTGCGCCATCGCGTGCCCCTTCGGCGCCATCCATCCCGATGGCACGTCTATCGCCGGTGTCGCAGGCATGTGCGACCCGACGCCTTCGTATCCTAAGTCCCTGAGCAGCCTGCTTACGTGGGCTCCTGGTCAGTACACCTGCGCTGTCAAGTGCGACCTGTGCGCATTCGATCCGGACGGCCCGCATTGTGTGGCGGCGTGCCCTACCAAGGCGCTGACCGTCATGGGTGGCGCGGCCGATCGCGAGCTCGACGAGGCCAAGCGCCTGCGCTCGATCGAAAACGGTCCGGTCGTCGACGTTACCGCTGTGGCCCAGGGCCTGTCCGAGAAAGCAGAAGGGAGCGTAAACAATGGATAGCATGACGCTGTTTATCGCATCGCTTGCCGTCTCGTGCATCGGTGCGCTCGCCTCGGTTCTGCTGATTAAGGCCGACAACGCCGCCAAGACCGCCGGCTGCCTGATCGGCGCCGTCGCGGCCGTGCTGTCGTTCATCGCGGGCCTCGAGGCCGTGCTTGGCGACGTTTCGTCCCTCAACACGGTCTTCTTTTTCCCGTTCGCCCGTCTCGAGCTCTTGCTCAACGGCCTTGCGGGCCTGATCGTGGTCCTCATCTCAATCCTCGCCTTTGCGGGCTTCATCTACGGTCTGTCCTACTTCGATGAGTACCCGGGCAAGGTCGGGCGCGCCGGTTTCTTCATGAACACCTTCGTCGCCTCGATGATGCTCGTCATCACCGCCGACAACGTGTTCTGGTTCCTGGTCGCCTTTGAGCTCATGTCCCTTACGAGCTACTTCCTTGTCGTTATCGAGGAGAACAAGAACTCCATTAGGGGCGGTTGGCTCTACTTCGTCATCGCGCACGTGGGCTTTGTCCTTATCATGGCGAGCTTCCTGCTCATGACCAACGGCGTGGGCGGTTCCTTCAGCTTCAGTGATTTCCGTACGCATGACTTTGGTCCCGCCGTCTCCTCCGCGTGCTTCGTCCTCGCGTTCTTCGGATTCGGCGCAAAGGCCGGTATCATCCCGCTGCACGGCTGGCTGCCCAAGGCACATCCCGAGGCGC
>CABVDH010000040.1 GCA_902497065.1 uncultured Collinsella sp. | reverse complement strand
CGATCGGAATCCAGCAGATAGGCAGCGACCACGGTATCGAAGATACGCGTGGAATCGGCAGCGAGCGGATCCATGAGCTCGGGCTCAGAGGAATCGATGGGCGAAAGCTCGTGCAGCAGCGCCTTCATGTCCGGACTCACCACGCGGCCCTCCATAAACAGGCGCGCGAGCACGCCGGCAATCACGCCGTGGGCGAAGTTAAAGCCTTCAACCTCAGCCGCCGCACCGCCGTCGCCCTCCTCGAGCGCGAACAGGCCCTTGGACGTCGCCAGCCACAGCGTGCGTGTCAGCCCAAAGAGCGCGCCCTCTTCCTTGTCGTCGTCCACCACGGCGGCGACCCACTCGCCGGCATCAATCGCGCGGGAAATCTCAGCCGCAACGGCACCAAGCGCGTCAGCATCGCCGGCGGCTGCGCGAACCATCGCAGGCATCTCAAACACACTGGAGGCAGCAGCAGCCCCGCCCTCGCCACCGATCAGCGCCAAGAAACGGTTCTGCATGGCGGTGATACCAAGCGTGCCCAGCGCCGCGGAAACCTCATCGGCAGAATACGCCGGGAAGGACGTCGCCTCAAAATCGAGCTCAACGGGCGCATCGGTGCGGATGGTCGCGACCTTGCGGCTCAGCAGCGCGTCGTCGATGTGCGCACGCAGGTTCTCGCCCATCTTGCCCTTGACCTCGTCAGCATGCGCGATGACCTCGTCCAGGCTACCGTACTGCGCAATGAGCGCGCTCGCCTTTTTGGGGCCGATGCCCGGCACGCCGGGGATGTTATCGGACGTGTCGCCCTTCAGACCATAAAAGTCGGGCACGAGCGCCGGCGTGATGCCGTGATACAGATCGTCCACGCTCTCGGGCGTCATGATCGCCACATCGGACAGGCCCTTGCGGGTCGAGACCACGTTGACGTGCTCGGTCACGAGCTGATACATATCGCGATCACCGGTCACCAGCAGCATGTCACAGCCGGCCTGCTCGCCCAGGCGCGCCATAGTGCCCAGGATGTCATCGCCTTCCCAGCCCTCGGACTGCAAGATCGGCACGTTGAGCGCGGCGAGCAGCTCCTTAATCATGGGAAACTGCGCGTGCAGATCGGGGTCCATGGGCGGGCGCTGAGCCTTGTACTGCGGCAGCATCTCCATGCGCACGCGCGGCTTGCCCTTGTCAAACGCCACAACAACGCCGTCGGGATTAAAGGCATCGATCATCTTAAGAAACATGTTCAAAAAGCCAAAGATCGCGTTGGTGGGACGACCGTCCGGCGCGTTCATGGTGGGCGGCACGGCGTGGAAGGCGCGGTGCATGAGCGAGTTGCCGTCGATAACGGCAAAGGTACGGCGCTTGTCAGACATATTGAATACCTCGCTTTGGGCTGGGCACGGTTTGCTCACACCAGTTTACACGCTCCCCGCCCCGCGACCACCGCACATCAAGCTCCCCTGCCGCCGCGAGCCCGCGCGTGATACGATGGCTCACGGTACATCAACCAGCACGATCGATCCGAAAGGAGCCTGCGTCATGGAGCGTCCCTGCGCATGGAAAAAGTACACGCCACAGCAAGTCGAGGAGCTCGAGGAGCTTTGCCGCGGCTATAAGCAGTTTTTGAGCGAGAACAAGACCGAGCGCCTGTGCGTCAAGACCGGCATCAAGATGGCCGAGAAGGCGGGTTACGTCAATCTGGAGACCGTGATCGCCGAAGGCCGCGAGCTCAAGGCAGGCGACAAGGTGTACGCCGCCAACCACGGCAAGGACCTTATGCTCGTTAACCTGGGCACCGCCCCGCTCGAGCAGGGCTTTAACATCCTGGGCGCCCACGTGGACTCGCCGCGCCTGGACCTTAAGCAGAATCCCGCCTTCGAGGCCGGCGACATGGCCTACCTCGACACGCACTACTACGGCGGCGTCAAGAGCTACCACTGGGTGGCCTCCCCGCTCGCACTCGTGGGCGTCATCTGCAAAAAGGACGGCACCACCGTCGACATCAACATCGGCGACAAGGAAGACGACCCGGTCTTTACCATCTCCGACCTGCTGATCCACCTCTCGAGCGAGCAGATGTCCAAGCCCGCCAAGGACGCCGTCGACGCCGAGATCCTCGACGTGATCGTGGGCGGCCGTCCCGTCAAGTTTGACGAGGACGACAAGGACGCCCCCAAGGAGCCCGTCAAGCAGATGTTCCTGGACATCCTCAAGGAGCAGTACGACGTCGAGGAGGAGGACTTCCTCTCCGCCGAGATCGAGGTCGTGCCCGCCGGCCCCGCCCGCGACATGGGCCTCGACCGCTCCATGATTTTGGGCTATGGCCACGACGATCGCGTCTGCGCCTACCCCTCCATGCTCGCCCAGATCGACGTCGCCAACGTGGAGCGCACGAGCATCACGCTCATCGTCGACAAGGAGGAGATTGGCTCCGTAGGCGCCACCGGCATGACGGGCCGCTTCTTCGAGAACACCGTCGCCGAGATCATGACGCTCGCCGGCGAGGATAGCCCGCTGGCCCTGCGCCGCGCGCTCGCCCGCAGCCGTATGCTCTCCTCTGACGTGTCCGCCGGCTTCGATCCGGGCTACGCCGGCAAGTTCGAGACCAAGAACGCCGCCTTCATGGGTCGCGGCCTGTGCTTCAACAAGTACACGGGCAGCCGCGGCAAGGGTGGCTCCAACGACGCCGACGCCGAGTACGTGGCCCTCGTCCGCGACATCATGGACGAGGCCGGCGTGGACTTCCAGACCTGCGAGCTCGGCCGCGTCAACGCGGGCGGCGGCGGCACCATCGCCTACATCATGGCCAAGTATGGCATGAACGTCATCGACTCCGGCGTTGCCGTCCTGTCCATGCACGCCCTGTGGGAGGTCGCCAACAAGGCCGATATCTACGAGGCCTATCGCGGCTACAAAGCCTTCCTCGAGCGCGCCTAACCAACCCTTCATCAGTTGCGGTGAAATACGGACTAAACTGGCCCATAAACGACCAAAACAGACCGTATTCCACCGCAACTTCTTTTTTGGCAGAGGAGAGTCCATGCTGCAGGTCATCATTTCGCCCGCCAAGCAGATGCGCGCGGCCCAAGATGCTTTTGAAGTCCTGGGCATTACACCCTTTGCGCGCGAGACAGCTCGCCTCCACCGCGCACTGCTAGATATCGAGCGGAATGAAGGGAGCGGCGGCCTGCAGGCGCTATGGAACGTGAGTGACAAACTGCTTACAGTGTGCCTGGATACGCTTCACGAATTTATGCTCGTCCTGAGCGATGCCGACCTCGCCGATCCCGATATCGCGCGTCGAATCTCCCCCGCCGTCATGTCCTATCACGGCATTCAATACCAGAGCATGGCACCCGAGGTGATGGATTCCGCGCAGCTCGCATGGCTGCAAGACCATCTCTGGATCCTCTCCGGCCTCTACGGGTGCGTTCGTCCCTTTCATGCCGTCGAACCGTATCGGCTGGAGATGGGCGCGAAGCTCGCCGTTGACGATGCCCGAGACCTCTACGCGTTTTGGAGCGACAAGCTCGCGCGGGCTATCGCCCCGGCAGGCTCAAACACCACGATCGTCAACCTCGCCAGCGTAGAGTATGCCAAAGCCGTTCTGCCCCGCCTCACCACCGATGTCGCGGTCGTCACATGCCTCTTTGGCGAAGGCGTCCGCAACGGCAAGCCCATCCAGCGCTCGACCGCCAGCAAAAAGGCGCGCGGCTCCATGGTGCGGTGGATGGCAGAAAACAAGCTCGAGGATGCAAGCGAACTTACCGCATTCAATATCGGCTATCGGCACATCCCCGAGCTTTCAGACAAAAACACCCTGGTTTTCATGAACGCGCAGGCACTATAGGCCCGCCGTTTCCAAACACCCCGTTACTCCGCCAAGCCATCGGCCTTTGCAATCTCGCTCGTCGAGCCATCTTGGTAGGTAATCTTAACGTGCTCTACGTCGGATACCGTAACGCCCGACGGAGGTTCCAGACGCCACTCCGTCAGAGCGATATCCATGGTCGTGGGCACATCGCCCTGATCTTTGAGCTCCACCATGAGTGTTTTGAGTGCCTCATCAAACGTCACGCGTTCGATTTCTTCGCCCGGAATAGACCCGCCGCTCAACTGCAGCTGCACAAACTCGTCGCGCGGATACCAATAGTCGCCCGGTGCGGCAACCGTGTTGCCACCAGAAACTTTCATGGTCATAATCGGCAGGGCATCGTCGGCTTCAAACCCCCAGGTGACGCCGCCACGACCGCCGAACGTCCAAATACAAAAGGCAATCACCAACACGGCAAGCACCGCAAAACCAATCGCGACAAGGCCATGGTGCGCACGGCTTTCCTCGGCCGATACATCCCATTGTGTCTCTCGATATAGATGCTTGTCTTCCATGTTCGCCTCCCCACAGGCACGCTTGTTGGCCCAATCGTACCCATTCAGGCTATACTTGAGCGCACCACATAAACGGGGAGCTTGCAGGACAAGACGGCAGGCTGAGACTGGGCGCGCCCGCCCTGACCCGCAAACCTGATATGGGTAATGCCAACGAAGGGAGCCGTGCCAATGAGCACACAGACCGAGCCCAAGCTCGTCACGCAAATCGACTTCGCCCGCGCCGGGCAGATCACACCGCAGATGAAGGAAGTCGCCGAGCGCGAGCATCGCGACCCCGAGTACATCCGCGAGCGCGTGGCCGACGGCCGCATCGCCATTCCCGCCAACATCGTGCACATCAAAAAGGGCATGCGCGCCTTTGGCGTCGGTGAGGGCCTGTCCACCAAGGTCAACGTCAACTTGGGCATCTCGGGCGATAAGGCCGATGCCGCCGAAGAGTGGAAGAAGGTCAAGATCGCCGAGGACTTTGGCGCCGACGCCATCATGGACCTCTCCAACTCGGGCAAGACGCGCCAGTTCCGCCAGCAGCTCATCGACGAGACGCCGCTCATGGTAGGCACCGTCCCCATGTACGATGCCATCGGCTACATGGAAAAGCCGCTGGTCAAGCTGACCAAGAACGATCTGCTCGAGGTCGTGCGCGCGCACGCCGAAGACGGCGTGGACTTTATGACCATCCACTGCGGCATCAATAAATCGGTCATCAAGACCTTCAAGGAGACCGGCCGCCTCATGAACATCGTCAGCCGCGGCGGCTCGCTGCTGTTTGGCTGGATGGAAGTCACCGGTAACGAGAACCCCTTCTACGAGTTCTACGACGAGGTGCTCGAAATCTGCCACGAGTACGACGTAACGATCTCACTCGGCGACTCCTGCCGCCCGGGCTGTCTCTACGACTCCAACGACGCCACCGAGACTGCCGAGATGATCGAACTGGGCAAGCTGTGCAAGCGTGCTTGGGCCGCCGGCGTCCAGGTCATGGTCGAGGGCCCGGGTCACATGGCGCTCGACGAGATCGCCGCCAACATGAAACTGCAGAAGCGTCTGTGCCACAACGCCCCGTTCTATGTGCTGGGGCCGCTGGTGACCGATATCGGCGTGGGCTACGACCACATTACCGCCGCCATCGGCGGCGCTATCTCCGCAAGCTCCGGTGCCGACTTCCTGTGCTACGTGACACCGGCAGAGCACCTATGCCTGCCCAACGCCCAGGATGTGCTCGACGGCCTCATGGCCACCAAGATCGCCGCACACGCCGCCGACATCGCCAAAAAGGTGCCCCACGCCCGCGACATGGACGACAAGATGGGCCAGGCACGCCGCAAGCTCGACTGGGACGCCATGTGGGAGTGCGCGCTCGACCCGGTTACGGGCAAGAAGCGCTACGAGGAGTCCCCCGCCGCCACCGAGGGCACTTGCACCATGTGTGGCAAGATGTGCGCCGTCCGCACCGTCAACAAAGTGTTTGAGGGCACGACGATCGACCTCGGTATGGAGGACTAGTCTCTTCGCCGCAATCGCCTTTTAACATCGAGTCGGCGCCCGCCAATTGTTGACGTGTGAACATTTGCTTACATTTGCGTAAAAATTACATCTCGCGCCCGGGTTCGGCATATCGCCGGCCTGGGCATCTTTATAATGCTGGCTTAAAGACCCATTTGAATCCGACCAGACAAGGGAGCGAACATGGATCGCAGCAAGGTACCTGCCGTTCTATCCATCGCAGGATCCGATTCCAGCGGTGGCGCCGGCATTCAGGCCGACATTAAGACCATCACGGCGCACCGTCTGTATGCCGAGACAGCCATCACGGCCATCACCGCACAAAACACGCTCGGTGTCACCGCCGTGCAAAATATCTCCCCCGATATCGTCGCTGCGCAAATTGACGCCGTCTTTGACGATATTCGCCCCAACGCAGTCAAAATCGGCATGGTTTCCTCTGCCGAGATTATCGAGGTTATCGCCGACCGCCTGAGTGCCTGGAACGCACAAAATATCGTCGTCGATCCCGTCATGGTCGCCACTTCGGGCGCCCGCCTCATTGCCGAAGATGCCGCTGAGGCGCTCACGCGTCGCCTGTTCCCGCTGGCGACCGTCATCACGCCCAACATCCCCGAGGCCATGGCGCTGCTCGACTACGAGGTCGATTCCGAGCGCACCCAGCAAAACGCCGCCATGCTCCTCACCCGCCGCTTTGGCTGCGCGTCCCTCGTTAAGGGCGGGCATTTTGTCAACGAGGCCAACGACGTACTGGCCGAACCCGCGCCGCTCGATGATGAGGGCAACCACCTAGGCGATCCGCTCACCACGTGGTTCCGCCACAAGCGTATTGAGACCGACAACACGCACGGCACCGGCTGCACGCTCTCGTCCGCCATCGCCTGTGCGCTGGCGCAGGGCATGGATCTTGCCGACGCCGTCAACGCCGGCAAGGCCTACCTAACCGGCGCTCTCGCCGCCGGCTTTGACATGGGCAAAGGCTCCGGCCCCGTTAACCATATGTGGCAGTATTAAGACTCGCAGTTCAAAACCACCGCAAAGGGGACAGGCACCTTTGCGGTGGTTCCCACAAACATCTCGATCTGTAACAGTTAGAGTCCATTTTTCGGCCCACCTGTTACAAATCGAGACATCCAAATTCCATTGAGAAGATAATCTCGATGTGTAACATTAACTCGGCAAAATCGACCCTAGATGTTACAGATCGAGACAAACGACCGATATCGACCTAAATAATCTCAATCTGTAACATCTAGCCCGTTTTCGGCCTTACAACTGTTACAGATCAAGACAAACAAACGAAACAAGCCACCGCAAGGGTACCTTTGTGGTGGTTTGGGGTCGCGCTACTCACCGAGCATCTCTTGGAGCTTGGCTGCCACGGCGTGGCCCAGGCTCTCGTGACTTTCGGGCATCATATGCAGATAGTCGATATCGCCCGGCTCGGCAAACTCGGCGGCATTCAAAAAGTCGCAGCCAAACTGCTCGGCCACGTGCGCATAGTACTCGCCAAAATGTTCAGATGCCTCAACGGAATGTTCGTCAAAGTCGGTCATATACACATCGGCGATCTGCGGCTTGATCTTGATAGGAGCCATCAGCAGAATGCGCGGACAAGGTGCGGCATCGGTCCACGGAAACGCGCGGACGGCGCGAATCAGCGCCATGGCGCCGCGGGCGATATCGGAAGCCGTCACGTTAAAGACCGTCTTGCAGTCGTTGGTGCCCAGCATGATCACAATGGCGTCCAGCGGCTTATGGGCCTCGAGCAGCATCGGAAGCGCGCGAATACCGTTGAGGTTAGTGTCCAGATGGCACATATCGTCGCGCACCGTCGTGCGGCCGTTGAGCCCCTCCTCAATCACATGCCAGCCCTCGCCCAGGTCACGCTGCGCCACGCCGCACCAGCGCACATCCTGCGCATAGCGCACCGCGGTGCCATCGCGCATACCAGCCGGATCATAGCCATAGGTGTTGCTGTCACCAAAGCACAGAACGTTTTTCATCGTAAGCCCTTCCTTTAGTAAAAAGCCGACGGGAGCAGCCCTCCCGCCGGCTCGACCTATCTGTCGGCACGTACCGATTACAGGTACTTGCGCCAATCGTCATCGTCCTCATCGTCCTCGGCGGCAGCCTGGGCCTGCTCGGCGGCACGAGCGGCTGCGGCGCGGGCGGCAACCTGGGCATAGGACTCCTCGTTACGCTCGGGGAAGCTTGCCAGCACGTGCTCAAACTTGGCGAAGTCCTCATCCCAGCGCGTAGAAGGCACGGCAAAGAACACCTGCTTGACCTTGAAGTCGCCCGATGCGAGCTCCTCGCGGAAGAGCTCTGCCACGGCCTCGGCGTCAAAGCCGTTGTTGTCGCAGCCCCAAGCACCCAGCACGAGCTTCTCGCGACCCAGCTCATCGCAGATGGCAAGGACAAAGCGGATACGGTCGCGCAGGGCATCCAACAGGGCGTCGTCGCTCACGCGGTACTCCTGACGGGCACGCTTGACGTTAGGCGCGGCAGCGACGATTACATCGGCGTATGCGTGCACGTGGTTGCGGTCGAAGCGCACGGCGGGCACCACCAGCGCACGATTGCGGTACAGCTCGCAGTTGATGTTGCGGCGACGGTTCTCGCCGTACCACTTGCGCTGCTTGTCGAGCACGTTGTACAGGTACGAATCGGCGCAGAGCGTGGCCTCCTGGCCCAGGTAGCCCTGGATATAGCCGCCGCCCGGATTGGTAAACGAGGCAAAGGCAAGCACGGCCATATCGCAGAACTGCGCATAGCCGCGGCCGTTATCGAGGATTGCCTGCGTAGCGGAGGCATCAAGCACAGTGACCTCAGGCAGGACCGGAGCAGCCTCCTCCGCGGGCGCGGACTCGGCTTCGTCAGCCGACTCGGTGGACTCGGGTGCCACCTCGGGCTCGACCGCAGTCTCCACCTCGGCAGCGTCGGCCTCCACAACCTCGGCAACCGGCTCCGCGGCAGCGGCAGCCGCTGCCTTCTGGGTCTTGGCCTTCATCGCCGCGACAAAGCCGGCAGGCATACCATCGAACTCGCGCACGCCGGCAAGCGAACGCTCAATGTCCTTGGCGCAGGCCTCGGACACAGTCGCCACATGGTTGCCACGTGACGCTCGGCGGCCTTGGCACGCGCCTCGCGCTTGGGATTGGGCTGACCCGCTCGGTTAGACCTGCGGTTACGGTTCCTGTTGTCGACATCTGCCATACGTGGCCACCTTTCCTGTCGCTGCCGCTATCGGCTTTTTCCCATCCATGATACCCCGCCGCGCACAAAAAAGACGGCCCCGGAGGACCGCCTTTCGTATCGTTTTACTGTGTCCGGCAGGAAGCGTCGCAATGCCGCGCTTTAGTCGCGACGACCGAGGATGTTCAGGATGCGCAGGAACACGTTGATAATGTCCACGAACAGGTTGGACGCCATGAGCACCGCATTGGGCAGCGTGGGCGGCACCGTCGTGGCAACATAGGTGTCGTAGCCAATAAAGCCGGCGAACACCACGATCACGATCAGGTCGGTGATGGTCTGCGAGACGCCCATGAACATCAGCACGATCTCAACCAGAATAGTGGCGAGCAGAATGCCAAAACCGATGCCATATACGCGCTGGAAAAACTTGGGGAACGTCACGCCCAAGGCGCCAAAGACAAAGGTGATGGCGGCCGTGGCGATAAAGGCAGTGTTGATGGTGGGCAGGTCGTAGTTGGCAAGGCCAAACGACGCGGTCAGGCCAAAGGTACTAGCAAAGATTACGTAGCCCACAAGGGACAGGCCCACGGACTGCTTGCCCGCAGCAGCCGACATCATGACCATGCCGACGATGGTCAAAATAAACGAGCCAAAGACCAGCGGCAAGGCGGCGCCGCTCATCATCATGCGCGCAAACGACATGGTGCTCGTAAAGTAGGCGCCGGCGCCCATGGCGCAAAAGCCCAAGAAGATCAGGGCAGACATGGCGAGATTGTACGCGCGCGGCGACATCTCCTTGGCGCGGCTTGCGCCGCTCTCGACGGGGCCGTTCTGATAGCCCTGGATATCGTTCATACTTCGTCCTTTCAAAAAGCGCCACGACAGCGCCGTAGGTGACAAGATTCTTGCCATTGTACCCGAATGCCGCGCGTCCTTACCTACGGCGCTCGCCCTCAAGCGTGCGGTCAAAGGCCCAGACCCACCAACGCATCACGTGCGCCTGCGAGCCGTCCACCCGCTCGCGCGTCTGGTCCTCCAGATACAACTCGGTCGCGTGCCCGCCAAAACGCACCTTATATGTTGCCGTACGGATGCCGTGGACCATCAGGCCAAACCCGGTGGTCGAGATAATTTCGTCGATCGTAAAACAACGGCCGTCGACCCAGCAGACGGTGACCGGCACGACCTGTCCGCCCGCGAGGATGCGAGCCAC
>CABVDH010000039.1 GCA_902497065.1 uncultured Collinsella sp. | reverse complement strand
TTGGTGCGGCGTATAGGATTCGAACCTATGACGTTCTGATTCGTAGTCAGACCCTCTATCCAGCTGAGGTAACGCCGCAGCGCAAGACATATAAAACCACTTTAGCCTATTGGAGTCAAGCACAATCTCAAACTTTTTTGTGGAACGCAGTTTTGTCATGCTGCTCCGCATATACCGCCGTTCCCCGTACGATCGATTGGCTTTTCGATCACGTCGAACTTGGCATCAAGTTCCCTCAGGAGCGATCTCACCCGCTGGGCACAGTCAAAATCGGCAAACGAGATGCTCAGCATGCGCGCGACCTGGTTGGAAGTCCCAACTCCATAGAAGTGCTCCAGCGCCACAAGCCCCTCGTGCGCCACAAAGGTCTCGACCACATGCGGCGACTCCTCAAAGCACCATTGGGTCAACGGACCCTCGCTCGCCTGCCGAACCACCAGGCCACCCATGCCAGACGGCTCACACGTTACAAGCAGGTACTCCCCGCCCTCGTCGCTCTCAAACAAAACCACCCGATCATCAAACAGCTCCATCGCGTCCCCTTTCTCTCGCTCTTATTTAGCAAAAGCATAGCAGGTAGATGGCTGTATACAGAACAGTTGTTCGTGTGTTTTCTATTGAGCTGTCCGCACGGCATGATATGGACCTGCGCACGAAATAGGGCGCCCCCGAAGGAGCGCCCTTGCATATCCCCTATGCAGCCAAGTTACGCGACCGGCTCGATCTTCTCGAGACCGCCCATGTAAGGACGCAGAACCTCGGGGATCGTGATGGTGCCGTCGGCGTTCTGGTAATTCTCCAGAATGGCGGCCATGGTGCGGCCGGCCGGCAGGCCGGAACCGTTGAGAGTGTGCAGGTAGCGCGAACCCTTGAAGTTCTCGGGGTCGCGATACTTGATGTTGGCGCGGCGAGCCTGGAAGTCACCGCAGTTGGAGCAGGAGCTGATCTCCTTGTAGGCGTTGTAGCTCGGCAGCCAGACTTCGATGTCGTAGGTCTGACGGGCAGAGAAGCCCAGGTCGCCGGTGCACAGGCTAATCACGCGATACGGAAGGCCCAGCTGCTGCAGCAGGTACTCGGCCTCGGCGGTCATGCTCTCGAGCTCCTCGTCGGACTCCTCCGGCTTAGCGAACTTGACCATCTCGACCTTGTCGAACTCGTGCTGACGGATGATGCCGCGGGTGTCGCGACCGGCGGAACCGGCCTCCTCGCGGAAGCAGGGGGTGAAGGCGGTGTAGCGGCGCGGCAGGGTGTCGGCGTCGAGGACCTCGCCGGCGTGCAGGTTGGTGAGCACGACCTCGGCGGTGGGGATCAGGAAGTTGTCGCCCGAGACGTGGTAGGCGTCGTCCTCGAACTTGGGCAGCTGACCCGTGCCAAACATGGTCTGACGCTTGACGACGATGGGCGGCCACCACTCCTTAAAACCACGGCTGGTGTGCGTATCGAGGAAGAAGTTGATGAGGGCGCGCTCCAGGCGGGCGCCAGCGCCACCGAGAACGGTAAAACGGCTGCCGGAGAGCTTGTTGCCGCGCTCGAAGTCGAGGATGTCCAGATCGGTGCCCAGATCCCAATGCGGCTTAAAGTCGAAGTCGAACTCGCGCGGGGTGCCCCAACGACGGCGCTCAATATTCTCGTCCTCGTCCTTGCCGTACGGCGTGGCCTCGCAAGGAATGTTGGGCAGGTGAGCCATGAAGTCGTACTGCTCCTGCTCGAGAGCAGTGCGGCGCTCGGCCAGACCGTCAATCTTCTCGTTGACGGCGCGCACGGCCTCCTTGGCGGCCTCGGCCTCGTCCTTCTTGCCCTCCTTCATCAGGGCGCCGATCTTCTTGGACTCGGCATTGCGCGTAGCCTGGAGCTCCTCGACCTCGGTGATGACGGCACGGCGCTCGTCGTCGAGCTCAAAGAACTTCTCGCGATCCCAAGACGTCTGGCGGTTAGCCATGGCGACATCGATGGCATCGGGGTTCTCGCGAACAAACTTGATATCAAGCATTAGATCCTCCGGCGATATACATTCCATTTAGGTTGCAACCTTGTACATGTATGGGTAAGTATATACTTATGAGCGTTTACGACCCAACTCAACTACGCAAGAAGGCACCCAATGGACGCAGTTTTTTCCTTTTTGTTTGGCACCCGCACCGGTTTTGCCATCCTTTTCGCCGGCGGCATCCTGTTATTTGCGATTCTTGCCTTTGTAATGGAGAAGCGCACCCATAAGATGTACGTCGACCGCGGGCCCAAGTCCGAGGATGAGGAAGACAGCTTCTGGGACTAACCTGCCAAAAAGGGACAGGTTTATTTTGGTCGGTTTTATCTGGGCAAACGCAAGCGCCCCGCAACCGGTAACGATCCGGTTGCGGGGCGCTTTTCGCACATACGACAAAACCGCAGGAAAAACCTTCCAAAATAAGCCTGTCCCTAAATGGCAGGTTTTACTGGAGAGTTGCGTCAATTGCCTTGACCAGGGCACTGCGCATGCCGGCGTCCTCGAGCGCAACGACGCCCTTGATGGTGGCGCCACCGGGCGAGCATACGGCGTCCTTCATCGCCGCAGGATGCTGACCAGTTGAAAGCTGCAGCTTTGCCGTACCTAGCACCATCTGGCTCACAATGCGATAGGCATCGGCACGCGGGATACCGTGCTTGACCGCCGCATCGCCCAGGGCCTCGATTGCCATAGCGACAAATGCCGGAGCGCAACCACCCACCGTGCCGCCCACGAACAGCAGGCTCGTATCGAGCTCGACCACCGCACCGAGCTTGCCAAGCAGATCAAGCACCACTGCGCTCTGCTCATCACTAAGCGTGGAAGCCTTCTCGCAAGCGATGACGCCCTCGCCCACCGAAACCGGCGTGTTGGGCACCGTCGAGATATGCGCGACGCCCGGCAGGACCTGCTCCCACTTGACACTGTCCCAGGTCCAGGCAACCGACAGAACGACCTTTTTGGCAAGAGCATCCTTGAGCGGGGCGAATACCTTCTCGATCATGTACGGTTTGACCGCAGCGACCACGATATCGGATGCGGCGACAACCTCGGCGGCATCGTGGCAGGCGGCCATGCCGCGCGCCTCACAGCGCTCAACCAGTGCGTCGTAGCGACCCGCACAGGCGCACATGTCGCTCGCAGCTACACCGGCAGCGATCCAGCCATCGGCCATGGCGCTCGCCATATTGCCAAAACCGACAAATCCAATCTTCATATCTCATAGTCCTTTCAGACACATTCCTCAAAACGAAAGGTATTGTCCCACGCCATTGTTTCCTATTGCCGACCTATTTGTGATACGGCTCGCCACGACTGATCTTGCAGGCACGGTAAATCTGCTCTAGCAGCACCACACGCGCCAGGTTATGCGGCAAGGTAATGCGTCCAAAGCTGAGCATCTCGTCGGCGCGGGCGCGTACCTCATCACTCACGCCGTCCGAACCGCCGATTACAAAGGCAATGTCGCTGCTGCCTCGCAGCATAAGATCGTCGAGCCGCGCCGAGAGCTCCTCACTCGAACGCTCCTTGCCCTCGATAGCCAGCAGGATCACATGCGCTCGAGACGGCAATGCAGCAAGAATTGCCGCCCCCTCCTTGTCGCGCGCGGCATCCACGCCGCCCGCCTTAGCCGGGTCGATATCGGCCACCTCGCGGATATCAACCTTGGCATAGGCACCTAGGCGCTTGGTGTACTCAGCGCACGCGTCCTTCCAAAAGCGCTCCTTGAGCTTACCGACGCAAACGACGGTGTATTTCACGCGCGTCTACTCCTTCGAATCGTTTTGAACTTTGCTGGCGGTCAGCATCTGCTCGAACATCGAGGCCGACTGCGAAAAGTCGCTCGGCAGCACGACCGTCGAGGTTTTACCCGTGCGAGCGAACTCCGTCATCATCTCGGACCACTGCGTAAACATGAACAGTTGGTTGGCCTCGTCATTGCCGACACCCGTCTCTTGGATGATCTCGAGCGAATCTTTGATACCCAGCGCGATGGCCTTGCGCTGGTTGGCGATGCCCTCGCCCGCCTTTTCCATTGCCTCGGCCTCGGCGGTCGCCTCGGTGACGCGCTTGATGCGATCGGCCTCAGCGAGCTCCTGTGCCGCAGCGCGCTTGCGCTGGGCAGCGTTGATGTCGTTCATGGAGTTCTCAACCTCGGTCGGCAGTGCGATTTTGGTGATGAGCGTCGACACGAGGGTGAAGCCGTAGGCGGCCATCTGCTCGGAAACGGTAGCGTTGACATCCTTGGCGATGTCATCCTTCTTGGCAAAGACCTCATCGAGTGTGTAGACGGGGATCGAAGAGCGCAGGGCGTCGGTGATGAAGTCACGCATCTGGTCGACGGGCTCCTGCAGCATGTAGTAGCTCTTGTAGATACCCGAATCTGCCGGGCCGGCGCCCATGTCATAGCTCACGTGGTACTGAGCAGAGACCCCAAGGCCGATGGTCACGTTGTCCTGGGTCTTAACGTCGATGCCAAAACCGTTTTTCATGGTGCGCAGACTCACCGTAGCGGCCTTGCGGTCGATCACGGGCACCTTCATGTGGAAGCCCGCGTTGACGATGCGGTTAAACTTGCCCAGACGCTCGATGATCACGGCATGCTGTTGTTCAACGACATAGCAGGCGTTAGGAAGCAGCAGTAACAGGATGATGATGGGAATCAAAAGGCTGGTAAGGGCGGCGATGATACCGGACAACAGCATGGTCTCTCCTCTGATAGGCACACGTTGGCACTAGGATACCCGCACGAAGCAGCAACGTGACATCAACAAGAGGCCCATAACAAAAAAGCCCCCATTGCTGGGAGCTTTTCAATCAATGGTGCGGGCGAAAGGACTTGAACCTTCATGGGGTTGCCCCCATACGGACCTGAACCGTACGCGTCTGCCAATTCCGCCACGCCCGCGTGCAGGAATTAGAATAACGGAGCGCCATCGCGAACGCAAGAACTATTTTTGAAAAAGTTTGCAGGCATTTTCCCAAGCTGCTCGCGCGATTGCCTCAGCATCCTCGCCGGTACGATCGACACGGTCGTTGACCAGCGTGTTTGCCGTAATGGAGATCATTGCGGGCTCGCATTCAAGACCGCGGATGGGCTCCGGAGCCATATACGGGCAATCCGTCTCGAACAAAATTCGATCGAGTGGGGTTGCCGCGAATGCCTCGCGCACGTCGTCGTTGCGCTTAAAGGTAGCCGCACCACCATAGGCGATATAGCAGCCCAGCTCCACAAAGCGCTCCATCGTGGCGCGGTCCTCGCCAAAGCAGTGCAGCACACAACCGGCCTGGGGCACGCCCACCTCACGAAGCACGTTGTAGGCGTCCACGTGCGAGGTACGCTCATGGTCCGTGTCCTCGTGGCGCAGATGCAGCTCCACCGGCACGTTACGGCACACGGCAAGCTCGAGCTGACGCGCCATGCAGTCAATCTGCACGTTATGGGGTGCCGGCGCGATATCGTCGTCATAGTCCATATGGTAGTCCAGGCCGATTTCGCCAATACCGGCGCATAAGGGGTCATCGAGTGCGGCAACGACCTGTGCGTGAACGTCGTCGGTATAGTCCGGCGCGCCATACGGATGCACGCCGGCAAGATACTTGATCTGCGGGATATCCTGCATCGGCAGAATTTCGCGCACGAGCCAGTCGCTATAGTCCGTCACGCTGCGTTTGTCAGCGATGGGGTCGAACATCGTCACCAACAGGTCGACACCCGCAGCTTTGGCGCGCACGAGCGTCTCGGGCACTTCTTTGCCCCAAAACGAAAGCAGATGCGCATGCGTGTCGGCAAGCGGTGCCAAGGGCACGGGGCAGGCGACCGTCTTCTTTTTCTTGGTAAACGTCACGCGTGCGGCATTAGGCATCATGGATTAGCTCCTGGGCCAGGCGGACAAAGTCGGCAACATCAAGCGTCTCGGCGCGCGTGGTGGGTGCGATACCGCAAGCCTCAAAGGCGGCATCGAGCACGTCCTTGGCAAAGCCGTTGGCGCTCATGGAATTGCGGATGGTCTTGCGACGCTGAGCAAATGCAGCATCAATCACGCGGGCCACAAATTCGCGATCGAGTCCTTCGGGCACCACGCCGTCAACACGGTCGATACGCACGACGGCCGAGTCCACGTGTGGCGCCGGCATAAAGCAACGCGGCGGCACCTCAAAGCGACCCGTCACCTGCGCATACAGGCCGAGCTTTGCCGTATAGCCGCCATAGGTCTTGTTGCCCGGCACCGCGGCAATGCGATCGGCAACCTCCTTTTGCACCATGACGACGGCGCGCTTGAGCGCAGGCATCGTCTGGAAGAACTGCAGGATGATCGTCGCCGCCACGTTATAGGGCAAGTTCGCGACAAATACCGTGGGCTCGCCGCCGGCGGCTTGCTCAATCTGCTCCGGACCCACCTTGAGCGCGTCGCCCATGATAAAGCGGAAGTTGGCATAGTCGGCGGCGTGGGCGTCGAGCACCGGTTCGAGCTCAGGATCGGCCTCAATGGACGTAACGCACGCCGCTTCCTGCAGCAACGCAAGTGTCAACGTGCCGCAACCCGGACCCACCTCGAGTACGCGCTCGTCACCTGCAAACTCGGCAAGCTCGCAGATACGCTCGATCACATGATTGTCGATTAGAAAGTTCTGGCCCAGGCGATGCTTGGTCGCAAGGCCAAACTCCTCCAGCAGCTCCCTGGTGGCCGTGGGGTTTGCCAAAGGCGAAGTTGTCATGGTTGCCTCCTTAGCATGATGGCGGCGTCTTGAAACAAAAGGGCATGGACCGTGGCGGCCATGCCCTTACAGCTAAACAGCAAATTGCCGATATGGCGCTCGCGCGGTCTCTACGCCAGACGCGGGAACAGCGGATCGCCCTTCTCGACGGGCTGACCGCCGGCAAGCAAGCCCCAAGCGCAAATGCCCTTGAGGTCGTCGCTCGCGGCCTCGCCCTCACAAGACAGACGGCGCAGAGCCTCGACAGAAGTCTGGGGCATGAGCGGCATCAGCAGGTGAGCGGCAATGCGGATGGCCTCGAGCAGGTTGTAGATCACAAACGCCAGCTCGTCAGCCTTGGCCTCGTCCTTGGCAAGTGCCCAAGGCTCGGAGTCCTCGATGTAGTGGTTGGCGGCGTGGATGAGCTCCATGACCTCGTCCTTGGCTCCACCGTAATCGAGCACGTCCATCTTGGCCATGTAGCGCTCGACCAGACCATCGGCGATCTTTGCCAGCGGGTTGTCGAACGCATCGAACGATGCGGGCTTGGCGGGCGCGCAACCATCAAAGTACTTGCCGCTCATGTTGAGCGAACGCGAGATGAGGTTGCCCCAGCTGTTGGCCAAGTCGGCGTTGTAGACCTGCTCCATGCGATCGAAGCTGATGGCGCCGTCGGTACCGGGAACGACGTCGGTCATGAAGTAGTAGCGATAGCCCTCGACGCCCAGCATGTCGATAACGTCCTGCGGAGCGATGGCGTTGCCGCGGCTCTTGGACATCTTCTCGGCCTTGCCGGTCTCGGCATTGCGCACGGTCAGGAAGCCGTGGGCAAAGACGTGCTCGGGCAGGGCCTCGCCGATGGCCATGAGCATGGCGGGCCAAATGACGCAGTGGAAGCGGATGATGTCCTTGCCCACGATGTGGAACTGCGCGGGCCAGCGATAGGCCAGCTCGGCACGCGCCTCGTCGGTGTCGACACCGTAGCCGACGGCCGTCATATAGTTGAGCAGCGCATCGAACCACACGTAGGTCACGTGACCCTCGTCAAACGGGACCTGAATGCCCCAGTCAAAGCTCGTACGGCTCACGGAAAGGTCATTAAGGCCGCCCTCGACAAAGCTACGTACCTCGTTCATGCGGAACGCAGGCTCGACAAAGTCGGGGTGCTCGTCGTAAAGCTTGAGCAGCTTGTCCTGGAAAGCGGAAAGCTTAAAGAAGTAGGACTCCTCCTGCACGCGCTCAAGCGGACGGTGGCAGTCGGGGCACAGGTGCTGGCCGACGCTGCCGTACTCCTCGTCGCCCTTCTGGACCTGCGTATCAGTGAAGTAGGTCTCGTCAGGCACGCAATACCAACCGTCGTAGCTGCCCTTATACAGGTAGCCGGACTCCTTCATGCGCTCCCACAGGTACTGCACAGCATGATGCTGGCGCGGCTCGGTGGTGCGGATGAAGTCGTCGTTGGAAATCTCGAGCTTGCTCCAAAGCTCCTTGAAGTGCGGAGCCTGGCTGTCGGTCCACTCCTGCGGCGTCATGCCATGCTTGGCTGCGGCCTCGGCGACCTTCTCGCCGTGCTCGTCCATGCCGGTCAGGAACTTGACGTTGTAGCCGGCGGAGCGGCGATAGCGAGCCTGGACGTCGGCGATGATGGTGGAATAAGCCGTGCCCAGGTGCGGATCGGCGTTGACGTAGTAGATGGGCGTCGTGATAAAGAACGAAGGCTTGCTTTGATCCATGGGGTTTGTCCTCCAGAAAAACGTTGCATACAGGGGATGATTCTAGCGCAAGGGCTGGATATCCTCCATCTATTGCATATCGAGCACCATGGCATAGACATCGCGCTTGCGGCGCGAATACTTCTGAGACAAGCGCTTGGCCACCGCAGAGGCGGGCTCCCCCTCCTCGAGCGCGGCGCGGATATCCTCGCGCAGGGCCTCATCGGAATCCGCTGCCGCGGCGCCAACCGGCACGATACCGGCCTCCTCGTCCTCGCTCGGCGGCGCGATGACCAGCGCAATCTCGCCCTTTACCTCGCCGCGAGCACGCAGCTCCTCGGCGAGCTGGGCAGCGGGCCCGCGCAAGACCTCCTCGTGCAGCTTGGTGAGTTCGCGGCAGACGGCAACCTCACGCTGGGGAAAGACCTCCGCCACGGCCTCGAGCGTCGCCACGATGCGATGTGGAGACTCGTAGAAGATGAGCGCGCCGGGCACTACGGCAAGGCGCTGCAAACGGCGCACGCGGTCGCCGTGCTTTCGGCCCAAAAAGCCCTCGAAGAAAAAATGCTCGCAGGGAATGCCGGACGAAACGAGCGCCGTGACGCAAGCAGAGGGTCCGGGAATAACTTCGACGGGCACATCGGCCTCACGTGCCGCCTCGACCAGCGCCTGGCCGGGATCGGACACGCTCGGCATGCCGGCGTCCGAGGCAAAGGCGAGGGTCTCCCCCGCCATCAGACGGTCGACCAGGCCGGCGGCGCGGCTGGCGATCACATTCTCGTCGCAACGGACAAGCGGCTTGGAAATGCCCAGGCGCATCAGCAGCTTTGACGTCACACGCGTGTCTTCGCAGCAGATGGCATCGGCGGCGGCAAACGCCTCGCCAACGCGCGGGGACAGGTCGCCCAGGTTGCCGATGGGTGTGCCGACCACATAGAGTTTGCCCGTATGGGCGCTGTTTTGCGTCATATCAACCTATTCAATCATGCCACGCTCGAGCGTGCCGAGCGCCGCGCGGGCGTCCCATGCTGCAATACGCTTCTCGGTCTTCCACGTTTGGAAGAACCAACCGGCAGCCGGCGCAAACGAAGCCAGCTGGTTGGCGATAAACACGCGCTCGTAGGCATTGCGGCCCTCGGGCGTAACCGACGAGTTGGCAAAGATCGCCGCGCCCGACCATTCGCCCACCAGCACGGGGAACCCAGTCGAAATCGCTTCTTTAAGCTCGCGCTTGTTACGCGAAATCGCCGTCGTCAGCCCGCGGGGGCTCGTGATGTCGAGCGCATGCTCGTCGCGGTAATGGTACAGGTGAAGGTCCATGTAGACGTTCTTGTACTTGGCGCCGCGCATAAAATGCTTCCACTCGCTGGGATGCCCCGAAGACGAAAAGACGACGATCTTATCCTCGGGCATATACGAACGGACGAGCTCATAGGCATCGCGATAGAAGTTGCGCAGGTAGTGCGCCGGAATGCCATCCGTCATGGTGAAGAGGCTCTTGCGGACACTCATCTGCGGCGTATCCAGCAGCTCAATGCCCAGCAGGCTCTCGGCCTCGCCGTAGCGATCGGCCAAGCGCTCGAGCACGTCGAGTGCGACATGACGACCGTTGGTGGACGAATGCCACTCGGCAACAGCCTCTGGCGTGGCGGGCGAATCGTTGGAATCGCCCTGGCCACCGGGCACAGTTGCTAGATCAAGCAGCACGCGGATGTCATACTTGGCAGCCCACTCAATTGCACGGTCGATGTAGTCGACAACCGAGATGTAGGACGCATCGGACTCCTGTGAGCCAAAGGCATACCAAGGCACCGGCAGGCGCACGGCGTTGAGGCCGATCTGCGCCATGCGACGGAAATCATCCTCGCTCACAAACGTCTCGTAATGACGGCGCATGCGCTCGTTATAGGCGGCGGTGCCCATGGCCTCCTGCAGCTCGGCCGCATTGGATGCACCGGTCGCCGCGTATAGCGACGGGGTCACCCAAGGCTCGGGAATAAACCAGCCAGAGAGATTAACGCCGAGTATCCTCTCCATCACTGCCCCCTT
>CABVDH010000038.1 GCA_902497065.1 uncultured Collinsella sp. | reverse complement strand
CCGGCTGAGTCTGGGAAGAGGTGCCGGGCGGCGGGCGGAGCATGGCCACCGGACCCATCGAAACACATCTCCACCGTTCCTTCAACTGGGAAAATGCCGCCCCCGGGTCCCGGATAGGACCTCGGGGGCGTTCGACTAACTGCGGGAGCGTGCCGTCAGCTCAATGTGTTCGGCTGAGATCGGAAATCAACCAAAGAGTTTTTCGAGACCATTTCGAGCAAATCCCACCGGTTTCATAGGAGTAAACTTGCCCCACTGTAAATCCTCGAAAGGACCGTCATGAAAGAACTCTCCAACCGCACGGCAAGATTTACCGATTCGGTCATCCGCCGCATGACACGCATCTCCAATAAGTACGGCGCTGTCAATCTCTCGCAGGGCTTCCCCGACTTCGATCCCCCGGCGCAGCTGCTCGATAGCCTCAGCGCCATCGCCAGCGACCCCAAGCCGCTCTATCACCAGTACTCCATTACCTGGGGCTCCCAGGCCATGCGCGAGGCGCTCGCCGCCAAACAAGAGCACTTTATGGGCATGCCGGTGAACCCCAACGAGAATATCGTAGTCACCTGCGGCTCCACCGAGGCCATGATGGCCGCCATGATGACGGTCACCAACCCCGGCGACAAGGTCGTCATCTTCTCGCCGTTCTACGAGAACTACGGCGCCGACACGATCCTTTCGGGTGCCGAGCCCATCTACGTGCCGCTCAACCCGCCCACATTCGACTTTGACCGCGAGACACTCGAGGCGGCCTTCCGCGACAACGACCCCAAGGCCATCGTCCTGTGCAACCCTTCCAACCCTTGCGGCAAGGTCTTTACGCGCGAGGAGCTCACCTTTATCGCCGACCTCTGCAAAAAGTACGACGCCTACTGCATTACCGACGAGGTATACGAGCACATCGTCTACGCGCCCCACGAGCACGTCTATATGGCCACGCTGCCCGGCATGTTTGAGCGCACCATCAGCTGCAGCTCGCTGTCCAAGACCTACTCCATCACCGGCTGGCGCCTGGGCTACACCATCGCCCCTGCCGAGATCACCGAGCGCATCAAGAAGGTCCACGACTTCCTCACCGTGGGTGCCGCCGCTCCCCTGCAGGAAGCTGTCGTCACCGCCCTCAACTTCGACGACAGCTATTACGATGAGGTCCTCGACCTCTACACCGCCAAACGCGACATGTTCTGCCAGGGGCTCGATAGCATCGGTCTTGAGCATAACGTGCCGCAGGGCGCCTACTACGTCATGATGGACATCTCTGAGTTTGGCTATGACAGCGACCTCGAATTCTGCGAGGACCTCGCATCCAAGGTGGGCGTGGGCGCCGTGCCCGGCTCGAGCTTCTTCCGCGAGCCCGTCAACCATCTGATTCGTTTCCACTTTGCCAAGCGGGACGAGACGCTTAACGCGGCACTGGAGAACCTCAAGTCGCTACGTGATAAAATCAAGCCGCGCGGGTAAGGACGGCCCGGCAACTAAAGCAACCAAAGAAGCCCCGCACCGCCCGCCACGTTGCGAGGCTTCTTTTTATAGCGCTTTCTTAAATGGTTTAGAGCCCTATACTTTAGTCACGGAGCAACTCGTCCCAGAGAGAGGAATACTATGGCAGAACAGCAGCTTATCGGAGCGCTCGAGGCCGGCGGCACCAAGATGGTCTGCGCCACGGGCTATGCAGACGGTACGGTCCTGGAGCGTGAGCAGATCGCGACCACGACCCCGCAGGAGACCGTTGAGGCCGTCAATGCATGGTTTGCCGACAAGGGCATCGCCGCGCTGGGCATCGGCGCCTTTGGCCCCACCGCAGTCAACCCTGCCTCGCCCCAATACGGCAAGATCCTGGAGACGCCCAAAACGGCATGGCGCTACTTCGACCTGCTGGGCACCATCCAAAACGAGCTCAAAATTCCCTGCGGCTACGACACCGACGTCAACGTCGCCTGCCTGGGCGAGGTCACCTTTGGCTGCGCCCAGGGCCTTACCGATGTGGTCTACCTGACCATCGGTACCGGCGTGGGCGCCGGCGTGCTCTCGGGCGGCCAGCTCGTACACGGCATGATGCATCCCGAGGCCGGCCACATCCTGGTCACGCGCGACCCGCGCGACACCATTGGCGAGCATAGCGCCTGCCCCTTCCACGACAACTGCCTCGAGGGCCTCATCGCAGGTCCCGGCGTCAAAAAGCGCTGGGATGGCAAGAGCGCCGGAGACATGGCAGATGACCCGGAGGCCATGGACCTGCTCGCCGGCTATCTGGCACAGGCACTCATGACCTACACGCTGTGCTACGCACCGCAAAAGATTATCATCGGCGGCGGCGTGGCCGACCACACCCCCATCGTGCCGCTCGCACGCAAGAAGTGCGCCGAGATGCTCAACGGCTATATCGTCACGCCCGAGGTCAACGACATCAATAGCTACATCGTCAACAACAGCCTCGAGGGCAAGCAGGGCATCATGGGCTGCCTGGCCCTGGGCGCACAGGCGCTTCAGTAACAGACGCACCCACGGGGCGTGGCGCGCCCGGCAAATCCGACCTACGGAACGACGCCACCACGCCTCATATAAGCCCTCAAATAAAAAAGGCCGCCTAGGACCAAACAATACGTCCTAGGCGGCCTTTTTGGCGCACATCAGCGACCGTAAGAGATATCGGAGCACAACGCCCGTTGCCGCTCCACAGCAGTCGATCATCACATCGGTGATCATGCCGGCGCGTCCCGGCACAAAGAGCTGAATCGTCTCGTCGATCGAGGGAATCAGCAGCAGGAACACCGCCGTGGGCAGCAGCACGTCAAAGGTGCGCCGGCCCTCAAAATCAAAGGCGTGCGTTGCCAGGATGCCGAGCACCATATACTCGGTAAAATGCGCGCACTTGCGAACAACAAAGTTGGTCACCCATTCATATGGAAGTCCTACGCCGTGCAGGAAACCGCGGATAGCTTCCATGACCGTTAGGCTCAGCGAGCCCGACCCCGAGCCGGGAACCAGCGAATTGCCCCAGATCAAGAGCGCCATCAGGCAGGTTACAACCGCCCATTTTCGATTGATCTTAACCATGCAGAAGTTATGCCTCCGCGCGAAGCGGCGCGAAGCTGGCGGTACCGCCCTCGATAACGCTCAGATAGGCACGGCCCGTACGCTTGGCGGTAGAGGACTGCAGGCGCTCGATCTCTTCCTCGAGGATCTGATTGACGCGCTCGTGACGACGATTTTCCATAATGCCGGCGGCAATAGCCTCGGCCCGCTCGATGCTCTCGCGCGAGATACGGGCGGTATCCTCGGGGAACACAGCGCTGTGACGGCCGACATAGGCGGGGGCAGCAGGCTGAGGGGCAGCGACGGGAGCGGGGGCTGCAACAGGAGCAGGCTCGTCAATCTCATCCAGAATCGCGGTGGCGGCGGCCCACATGTCCTCGTGGCCCGAGTAATCGGCCATGGGGACATCAACCTCGAGCGAGGCGTCCGGAAGGTCGCCGGTGTCGATGCGATCTTGGGCTTCAATTGATGCGGTGATGGCTGCAGGCTCATCGAGGTCATCGAGATCGATGTCCGCGGCACCGGAGATGATAGGCATGCTGGCGAGGTTTGCATTGTACGGCGCAGCCTCAGCCGCCTGCTGCTGGGCAGGAGCGCCCCACAACGAGCTTTCGGCGGCACGGCGGTCGGCAACGGCCTCCTCGTCCGCAGTCATGGCTTCATCAACGTACGAATTGTCGGCAGAAGCGTTCGCGTCCGCCGAGGTAGCGTTGTAGGCGTTATTGGCTGCCGCGTTGGCAACGAGTGCCACGAAAGCCGCCGTGCTGCCCGCAGGGGCGGCCTGGGAGCCCGACACGGCGCGTGCCGCGGCGGCGATGTCGTCGCGATTGAAGGAGCCGGTCTGCCCGCCGTTGGTGAGCTCGTCGATGGCGACTTGATAGACGTCGCGCGAGTGTGCAGGGTCGCAGCTCACCGGCGAATCGTCGTCGAGCATACTGTCGATCATGGACCAAGCCTCGTCCTCGTCCATAGCATCTGCGGCTCGAGCGACGGTAGGGACACCATCATCGGCATGACGGCGCTGGAACGCACCAGTCAGGCCGGAAAGGAATGCCGAGGTAGACTGCTCCGCCTGAGCCTGAGAAGCAGAAGTCGCAGCGTAAGGAGTCGCATCCTGCTGCTGGGCTGGAATCGAGGCGGTCTTGAACTCGCTTTGATGCTGATTGAGATTGGCGGCACCACCCATGGCATCGGGCTGGAACAGACGCTCTTCACGCTGCGCACGGTACTCGGAGATACCCAGCGAGGCGGCATAGATACCCACGCCCGCCACCGCACCCACGGCGAAGGGAACCGCACCCGCCACGACCGTCTCGTTCACCGACGAAAACGGCAGCGTCGCGGCATACATAACCACGGGAGCGGCAAGGCCGATCCCGCACGAAAGTCCGGCAAGGACTGCTCGTTGTGTTGCATCAGAAGAAGCCATGAGCTCTCCCCATCTTCCAGCACCCAAATCGCATCATTCAGTTGGCTGCGCGAGAGAAGATGAAGCGGGGCTATGCCCCAAGGCAACGGTATATGGTTCGTTTCATCTGCGTTTTCCGTCGCGAAGCTTAAAAGCTATTATGCGAAACCGCCCTGTCGATTGCAAGCGACGATGTCGGATTGAAACGGGAAACCTGCTGCTTGCAAGTCTTATGGTCAAAAATAAGTGCGAAGCGGCGATATAGAAAAGGGCCGAGGCTCAAAGCCCCGACCCTTTATCGCATTGATGATTAACGCTGCGTGTGGATTACAACCTAGAACGTCTGCTCGTAGTCGCTGTGCTTTTTGGCCGAACGCACCAGGAACTCCTGGTTGGTGTTGGTGCCCTTTAGACCCTTGATAAACGATGCGGCCGCGCGCTCGGTGTTGTTCATGCCGGCAAGAATGCGACGTAGACCAAAGACAAACGGACGCATCTGCTCGTCGACCAACAGGTCCTCGTTACGCGTACCGGAGGCAACGGGGTCAATGGCCGGGAAGATACGACGGTCGGCAAGATCGCGGTCGAGCTTAAGCTCCATGTTGCCGGTGCCCTTGAACTCCTCAAAGATGACCTCGTCCATCTTGGAACCGGTGTCGATGAGGGCAGAGGCCAGGATGGTGAGCGAGCCACCGTTCTCGATATTGCGGGCTGCGCCCAGGAAGCGCTTGGGCGGATACAGTGCCGCCGAATCGACGCCGCCCGAAAGGATGCGGCCTGAGGCGGGCGCCGCCAAGTTGTAGGCGCGGGCAAGACGCGTGATGGAGTCGAGCACCACCACGACATCGCCGCCCAGCTCCACGATGCGCTTGGCGCGCTCGATGACGAGCTCTGCCACACGAGTGTGGTTGTCGGCGGGCATATCGAAGGTCGACGCCACAACCTCGCCCTTGATGGAACGCTGCATATCGGTAACCTCTTCGGGGCGCTCGTCGACGAGCAGGCAGATGAGGTGCACCTCGGGGTTGTTAATCGAGATAGACTGGCAGATCTTCTTGAGGATCGTGGTCTTGCCGGCCTTGGGCGGGGACACGATCAGGCCACGCTGACCCTTGCCGATCGGCGACACGATGTCGATGGCGCGACCGGTAATGGAGTCCTTGCCGTGCTCCATACGCAGCGGCTCGTTGGGATAGACCGGGGTGAGGTCACCAAACTTGGGACGGTTGCGAATCTGCTCGGGGTCTAGACCGTTGACGGTCGTGATTTTGGCGAGGCCGGCGCGCTTGTCGCCGCCGCGCGAAGGACGCAGCGAGCCCTCGATGACGTCGCCCGTGCGCAGGCGCGCGGAGCGGATGAGGTAGGCGGGCACGAAGGCGTCGTCGTTGGACTTCATGTAGCCATGGGCATGGATGATACCGGAGCTGTCCGGACGAATCTGCAGGATGCCCTTGATGTCGCGGAAGCCCTCGGCCTTCGCGGCGGTGACGTAGATCTCCTCGACGAGCTCGGCTTTCTTCTTGCCGGTCGTCTCGATCTCGAACTCCTTGGCCTTCTCGCGCAGCTCGGCGACCTTCATGGCCGCGAGCTCCTCGCGCGAAAGCGTGGGCTCGGTGGGAGCGGCATTACGCTCCTTGTTGCGCTGCTTGCGATCGCGCTGACGGTTGCGGCGGTCGTTGTTGCGCTCGTCCTTGCGCTCGTTGCGCTCGTCGTTACGCTTGTGCTGGCGACGGTTGGGGCGAGCGCCATCTTCGGCCTCGGCGGGCGCGGCGCCATCGGTTGCGGCGGCGTCGGCATTGGCCGCAGCGGCGCCATTGGCCTCGGCGCCGGAATCGACCTGTGCTTCGACATCAGCCTGCTGCTCGGACGCCTTGGCCTTAGCGGACTTCCTACGACCGCGCTTGGGCTTCTCGGACGCAGACTGTTCGACGTCTTGGGGCTCGGCGGCATCAGTCGATGCATCGGCGGTCGTCTCGGCGGAATCCTCGGACGCACCCTTCTTGGCAGCCTTGGCCTTGGACGTGCGCTTAGCAGCAGTACGATGGCTGCGACCAGGACGGACGTCGGCGGGCTCGACATCGGCAGAAACGGCCTCGGAAGTCGTAGCATCCTGGACGGGCGCGTCGGCAGCGGTTGCAGGCTCGGCGGTCGCCGCAGCATCCCGAGCGGCGGCGGCTGCGGCTGCGGCCTTCTCGGCCTCGACGAAAGCCTTGGGCTTGCGACCGCGACGGTGCGGGCGCAAAGCCGGATCGACAACGGGAACTTCGCTGGCCTCGACAGGCGCAGCGGGCTCAACAGGCGATGTGCCCTCCCCTGCCGCGGAACGGACCGAAGCCTCAGTGCGCTCGGGGGTTACCTGATCGGCAACCTGCTCGGCCTTAGCAGCCGTGCGACGGCGTGTGCGCGGTACCGGCTTCTCGGTCGGCTGGTCGGCGGCAGGGGTCTCGGTGGCGGCAGGCGTCTCGGGCACAGACGGAGCTGCAAGCTCGGTCAGAGCCGCGGCCTTACGCTCGGCAGCACGACGGCGGGCGCGCACCACCTGAGCCTCGCTAATCTGCGCCAACGCACGTGCCTGCGCGACCTCATCGGAAACCGGCGCCGAGGAGTCAGCTACAACGGTGCGCTTGGCGCGCGTCGTGCGCGTAGTACGGCGCTTGGGCTTGGTGACCTCCTCGCCGTCAGCGACAGGCTTGGCCGCGCGGCGCGTGCGCTTGGGCTTTGCCGGAACAGCCTCCTCACCAGTTGCAGGAACGGCCTTCTCAGCCGTTGCAGGCGTAGGCGTCGAAGCAGCCTTAGGCGTCTCAGGAGCCGAGGCTTGCGCGGGTGCCGCGACCTGGTCCGACACAACCGGTGCAGCGGGAGCGGCTTGCGTCGTCGTTATTTCGTTTTCTTGCTGTTGATCAGACACAGTGTTTGCTCAACTTTCTTTTCAAGCCCTGTGATCACATGCTCCCTGCATAAACCTTCAGGGCGGCTAAACAGTCTAGTTCCGTCAAATACCGACGGACATCATTGATCTGTATCGAGATATTTGCGTCATATACGCAGCGTTAGTGTAACACAACCGCCGTCACCTGCAACTTAGTCATTGGGGACGTTCTTAAACGACTATTCAAAAGGGACACTCTTTGGTTTACCGCCCACAAATCTGACTGCCTCCGCCAAAACTATGGCGGTTTACTACGATGAATCGCTCAACCGCGACCACTCCGAAACTTGTTGAACTAAAACCGCAGGTAGATGCCTTGCACTTTTTAGCGAAAAGCCGGCGTGGTTGGCATTTCTCAATTCATCGTAGTAAACCGGCATAGTTTCGTATTTCCAGCAGCCCCAAATTCGTCAATACGCCGGCGTTTATGCAAAAAGCCCGACCTCCGCATGGAGATCGGGCTTATAGGGCTCAGCAAAGCCGAACCTGCACGGTCAAATGACTCGCAGATTACATCTGCTCGGGAGCGGAAACGCCAACGAGGGTGAGAACCAGGGCGAGCGTCACGCGGACGGCGTCGCAAGCGGCCAGACGGGCGCGCGAAAGCTCGGGGTCGACGGGACGGCCCTCGCTCGGCAAAACCTGGCAGGCAGCGTAGAAGCTGTGGAAGTCGCCGGCGAGTTCCTCGGCAAAGTGCGTCAGACGGAACGGGGCGCGGTCGCGAGCGCAGCTGGCGATGAGGTCGGTGAGCTCATTGAGCTTACGCGAAAGGGCGAGCTCGGTCGGGTCGGTCAGCAGCGAGTAATCGACGTTCTCACCGATGGCCTTGGCGGCGACGGCCTTCATGCCCATCTCGTCAGCCTGCTCGGGCGTAACGTCGGCGGCACGGCGCAGGATGGAGCACACGCGGGCGTGAGCATACTGCACGTAATAGACCGGGTTGGAGTTGTCGCGCTTCTTAACAGCCTCGATATCGAAGTCGACCATCTGGTTGGAGCTCTTGGAGATGAGCGTGTAGCGAGCGGCATCGGAGCCGACCTCGTCGACGAGTTCCTGCAGGGTCACCATGGTACCCTTGCGCTTGGACATACGGACGGGCTTGCCGTTACGCAGCAGGTTGACGAGCTGGCCCAGCAGAACCTCAAACTTGCCGGGGTAACCCAGAGCGTCGCAGACGCAGCGGACGCGCTCGATGTAGCCGTGGTGGTCGGCGCCCCAGATGTCGATGACGTGGTCGACGCGCTGGAACTTATCCCAGTGATAGGCAACGTCGGAGGCGAAGTAGGTGTACTCGCCGTCGGACTTGATCAGGACGCGGTCCTTGTCATCGCCCAGGTCGGTGGAGCGGAACCACAGGGCACCGTCCTTGGTGTAGAGGTAGCCCATCTTGTCGAGCTTCTCAAAAGCGCGGTCGACGGCAGAGGTGCCGGCGGTCTCGCCCTCGGTGTCCTTCACGTACAGCGAACGCTCGGAGTACCAACGATCGAAGTCGCAATTGACGGCGTGGCAGAGGTCGCGCATGTTGTCGACCATCTTCACATAGCCGCGCTCGCGGAAGCTCTCCATGCGCTCCTGAGGATCGGCGTTGACCCACTTATCGCCGTCGGTGCGCCAGAACTCGGCGGCCTCGTCGATAATGTAGTCGCCGCCATAGGAGTCCTTGCCAAGGGTCTCGGCAAAGTTATCCTGGTACGGATGGGTCTCGGGATGCTCGTCGTTCTCGTCGGCAACGAAGGCGTCGCGGTCGGCGATCAGCAGCTTGTGAGCCTCATCGATATCCACGCCCTGTTTGGCGATGATGTCGGCAAGCTGCATATAGCGCGTGCTGATGGAGTTGCCGAAGGTGTTCATCTGAGAGCCGTGGTCGTTGATGTAGAACTCACGCTGGATGTCGTAACCGGCGTGGTCCATAACGCGGCAAAGGGAGTCGCCCAGAGCGGCCCAGCGGCCATGGCCGATGTGCATGGGGCCGACGGGGTTGGCGGAGACGAACTCGACCTGGGTCTTCAGGCCGCCACCGACGTTGGACTTAGCGAAGTCCATACCCTTCTCGCGAGCCTCGCCAAAGATGGCATTCTTGACGGCAACGGAGAGGTAGAAGTTGATGAAGCCGGGGCCTGCGATCTCGACCTTCTCGATCGCGGGGTCCTCGGGCATATGGGCAACGATGGCCTCGGCGATCTTGCGCGGGGCGCAATGGGCCAGCTTGGCGGACTTCAGGGCCATGGTAGAGGTCCACTCGCCATGAGAAGTGTCAGCCGGTCGCTCGATAGCGCAATCGTCAAGTTCAAATGCGGAAAGGTCGCCGGCCTCCTGGGCCGCAGCAAGCGCAGCGCGTACCAGCTCTTCAATCTTCTCGGGCATAGATCCTCCTTGTGTTAAAGCCCCCGAGCTCTTGGTCACTCGTAGGGCAAAAGCCAGAGTTTGTAGCACTCTATCACAAGCGACGGGCACTGTCGCAGGGTAAAGCCAATCGATATTGCATATGCACAAAATTGACTACAGCTTGTATGGAGTCACTCAAAGATGCCAGTCTGCCTGCAGATTATGCAGGCGTTGAAAATGCATAAAGGTGTGAATGAGCTGCGCCTGTTATCGAATACTCTTACCTATCGGAGTTGTGTGCTTTTCCTGCATAAAGTAAGGGTTTGCGCACGTCAGCGTGTTATTCTAGACATACGTAAATTCGTATAAGTTGGAGGTAGCATGTTCTCAATCGGTCAACACGTCATTCATCCGGGTCAGGGAGTCTGCACCGTCGTCGGTTTTAGGGACGACACACCGCAGCCCATGCTACTGCTCGAGACCAAGCAGGGACATGCGCAGACGATCCTCATGTACCCCGTGGCGCAGGCCGACCGTTTGCACGCCGCCATCTCGCAGCAAGATGCCGAGCACCTGCTGAGCCACTATGACGAGCTGGAGTGCGACACTTTTACCGAGCGCAACAGTTCACTTGAGGAGACGCACTTTAAGCAGCAGCTCAAGCTGGGCGCGCCCGAGACGGTCCGCGTGGCAAAGACCATGATGCACCGCATTCGCCAGGCCGAGGAAGCTGATAAAAAACCCAGCTCCTACTACATGCGCGTACTCAAGGAGGCCAAACGCCGCTCCATCGAGGAGTTCGCCGTGGCCTTGGGCGTCACCGAGGAGGCCGCCGAAGCCCGCCTAGCCCAAGCCGCCCTCAACTAACCCATCCGCGCCAAAAACCACCACAAAGGGAACAGTGAACTGCCTCCCATTTCTTGGACATCGGGAAATGGGAGGTTTTCCATGAGTATA
>CABVDH010000037.1 GCA_902497065.1 uncultured Collinsella sp. | reverse complement strand
GCTCGACGGTGATTTCCTGCTTGCGCACGAGTTCGTAGTATCCCGTGAGGGCGGCAAAGGGCATAAACTGTGCGGCGCGGTTGGCGCGCACGGCACCGTTGGCTGTGAGGTTGGGGTCGGCGGCGCGGCGTCTGCCCTCGGGGTCCGCCAGGCGCTCGAAGGCGGTCGGCGGGCGCACGGGCTGTTGTTTGGGTTTAGGCACGGTGTCCTCCAACTTGGTCGTTGCGTTCGCGCGCGGTGGCGCCGGCGGTAAAGCTTAATCCCTTGACCAGCGCGTTCTTGCCGTACTTGCCTTTCACGGCCAGGACGGCGCGCGCCAGGTCGCGCTCGCGCTCATCGGCCTCGACATCGCTAAACAGATCGATAGTGGCAAATTCCTCGGGCATGAGGTTGCCAAAGCCCAGGTTGATTCGCTTGACCGGTCGTTTAGGGTCGACCGTTTGCGCCCAAAGGTCATCGAAATAGCCCATGATCTTCTTAAACGAATTGGTGCGCTCGGGCAGCTTGCGCGAGGCGTTGGAGTGCGCAAAGAGCGCGGCATAGCCACCACGCGGTTTGCCGCCATGCTCTCCCGCAAAGATGCCATCGATTGCCTGCGCTTCGCGCACCAGGCGACGCCTTTCGTCATCGCACTGGACGGGCTTGGGCGCACGGGGTGCGAGCTCGGGGCCGGCGGTTGCGGTGGGTTCGATGCTCGACGTACTCGAGCGCAGGTGTCCGCATCCGTCCACATATTGTGCAGTACCGCTGGCATCAAGCCTGCGGATGTCGGCGCGCTCGCTCGCGTAGCCCACAAAGAGCGAGATGCTGTCGCAGACCACGTGCTTATCGACCAAGTCCAGCACGGCACTGTCGACCATCTCGCGCAAGACGGTGTAGGCCTGCTCGTAGGCATAGCCCTTCGAGAGCACCTGTCCTGTAGTGGTCGAAGTTGCTTGTGGGCGATAGGCTTGGATATCGGCGATGGTTGTCGGCTCGCGCCCAAAGGCGTGGTCGATGAGATATTCGGCATTGACGCCGAGCTCGTCGTAGAGCAGGTTCTCGTCGAGTGCGGCGACACCCATCAGGTCGTAGACGCCATACTTTTCGAGTCGTGCTGCCACGCCGGGGCCGATGCCCCAGATATCGGTGATGGGACGATGGGGCCAGATCTCTTTGCGAAAGGTCTCGTCGTCGAGTATGCCGATGCGGCTGGGTACGTGCTTGGCGGTGATATCGAGCGCTACCTTGGCCTGGAATAGGTTGGGGCCGATGCCGACCGTCGCCGTGATGCCGGTACGCGCGAGGACCTCATCGCGCAACATGCAGGCAAAGCCTTTGGCATTGGTATGGTAGAGGTCTAGATAGGGCGTCACGTCGATAAAGCATTCGTCGATTGAATAGACGTGAATGTCTTGCGGGCTCACGTATTCCAGATAGATGCCGTAGATTTGCGCCGACACTTCCATGTAGTGCTGCATGCGCGGTACGGCTTTGATGTAGTCGATGCCGTTGGGAATTTCGAACAAGCGGCAGCGGTTGTGGATGCCGAGGTCCTTCATCGCCTGCGTGATGGCCAAGCAGATTGTCGTGCGGCCGCGAGACTCATCGGCCACGACCAAGTTGGTGGTAAGAGGATCGAGCCCACGGTCGACACACTCGACGCTGGCGTAAAACGTCTTAAGGTCGATACAGATGTACGTACGCCGACCGTGTTCCACCGGGCCCTCCTCATCAAACACATGTTCATATCGAATACATGTTCGATAATACCAGACCTGCCAAAAAGGAACAGGTTTATTTTGCTCGGTAAATCGTTTGGCCTATCTAAAAGAAACCCGTCCTTTTTGGTAGGTTTACGGGGCGCTTACGCTAGGTCGTTAACCTTGATGTGATGGATACGCTGAAGGGATATGGATGACCGCCGATATGGGTGATCTTGCGCTTTTGGTACTGGCCGTGCTGTGTCTTGCAGTCTTTGCTTGCCTGCTGGTTAAGGTGCTTAAGCGACAGGCCATGAGAATCGACAGGTTGGGCTACGCGCTTTTCGTTGAGAAGCTTCGTTCGCCGGCGTTGACGGTTGCGATGAAATCCGTTTCGAACATGGCATCGCTACCGGCTGTCGTGGGCGTGCTGGTCGCCACGTTTATATGGGCGCCCTGTCGGATTCAGGTTATGTGCGCCGCTGTCAATGTCGGCGTCATCAGTGCCATCGATCAGCTCCTTAAGGTGTTGGTGCGCCGCCCTCGCCCCCAAGGATATCGGCTTGTGGAGGCTCCGGGACTCAGTTTTCCCTCGGGCCATTCGATGGCTGCTATGGCGTTTTACGGATATGGCATATGGCTCGTGCAGGGAGGAGCCGGCGGCCTTTCGTCTAACGTGTTTGCCGTGATGGCGCTTGCGTGCGTCATTCTCGCTGTTGGTGTCAGTCGCATTTATCTGGGGGTGCACTACGCTTCTGATGTACTGGGTGGATTTTGCCTGGCGCTAGCTTGGCTCATCTTATTTGTGCGCCTGGTGCCTCCGTTTATCGCGGCATAGCCATCTGTGCGTCCCGTTTTGATTGATTCGGGTTTTAACGCAGCCCTAAAGAGCACGAAACAGCTCGGAAAACCTTGCTTCGTAGCATGAGCCTAACGATCTGTTTCACCTTAAAAGCATGGAAGGGTTGTGGGGTAGATGGTCAACTATGGGTTTGGTATGCCAACGCGCCTTGTCGCGGATGGCGACGTGGCACGTTGGTGCGGGCGCCTGGTCGCCCACTACGGCGGCACCAAGGCACTGGTAGTGCTGGGCGGCGACAAGCATACGCGCGACGAGCTCGTTGCGGCGGCGCTTGGGTCGCTTGACCGGGCATTGTTGGAGCGCGCGCTGTTCCGTTGTGGCTCGGTTGAGGGCGAGGGGGGAGACGAGCTGGTCGATGAGGCTGTTGCCTTGGCCACCGACGAGGGCGTCGACTTTGTGCTTGCGATTGGGGATGCCGACACGGCTGGATTTGCGCGCGAGGTTGCCCGTCGTATGGCGGTGCTCGATTCTGGCGAGGACGGTTTTGTTCCCCATGGCTGCATTGTCTCGGAGGGAAAGGTGCCTGCGGCTGTGGGTAGAGGCGAAGTGCCCGTCTTTGCCATTATCGCGCCTGAGCTCCTGGATGGCATTGGCTCTCCCTTGCGCGAGTTGCTCGCCAGTGTGTGCGCCGCCGCATAGTTTTGATAGGTAAAGCGTTTGACCTGCCAAAATAAACCTGTCCCTTTTTGGTCGGTCGCCGTTTGGGGGCGGATTGATAACGCTCGCTGATTACGGTCTTGACCTGAGCTAGAATAGTGGCATCTGAATGTCCGGGCGCATGGGGACACGCGCCCGTATGCTGAGGAGGACTTTATGGCAACTGTTGCCGCACCTATCGACGCCACGTCGACCGCCGCTTGGAAGGCGCTCGAGGCTCATCAGGAGAAGCTCGAGGCCGAGGGCATCGACCTCAAGGCCTGGTTCGCCGCCGATCCCGAGCGCGTGAACAAGCTGAGCTTTGACGCCGGTGACCTGCATTTCGATCTATCCAAGAACCTGGTGACCGACGAGACCGTTAAGCTGCTGTGCGATTTGGCCCGCGAGGTTAAGCTCGAGGAGCGCCGCGAAGCCATGTTCTCCGGCGAGCACATCAACACTACCGAGGACCGCGCCGTGCTGCACACCGCGCTGCGCCGCCCGGCGAGCGAGAAGGGCCAGCTCATCGTTGACGGCCAGGATGTTGTCGCCGACGTGCACGAGGTCCTCGACCGTATGTATGCCTTTGCCGAGCGCGTGCGCTCCGGTGAGTGGAAGGGCGTTACCGGCAAGAAGATCGAGCACCTGGTGTCCATCGGCATCGGCGGCTCCGATCTGGGCCCGGTCATGGCCTACGAGGCCCTGCGTCCCTACGCCGACGCCGGCATCGACTGCCGCTACATTTCCAACATCGATCCCAACGACCAGGCCGAGAAGCTCAAGGGCCTGGATCCCGAGACCACGCTCGTGATCATCGTCTCCAAGACCTTTACCACGCTCGAGACGCTTACCAACGCTCGCGAGGTCAAGACTTGGATGCTCGAGCAGCTCAAGGCCCAGGGCGCCATCGACGGCTCCGATGAGCAGAACGCCGAGGCTGTGGCTAAGCACTTTGTCGCCGTCTCCACCGCACTCGACAAGGTCGAGGCCTTCGGTATCGACCCGGCCAACGCCTTTGGCTTCTGGAACTGGGTCGGCGGCCGTTACTCCGTTGACTCCGCCGTGGGCCTGTCCCTGATCGTCGTGCTCGGTCCCGAGCGCTTCCAGCAGTTCCTCGAGGGCTTCCACGCCATCGACGAGTACTTCTGCAACACTCCGCTCGAGCAGAACGCCGTTGCGCTGATGGGCCTGCTCAATGTCTGGTACGTCAACTTCTTTGGCTCCAAGAGCCATGCCGTGCTGCCGTACTGCCAGTACCTGCATCGCTTCCCGGCTTACCTGCAGCAGCTCACCATGGAGTCCAACGGCAAGCATGTCCGTTGGGACGGCAGCGCCGTGACCTCCGATACCGGTGAGATCTACTGGGGCGAGCCCGGCACCAACGGCCAACACGCGTTCTATCAGCTGCTGCATCAGGGCACCGTGGTGGTTCCGGCCGACTTTATCGCCTTCGCCAACACTGCTAACCCGGCGACCGACGGTGGCCAGGACGTCCATGAGCTGTTCCTGGGCAACTTCCTCGCTCAGACCAAGGCGCTTGCCTTTGGTAAGACGGCTGACGAGGTCCGTGCCGAGGGCACGCCCGAGCAAATCGTCCCGGCTCGCTGCTTTGAGGGCAACCGCCCGACGACCTCGATCTTCGGCGACACGCTGACCCCGTTCGCGCTTGGTGAGCTCATCGCCCTGTACGAGCACATCGTGTTTGTCGAGGGTACGGTTTGGGGTATCGACTCCTACGACCAGTGGGGTGTCGAACTGGGCAAGCAGCTTGCCAAGCAGATCACGCCTGCCTTCCACGACGACGCTGCCAAGGCCGAGCAGGACGCTTCGACCCAGGCACTCATCGAGTTCTACCGCGCTCACCGTAAGTAGTCTTTGCTGTTAACGCATCGCGCCTTATAGTCAGGGGCCCGTATCCTATCGGATGCGGGCCCCTTTGCTTTGCCGTGGTCCCGGGGCGCACGGCCTTTGTGGAACATCGCCGGGGCGACGCGCGCTGCGAGAACCCTGCGCCTAGATCTCGGCCTCCGCATGGCCTCGCTGCGCCTCGGGCAGCTCCCCGTAGAGCGGATGGTCTTCGAGCCTAAAGCGCTCGACCTGTTCGGGAGTGCGACCGCGTACAAAGAGCCACGAGCGATCAATCGGCGTCGCCATGAGCGTGCTGGGCAGCGCGTCAGCGCGGTCGGAAAACACCCGGGCACTCTCGGGATCCTGGAACGCCAGCACCAGATGCGTGTCGCAGTTGCCCATGATGGAGCGTGCGCGTGCCTCGCCATAGAGCGCATCGAGCTGGTTGGTCGACTGCAGCAGCAGCGTTGCCCAGATGTTGCGGCTTCGGATAATCGAGAGCACGTTGTCGATCTGGGGGATCTGCAGATTTGCGAAGTCATCGAGCATAAAGCGCACGGGCACGGGCAGGCTGCCGTCGGGCTGCCTATCGGCCTCACGAATGAGGCCCATAAACGCCTGCGAAATAAAGAGGCCGGTCAGCGGATCGAGATTGCGGTCAATATCGCTCACGGTTACAAACAGGGCGTAGGGGGTGTGTCCCATGGAAGCGAAGTCCACCTGATGGCACTCACGATAGAGCTGTGCCGCACCGTCGAATCCCAGACACATGACCTTTTCGGCAAGGATGCCGACGATGCTCGCGTGCATGCGCTCGGCATTTTGCGTAATGGCGTAGCGCCGCCATAGCGAGAGGGCATAGCTTTGGGGGTCGGTCGTGATCAGGTCGTCAAACAATCGACCCGTGGCACCGTCCTGCAGGTGCTCGATCAGCTTGATGACCGAGCTGATCGTCTGCTCGTCGGCGGGTAGCTGTTCGGTGACGTAGGCGATAAGACACGACAGCAGGTTTGCCGCCGCATGATCCCAAAAAGGCTGGTTGTTGTCCTCGATGGGGCAGATGGCCTTTGCCACCGAGAGGATGTCCTGCTGGTTGGGCCTGCCGTCCGCCTTGCGACGAATGTGCCTCAGGGGGTTGTAGCCGCAGCGCTCGATGCCGGGCGCAAGGGCCGGGACGGTGTTGAGGTCGGCGAAGTTGAGACATTGCACGCGGTAACCGTGGGCTGCCAGCACGGGTCCCACTTCGCGACAGAGCGTGCCTTTGGTGTCGAGCACGATGTAGCTTGCGTTCATTTGCAGCAGGTTGGGCTTGAGGACGTTTCGGGTCTTGCCGGCTCCCGAGGGGCCGATCACAAGTGCGTTGTTGTTGAGTCCCGTTTGGCGAGTGTCGCAGGAAAGCGTTCGATCCTTAGCGAGGATGGTGGACGATGCGGACTCAGATGCGGCGAGGCGGCTGGCGAGGTTAGACATGGGCGACCTCCTTGGTGGTCGAGAGGATTTCGTGGGCAAAGCCGAGCTCGACGGCGCGCTCGGCCGAAAGGTAGGTGTCTTTTGCAGTGAGGGACTGGATGCGCTTGGGCGTGAGGCCGCTGCGGTCCGAGAGGATTTGCGTGAGGGTCTTGCGGGTCTGCATGAGACGCCGGCTGGTTTCCTGCAGCGCAAGTGCCGAGCCGCCTGCCCCCTGGGGGATCAGCGGGTCGTGAATCATGAGCTCTGCATGGGGCGCCATACGGCGATCGTCGCCGCCCATAAAGATCACGGCGCCCATGGACGCGGCGAATTCCAGGCAGACGGTGCGGATGGGGCACGATGCGAGGCGCATGGCGTCATAGATCGCAAGACCCGATCGCACGCTTCCGCCGGCGCTGGCGACAAATATGGTGATGGGGCGGCTGGGGTCGGTGGCATCGAGCAGGCGGATCTGCTGGCATAGGTCGTGGGCCATCGGGGTTTCGATGTTTCCCATGACGGAGAGCTCGCGACGGGCGAGCATCTCATCGTAAATGCTGGTGAGCGTGATACCTCGGGCGGATTCACGCATGGTGAGGGGGCTGATGATGGGGGAATGATTGGTGTCCATGAGGACTCCTTTCTGTTGGTTGTGTTGTGGAATAGGATTGTTGCCCGCGGAGGGGCTGGCGGGCTACAGGGTTCGCCCGAGCCTGAGATCGAGCTCGGTTGTGGGGCAGGCTGCCTGTTCGTGCGGCTCGCAAACGCCAAGGGCTCCAAAGCGATGGAGCGTTGCGGTGGGCGTGGTGTAGGCGAGCCGCAGCTGATGCTCGACAGGGGCACATCCGTCATTTTTGTAATGAGCCGCGTAGTACTGCGCGATGCTGGCGTTCATCTCGCTGCCATTGCGATGGCGCTCAAACTGGCGTCTGCAGGTCTCGATGATCTTTGCTACCGACTTGGGTGCCGTCGCGGGAACAAGGGCGAGATAGCCCTCAAATAGCTCGTTGATGCTCAGGAGGCACAGCAGGTCGATCAGCGTCCTTACGGCTGCTCCCTCGGCGGAAAAATGCGCGGTCATGCGGTTATATCGGTTGCGGTCGACGATGGCTGCATGGGGTCTTGGAGTTTTCTGCCCTGTGGTCCCGGGCTTTTGCCGCGCCTGTGTATTGAGCTCGACGTTGCAGCGCTTGAGGCCGTCCAACGGAAGGAACAGTGCGGTGCGCAGGGTGTTCCGCTTGCTTTCGAGTTCATGACGCTCGTCGGGTTCCCATTCGAGCTTGAGTTTCGTGTCGAGCGCCGTAAGCATATGGGCTAGGCAGCCTACGGTAAGAACGTACGAATCGTTGTCGCGTTTTGGGGCATAGGGGTCTGTCAGCTTGCGAATGTCGGGGTCGCCCATGATCTTTGTGCAGCGCTTCAGCAGTTGAGGGTGGTCGGCCAAGATCGTCGCGAGCGGTAGCGACGCGTAGTTCTTGATGGTCGCGGCGGCAAAGGCGGCGTCATATTCGTTTGCATATGCTCGCTCAATGCGGGCATCGAGGACGCTTCCCTTATTGCCGTCTTTAATGCGGTGGTTTGTCATAGCTTCTCCAATCGGTTGATGTTCGTGCTGTTTGTTGATGTGTTGGTTGTCGTGGGTGATGTGCTTGCTGTGGGTGATGTGCTGACGTTGGGGTGCTATGCGGTTTTCAATGAGCCCGTGAGGCAGTTGCTGCAGGGGCGGGATGGAACGGCCCATGCAAGGCGGAAGGCATCGTGCTCAAAATCGAGACAGCAATGCCCTGGGTGCCTCACATGTGGCAGTTACCTCATTAAGTTGTCATTGTGTTTGGGGTTGTACTTTGCCGATCTTCCTTCTCTTACACGCTGAAAACTGAAACTGAATATGCTCGATCTACTTAAAACCGCAACGGCGGTCTTTTATCAACTTATATGTCGGAACGCGTCTTTGCAAGTACTTTTTTGTCTTTGTTTCAAATGGGGTGGTTTTGCAACCGTCATACGCGCGCTGTGCGAACGTGCCCCGGCTCGGATAAGATAGTGCGATCGAGTTCTACCGCGCTCGCCGCAAGTAGTCTTTGTTGCTGAGATAGGTCATGGCCGAAAGGGGCCCGCATCCCAACAGATACGGGCCCCTTGCTATTTAAATGGGCATGAGGGTGTATTGAGGGGGGATGCCTTGCTGTCGGCATCCGCATGCGGTGCCATTCGCTGTCCGTAAATATACGTTTACGGCTAATTTCATACCACTTGTCGGAATGCGGACGCTGTCCTTGCATGCCGGGCGTACATTGAACGTGGTTTTTCGCGTGAAACCACGAATCGGTTGTCAGCCCCGAACAAGGAGGCCCAGCATGACGCTTGCCAAACCCATCAATAAATACATCGACTATATCGATGCCCCCGAGGACACGTTTGAGCAGTATGTCGAGAAGGCGTTAAAGTACAACTTTCGCTGCGTATTTGCGAACCTGCAGGAGTACGAGACGGGCCGCGCCATGCTCGAGGGCTCTGACATCATCCTTGCCGGCGCTATCGACTTTCCCCAGGGCACTATGACGCTTGAGGAGAAGCTTGCGAGGTTTGAGGAATACGCTGCGTGTGGCTTTACCGAGATTGACTACGTTTTGAATCAGGAGTCGGTTGAGAACCGCGATTTTGATGCCATCGAGCGCGAGATGACTACCATTGCTGATTTTTGTCGCGCGCATGGCATCACTGACAAGGTGATCGTCGAGATGTGCAAACTGGACGGCGACGACGCCGCCAAGCGCCGTGTATGCGAGATCGCGCTGGAGGCCAAGCCGGGATTCCTTAAGACATCGACTGGCAGAAGCTTTGGCGGTGCTAAGCTCGAGGACGTGCGGCTGATGCACGAGGTGCTCGGCGATGCCGTGGCAATCAAGGCGGCGGGCGGTATCCATAATTACGAAGAGGCTTGCGCATTCATCGAGGCCGGCGCCAGCGCGTTAGGTGCATCGGCGGGCATCGCGATCGTCGAGGGCACACCGACGGATGAGCGTCGCTAGCAGACGTATTTGACCTGAGCGATAAAGCTTCACGACCACACGCCGTTCATGTTCGGGACAATATGACATTTTTCCCGTTGTAAACGGAGTCGCGATGGGTGTTCTGTATGATGGCTCAGACAAGGTTGTTCAATGACAGGGAGGCATATATGGCAATCAAAGCCATCGCGATGGATATCGACGGTACGCTCACCAACGATCAGAAAGTGATTAGCCCGCGTACGCGCGAGAAGCTGCTCGCGGCGCAGGAGTCGGGCATTAAGCTCATTTTGGCTTCGGGCCGTCCCGCATGGGGGCTGCACGCCTTGGCGCAAGAGCTCGACCTTCAAAACCATGACGGTCTGCTGGTGGCCTTTAACGGCGCACACGTCGTCGATGCCCAGACCGACGAGGTGCTGTTCGATCAGGCTATGCCTGCCGACGAATTGCATCGCCTGATTGATCACCTGCGTAATTTTGACGTGATCCCTATGATTTCGCTCGGTCGCGATTTGCACGTCGAGGACTCGTACCATTGCATGATCACGCTGCCTGACGGCTCGCAGAAGAATATCGTCAAGTATGAGCGCGACGCGTGCGATCTTAAGATTCGCGAGGTGGAGAGCCTGCATGAGGTCGCTGATGCTTATCCCGTGGACAAGCTGCTGACGGCGGGCGATCCGGCCTACCTGCAGGCGCATTACGAGGAGATGTATGCGCCCTTTAAGCAGACGCTTTCGGGCATGTTTACGGCCGACTGGTACTTTGAGTACACGGCGCCCGGTATCGACAAGGCCCGCGCACTCGAGGGTGCCCTGCCCAAGCTCGGCATCGATGCCAGTGAGGTCGTATCGTTTGGCGACGGCCAGAACGACAAGTCCATGATTGAGTGGGCCGGCACCGGTGTTGCCATGGGTAACGCCGTCGAAGAGGTTAAGGCTGTAGCCCAGATGGTGACCGCCGATAACAACGAAGATGGTATTGCGGTGGCGCTGGATAAGCTGCTGGGTTAGAATCGCCGATTAATGCATGGTTCGGGCGCCTGCTCGCGGGCGTCCTTTTGTTAGGGAGGGTGCCGTGTCCGCATTTCCGTTCGACGCCGTTATCTTTGACATGGACGGCGTCATTGTCGATACCGAGTATTACTACCTGGGCGAGACTGCCGCGTTTGCCAAGGAGCTTGGGCTTAATCTGACTCAAGAGGAGTTGAATGGGCAGGTCGGTACCTCGCATCAGTTCTTCCTGCATATGCTGGTCGATTGGTTTGAGCGCGCTGGTAAGGGGCATTTTACTGGCGAGGAAGCGTTGGCCCGTTGGGACGAATGGGCTCATAAGCGTCCGCGCGACTATCAGGCTTTGATTAACCCAGGCGCCGTGGATACGATTCGAGAGCTGCCGCGCCGTGGCGTTCGCGTGGCGCTTGCCAGCTCGTCGCCCATGGTTAGCATCGAGGAAGTGCTCAACGCATGCGGGCTGTCGGATGCCTTTGAGTATGTGGTGAGCGGCGAGCAGTTTAAGGAGAGCAAGCCCGAGCCCGACATCTACCTGCATGCGCTGGACCTGCTGGGGCTGCCCGCGAATCGCTGCTGCTGCGTTGAGGATTCCGTTCCGGGCATTACCGCGGGTAAGCGAGCCGGCCTGACGGTCATTGCCAAGCGCGAGGAGCGCTTTGGCTTTAGCCAGGATGCCGCGGACAAGATTATCGACCAGCTGCCGGAGCT
>CABVDH010000036.1 GCA_902497065.1 uncultured Collinsella sp. | reverse complement strand
TATACTCATGGAAAACCTCCCATTTCCCGATGTCCAAGAAATGGGAGGCAGTTCACAGGCACCTTTGTGGTGGTTTTTGTTTGCGCGGGCGTTAGGGACGGACCTGGCCGGTGCCGCGGAGCTTGTATTTGTAGGTGGTGAGGGCCTCGGCGGCGAAGGGGCCGCGGGCGTGGAGCTTTTGGGTCGAGATGCCGATCTCGGCGCCCAGGCCAAACTCGCCGCCGTCGGTGAAGCGCGTGCTGGCGTTGGCGTACACGGCCGAGGCATCGACCGCATCCAGGAAGCGCTCGCAAGCATCCGTGTCCTCGGCAACGATGGCCTCGGAGTGCATCGTGCCGTAGCGGTTGATGTGTGCGATGGCCTCGTCCTCGCTTGCCACGACCTTCACGCTCATCTCGAGCGCCAGGTACTCGCGACCCCAGTCCTCCTCAGTCGCGGCGACGTAGTCATCACCCTCGGCAAGCCCGGCATCGGCGCATGCGGCGCAGGTTGCCTCGTCGCCGTGAATGAGCACGCCGTGGTCATGCAGCACGGCCACGACTGCGGGCAAAAACGCATCGGCCACAGCACGGTCGACCAGCAGCGACTCGGAGGCATTGCACACGCCTACGCGCTGGGTCTTGGCATTAACGATAATGTTGAGCGCCTTATCAAAGTCGGCGGATTCATGCACGTAGATGTGGCAGTTGCCCGTGCCCGTCTCGATCACCGGCACAAGCGACTCGCGCACGCAGCGCTGGATCAGGCCTGCACCGCCGCGCGGAATGAGTACGTCGACAATACCGCGGAGCTTCATGAGCTCGCCAGTGGCCTCGCGGTCGGTGGACTCGATCATCGACACGGCCTCGCGCGGGAAGCCCTTGGCCTCGAGCGCATCGGCCAGCAGCTCGGCGATCATGGCACACGAGTGATAGGCCAGCGAGCCGCCGCGCAGAATGCAGGCGTTGCCGGTGCGGATGCAGATGCCCGCGGCGTCGGCCGTCACGTTGGGGCGCGCCTCGTAGACCATAGCGACCAGGCCCAGCGGCACACTCACACGGGTCAGGTCCACGCCGCTTGCAAGCACGCGGTGGTCGAGCACGCGGCCCACGGGATCGGGCAGCTCGGCGAGCTTTTCCAGGCCGGCGGCCATGCCCTCGACGCGCTCGGGCGTCAGCAGCAGACGATCGAGCAGTCCGGCCGAGGTACCCGCATCGCGCGCGGCGGACATATCGAGCTCGTTGGCGGCGACGATGGAGTCGACACCGTTGCGCAGTGCTGCGGCCATGGCGCGCACGGCCTCCTGGCGCTGTTCATCGCTCGCCGTGGCAAGCGAGGCCGACGCTGCCTTGGCGGCAACGGCAAGATCGTGGACATACGTGGCTATATCGACCGACATGGGCGGCCCTTTCTCCTAGAAGTTTGCAACCATGGTAGCCGATTTGCACATGGCCTCGCCCGCGGCGGTAGAATTGGTCAACCCGAAACACCGCAACGAACGGAAGACTCACATGGCCCTCATCACTTCGTACCACGTCCCCGGCCTTTACGTCGAGGACCACAGCATCGACGTCCCCCTTGACTGGCGCGGCCTGGAGCCGATGCTCCTGGCCGTCGGCAGCACCATGCGCCGCGGCGCTATGCCGGCACCAATCGCCGGCGCGCCCGAGAGCATCAAGCTCTTCTACCGCGTGGTTTGCGCACCCGACCGCATCAACGACGATCTGCCGCTGCTCCTGTTTTTGCAGGGTGGCCCCGGCGGCGAGAGCCCGCGTCCGCTGTCGCCCACAAGCGACGGCTGGATCGAGGAGGCCGTCAAGCATTTCCGCGTGGTCCTTCCCGACCAGCGCGGCACCGGACGCAGCAGCTGCGTGGACGGACGCACGATCAAGGCACTGGGTGATCGCGCAACGGCCGCCGGCGCCGATACAGCACGCTCGCAGGCGGACTTCCTCAAGCGCCACCTCGCCAGCTCCATCGTGCGCGATTTTGAATACCTGCGACTGGTGGGCTTTGGCGGCAAGCCGTGGGTCACACTCGGCCAGAGCTACGGCGGCTTTTTGACGCTGAGCTATCTGTCGCTCTTCCCCGAGGGCGTGGCGGCGAGCTTTACCTGCGGCGGAATTCCCCACGTGCCGGCGAGCGCAAGCGAGGTCTACGCGCATACCTTCCCGCGCATGGCCGCCAAGACGCAGCAGTATTATGACCGCTACCCCGCTGACGTCGAGCGCGTGGCAGCCCTGGCCGATACGCTCGAGGCTCAGAAACCCGTGCTGCCCGACGGCTCGCCGATGACGGTCGAGCGCCTACAGCTCATGGGCAGCGACTTTGGCATGAAGCCGAGCTTTGAGCGCATGCATTGGATTATCGATCACGCTTTTGTTGACGGCGACGGCACGCTGGCCTGCGGCGCCTCGGTATCTGACAGCTTTTTGATGCGCGCCTTCGAGCGCACCAACACGCGTACAAACCCGCTGTACTGGACACTGCAGGAGTTCATCTACGCCGACGGCGATACCATGCCCATTCGCTGGGCCGCGGCAGAAGAGAAGGCACGCCGTGCCGAGTTCGACACCCTCGCGCGCCCGCTCATGTTTACCGGCGAGGCCATGTTCCCGTGGATGTTCGAGCAGATGCCCGAGCTTAAGCCGTTTAAACCCGCCATGGACCTGCTGATGGAAGACACCAGCTGGGACAAGATCTACGACCCGCAGCGCCTGGCCCACAACGAGGTGCCGCTCCAGGCCGCCGTATACTTCGATGACATGTACGTGGACTCGGGCATGCAGCTCGACACGCTCGGCCGCGTGGGCAACTCGCACGCCTGGGTGACCAACGAGTTCGAGCACGACGGCCTGCACGGCAGCGTGGTGTTCAAGCACCTCTTCGACGAAGCCCTCAACCGCGGGGACCTGCGCCGGATCTTCTAGCAAAGGAGTATCCCCACCTGCCGGCACAAAAGGAACGTCCCCAAGTGTCGGATGATGTCCTTCGCCACGAAAGCGGCCCATCTACTACGTTTCACCCGCATGGCCCAACCAGATGCCATAAATAAAGAAAACCGCAGTCGTTCTACCTGCGGTTTTCTTTTTGCAATTCTTGGCATGGTCACCGATAGCCTATTAAACGTAGTAGATGGGCCGTTTTCGTGGCGACCAGCTCGGACATAAGCGCGGCGGGGCAAAGTTACCCTGGTAATTTCGCCCCACGTGCATTGCAGATCGAAGGCGCCCGGCGTCGAGGCCTAAGCAAATACAATCAAGTTGTCTCGATGGATCGCGGGCTTCTCGGCCAGGTCTGCCAGCAGACGGTTGCTGGCGATCTGGTCCTGGCGGCGGCCGGCGGCAAGTTCCAGCACGTCCGAATCGGCCTCGGCGATACCGCGGGCGACGACCATACCGCTCGGATCGCACACATCGAGTACATCGCCCTCGGCAAACTGGCCATCGACCTCGCGAATACCCACCGCAAGTAAGGAGGAGCCATGGCTGACCAGCGCCTTCGCAGCACCATCATCGACCGTCACCGAGCCATGCGCCTTGTCGCCCAGTGCGATCCACAGCTTGCGGGGTGCGATGTCCAGGCGCTCCGCCGGCGGATCGAACAGCGTGCCCACGCTCTCGCCGCGGGCAAGGCGCACGAGCGCATCGGGCTCCTCGCCCGAGCAAATCACGCTCTGAATGCCCGCCGTCATCAGGATGCGGCTCGCGCGAATCTTGGTAATCATGCCGCCCGTGCCCACCGATGTGGAAGAATCGCCCGCCGAGGCAATAATCTTGGCATCGATCTTATGCACGACAGGAACAAACTCGGCCGTGGGGTCCTCATGCGGATTGGCAGTATAGAGGCCATCGATGTCCGAGAGCGTCACGCACAGATCGGCAGAAACCAGGCAGCTCACAAGCGCCGCCAGTGTGTCGTTGTCGCCAAACTTAATCTCATCGACGGTAACGGTATCGTTCTCGTTGACGACCGGCACCACGCCAAGCTCCACGAGGCGCAGCAGGGCGTCGCGCGCGTGCAGGTAAGACGTGCGGCGGGCCGTATCGTGGCGCGTGAGCAGCACGAGCGAGGTGAGCAGGTCGCGCGCATGGAACTCCTCGTCGTAGGCCGACGAGATGATGCACTGACCAGCCGAGGCGCAAGCCTGCAGGCTCGGCAGGTCGCCGACCGGCTTGCGGTCGAAGCCCAGCACGGGATAGCCGCAGGCGATAGCGCCCGAGCTCACCACGACTAGACGCCAGCCGAGCTTGCGCAGCGCTGCGGCCTGATCGGCAAGCCCGCCGATAAAGGAGCGGTTGACCTTGCCATCGGCGCCCACAACCGTGGACGAACCGATCTTTACCACCATCGTTTTATAAGAAGTCGTCATACGTCAAACCAATCAACTGTTCAGCGAACGGCCGAGCTGGCGGCCAAGGGAGCGTGACTCGCCCCTACCGCCCAAGGAATTAGTGAGCCCAGGGAAAAGCAGAGGCCGCGGCCATGTTCTTGCGCACGAGCTCGTCGCGCACCTGAGCCAGGCCCTGCTCCATGCCCACCACATAGGTCTGCGGGTACAGGAAGCGCTTGAAAGCTGCGTCCAGATGATCGAGCGCCCAAGCACAGCGCTCGCGCGCATCCTGGATGCTCTCACGCGGAGCCACCGCACTGCCATCGCGCACGATCGGCACCAGCAGCTCGCGATACTCAAGTTCGGACACGTCGGTCACCAGGGCGGCATCATTCACGGCCACGAGAGTATTGCCGCGCGCGGCGCCCTCCCCCGACAGATGATCCTCGTCATAGATCATGTCACAGACCGGGCCGCCAAAGCCGTCGTAATAGCGGCGCACACGCTGCACGCCCGGAATCGTACGCTTGTAGGGCTGCTCGGAAAGCTTCACCACCGGCGTCCACGGGTCCGTCTCGCTCGCGCGGCGGGCCGAAAGCTTGTACACGCCGCCCAGCGCCGGCTGATCGTAGCAGGTCGCGAGCTTGGTGCCCACGCCAAAGCTATCGATGGGCGCGCCCTGGTCGAGCAGCGACTGGATCGTGTACTCGTCCAGGTCGTTGGAGACCGAAATCCACACATAAGGCAGGCCCTCGGCGTCAAAACGGCCGCGGACATACTTGGACAGCTTGGCGAGGTCGCCCGAGTCGATGCGAATAGCCGACAGACGCTCGCCCACCGCCTCCATCTCCTTGGCAACCGTAATGGCATGCTCGCAGCCCTCGCGCACGTCGTAGGTGTCAATGAGCAGCGTGCAATTCTTGGGGCTCGACTTGGCAAAGGCGCGGAAGGCCTCAAGCTCGGAATCGAAGCTCATCACCCAGCTGTGCGCATGCGTGCCAAAGACGGGGATGCCGTAACGGCGCCCGGCAAGCACGTTAGACGTGGACGAGCAGCCGGCCACATAGCTTGCGCGGGCGACGGCCAGACCACCATCGGGACCCTGGGCGCGGCGCAGGCCAAACTCGGCGACGGGACGACCATCCGCCGCCAGCACCACGCGCGCCGTCTTGGTGGCGACGAGCGTCTGGAAGCCGACGATGTTGAGCAGCGCGGTCTCGAGCAGCTGGCACTCCAGCGACGGGCCGGTGACGCGCACCATGGGCTCGCGCGGAAAGACGAGCTCGCCCTCGGGCACGGCGTCGATATTCACGTGCGCACGGAAGTTGCGCAGGTAATCGAGGAATGCAGGCTTAAACATCGCGCCGCCGGCCGGAGCCTGGAGCGAAGCTAGATAGTCGATGTCCTCGGGCGTAAAGCGCAGGTTCTCGACAAGCTCGGGCAGCTCGGCGGTGCCGCACATGACGGCATACGCGCTGCCAAAGGGATGGTCGCGGTAAAACGCCGTAAAACAACCCTGCTCATTGGCCTTGCCGCTCTCCCACAGGCCCTGGGCCATGGTGAGTTCGTACAGATCGGTGAGCATTGCGATGTCGGTGGGATGCGAGATGTCGGTCAAAGCCATGGGGCGACCTTTCGGATGTGTGGTACAGAATTTGAGGGTTGGACAAGGGCAGAGTGTTCGGACATGACGCCCGATGCAAATCGGTTAGAGCAGGCCCATGCTGGTCAGGATCGTGTAGCCCATAAAGATGACAAACGCGATGAGGGCGAGCACGATGATGATTTTTTGAGCCGGAGCCATGCCGGGGATCTCATTCTCGCCCGTAGGCTCCTTGGAGGTGACCATGCGCTGGGCAAAGGTCATCTCGTCACGGCTCGGTTTGGGCTCGACGGACTTGGGGTGAGCGGCTTTTTTGGGCTGAGGTTTGGGTGCGGCGGGCACGGGCTTCGCGGCGGCGGGCTTGGGCGCAGGCTCGGATGCAACCTTCGCGGCTGCCTCCTCCGCCTTCTCGCGCTCGGCGCGCAGGGCGGCCAGCTCCTCACGCTCGCGACGGGCCTCTTCCTGGGCCTCGCGACGGGCCTTCTCGGCGCGGAGCTCTTCCAACTCGGCGCGCTCCTCGGCAGACAGTGGTTGGGACTCAAGCTCGGCCATACTACAGCCCTTTCTTTTTAAAAAAAGCCGCCGACACAATGTCAGCGGCTTATCAAATCCAAGGGTGGAGACGAAGGGAGTCGAACCCTCGGCCTCTGCCATGCGACGGCAGCGCTCTCCCAACTGAGCTACGTCCCCAGGACAAGTTGATATTTTACCTACGGCTCGCCAACTGTCAACGCCCAATACCCAGTCTTTTTGGGGCGCGGCTATTTTGACAACTTTTCGAACAGGCGATCCTCTCGATGATTTTTTAATCCCCGTCCCAGAAAAATCATCGACGAACGCACTACTTTGCGCTGGTAAGAACACCGGTGGTGTCGAAGGCCGGGGTGAAGCTCTCGTCTACCGCGCCGCCCTCTTGCCAGAACATCGTCGTAAAACCCAGGTCGTCGGCATGGTCGAGCACCTGCTCGTACTCCTCGCGCGTCACGGCACGCGCCAGGTCGCCGCCCTGCTCGCGCATAAGTGCATTGGGCGTGTACTGGTTCATGACCGAGATCGGCACATCGCCCACCGTCTGCCACACCAGGTCCAGCACGCGACACGAATCGTCTGCATGTCCCGGCAGTACCAGATGGCGCACAATCATGCCGCGCTTCATGAGCCCGCCCTCATCCACCATCTCTCCCCCGCGGCGCTCGATCTCGCGCGCCATCTGAGCCAGGCCTGACACGGCCACACGTGGGTAGTCCTTTATATGAGAGAGCGACTGCGCAAGCCCGGCATTGGCATATTTAAAGTCGGTAAGCCACACATCGACCAGGTCGCCCAGCGCCGCCACGGCACTCGCGCGCTCGTAACCACTCGTGTTGTAGACAATCGGGATAACCAGTCCGCGCGCCCGTGCCGCGGCAATCACGGCAGGCAACAGGTGCGCATAGTGCGTCGCCGTCACCAAATTGATGTTGTTGGCACCCTGGTCCTGCAGTTCCAGCATAATCTCGACCAGGCGCTCAGGCGAAATCTCAAGGCCAAAATTGCCGGTCGAGATCTCGTGGTTCTGGCAGTAGATACATTTAAGCGAGCAACCGCTAAAGAAGATCGCGCCCGAACCGGCCTCGCCCGAGATAGGCGGCTCCTCCCACATATGAAGCGCGGCGCGGGCCACCTTGAGCGTGTCGTTAGCACCGCAGACGCCGTGCGCGCCCTCATCGCGCGCCGCACCGCAACGGCGCGGACACAAATGGCAGGCGGGCGAAAAAAGTTCGGTCAACGACGTCGGCATAAAAACATGCTCCAAAACAACGATTCAGCAGCTCAAACGTAAAGGGCCAGACCGGGTAGACGGCTCCGTCCCTAAGGCGCCGTAATCGTCCGACACGATTTTTGTAATGTCAAGACTGGAATCGATAAAGTGCCGCTTTATGATGTAGGTATTCCGCCCCCCGCGGAGCAACTGGGTGAACCGTCGCGTTTATTTAGGGAGCCCACACAGTCGTGCCTAGTACAGGTATCCTTCGTTGTTAAGGACGCTGGAACAGTCGATGAGGGCACCCACCTGTTTTAGGTGGGTTCATTTTCGTAACGTGGGGGGTGGTTTTCTTTTGCCGAAAATCACCATACAGTCCATATGGATCCCCGCCGGCATCCCGACAAGCCATCGACAACATTCCAATATCTGGTATGCGCGTGATAATCGCACGGTGCAAACCTCCGCACCCCCCTCGGTCGAGTATCATGGGACAGCTATGCCATTTCCGCGTAGCAACCTTTGACCTTTTCCTTCGACGCTTGGCGGTTTTTAGATTCATGGCTTCATCCCCGAGCTACATACCGTACCTATGCGTGGCAGCGGCGGCTTTTATCACGACCTTCCTCGCGGTGCCCCTGGTCAAGCGCTTGGCAATTAAGCTCGATGCCGTCGACTATCCTTCTAAGCGCCGCATCAACACCAAGCCCATCCCGCGTTTGGGCGGAACGGCGGTGTTTTTGGGCCTGGTCGTTGCCTGCATTGTGCAAATCCTAGGCACCTGGTACCTAGGCTGGCCACCCGTCCTGGTGCCGCACCCGCGCCTTCACATTAGCTATCCCATGCTGGCGCTCTCCTTTACCGTCATCTTTGCGACCGGCGCTATCGACGACGTCTTCCAGCTCACGCCCAAGCAAAAGCTGGCCGGACAGGTCCTCGCCGCGCTTATCGCCTGCATGGGCGGCCTAAAAATCGGCGTCATCGTCAACCCGTTTGCTCCCGGCGAGATCATGCTCGGATGGCTCGCCTACCCCATCACCGTAATCTATCTGGTGGCATTCACCAACATCATTAACCTCATCGACGGCCTCGACGGCTTGGCCACGGGCATCTGCGGCATCGCCTCGTTCACCATGTTTTCGATGGCCGTTCTCTCGGGCCGCATCGACGCCGCCGCGCTCTCCATTGCGCTCTTTGGCGCCTGCCTGGCCTTTTTGCGCTACAACTTCAACCCCGCAAGCATCTTCTTGGGCGACTCGGGGTCGCTGCTTCTGGGCTTTGCGCTGGGCTCCATCTCGCTGCTCAACGTGAGCCGCACCGCCGCACTCACCTCGCTTATCATCCCGCTCATCGTTGCCGGCGTGCCCATCATCGACACGTTTAGCGCCATTGTGCGCCGCAAGCGCGCCCACATTAGCATCGGACAGGCCGACAAGGGCCACATCCACCACCGCCTGATCCAAGAAGGCTACAACCAAAAACAGGCCGTGCTGCTCATCTATGCCTGGTGCATCATGCTTTCGGCCGGCGCCGCCGCCATCAATCAGGTCGAGGTGCCCATGCGCGTGCTCATTTTTACCGTGCTCGCCATTGGCTCGGCTGCCTTCGCCAAGCATCTACATCTGTTTGAGCCCGTGCTGCGCCACCATTACAACAAGCGCACGCACGAGGACGAGCTCGTCACCCCCGACGACCCCGCCTTTAAGCAGGAGGAGCAGGCAGCCGAGGAGCGCAAAGAAGAGCGCCACCACAAGCTCTAGGGCAAGCTGCCGAGGATGTGCCAAGGCACCGTTGGCCAAGCGCGGCCGCGCCGCGCCCATCGCACAAGCCACCCCTCTCCCGCCCCTCGCCTACTTACGCACCGCCCCTCCAATAAACGCGTTATCATCTTGACCCATGAACATACGTTAGGAGCAATCATGCCAAACGAGAACAGCTACGAAGTCGCGCTGCAAAAGAGCAACGCCATTCGCGAGGGCCTGGCCAATACGCCCGAGAAGTTCACCATGCTCACCGGTGATCGCCCCACCGGCCGTCTGCACCTGGGCCACTACTTCGGCACCCTCAAGGGCCGTGTTGAACTGCAGAACATGGGCGCCAAGACCAACGTGCTCATCGCCGACTACCAGGTCATCACCGACCGCGACACCACCGAGCATATCCAGGACAACGTGTACAACATGGTCATGGACTACCTTGCCTGCGGTATCGACCCCGACAAGACCATGATCTACGCACACTCCGCCGTGCCCGCCGCAAACCAGCTCATGCTGCCGTTCCTGTCGCTGGTGTCCGAGGCCGAGCTGGCGCGCAACCCCACGGTTAAGGCCGAGATGGAGGCCTCGGGCCACGAACTCACCGGCCTTCTGCTCACCTACCCGGTGCACCAGGCCTGCGACATCCTGTTCTGCAAGGGCAACGTGGTGCCCGTCGGTCGCGACCAGCTGCCGCACATCGAGCTCACCCGTACCATCGCACGCCGCTTTAACAACCGCTACGGCAAGGTATTTCCCGAGGTCGACGCATTGCTGTCCGAGACCCCGCTGCTTCCCGGCCTTGACGGTCGCAAGATGAGCAAGAGCTACGGCAACGCCATCAATATCTCGATGACCGCCGAGGAGACGGCCAAACGCATCAAGAAGAGCCAGACCGACTCCGAGCGCATGATCACGTTCGATCCCGAGAACCGCCCCGGCGTGTCTGGCCTGCTTTCGACAGCCGCCATCTGCACCGGTCGCTCCGAGGTCGAGATTGCCGAGGAGATCGGCATGGGCGGCTCCGGCCAGCTCAAGAAGTACGTGACCGAGGCCGTCAACGAGTACTTCGCACCGATCCGCGAGCGTCGCCAGCGCTACGAGAACGATCTGGATTACGTGAAGGACGTCCTGCACGAGGGCAACCGTCGCGCCAACGAGATTGCCGAGCAGACCCTGGCAGAGGTTCAGGACGCCATGGGCATGGTGTACTAGACCGATCTGTTGGCTTGAGCTTTCGATTGCTATAGGGCGGGCGCTACGGCGTCCGCCTTTTTTGGAGCCGGACCGCTTTGGCTCCGTCCACCGCACTCCCCCGACAAACAGGAACAGGCCCGCCGGCAGTTAGTTGCCAGCGGGCCTGTTCCCGAAGTACACCGTTGAATCGCACAGAGGGGAGGAATGCGAATCAAACTCAACAGGGCAGGCTTTTTCATCGCCTATTGCCTGCTCCGTTGCTGAAACCAATATAGTTCGCCGTGGTTTACTTTTTGACGACAAAATGCGCCGCCATAGCTTCTCCATAAGTTAGCCCAAGTAAACTAAACCACCACAAAGGGGACAGGCACCTTTGTGGTGGTTTACGCCAAGGCAGAGCCGCTAGAGTCCGGCAGGCCAGCGACAGGCGGCCAAGTCGACGTGCATGTCGTCCTTAAACGCCACACCCTCCCCTAGCAAAAGCTCACGTTGAGCATCAGGGCCGCCAAAGGCAAAGCCTTCGCAAATGCGACCGTCGGCAAACACCACACGATGGCAGGGAATCTGGCCGGGGCGCGGATTACTATGCAGGGCATACCCCACGTACCGCGCACTTCGTGGACGACCGGCAAGCAGCGCCACCTGACCATACGTGGCGACCATCCCCTCGGGGATCTGCTCGACCACCTCATACACCTGCTCAAAAAAGCCCTCAGACGCCATCGCTCGCTCCCTTCTCCGCATTAACAGCATAAAGAAATGATCCCTTGGGGACGGAGGAAAACGGATCATTCGCGGCCTCCGTGCGGTCGATGATCCGTTTTCCTCCGTCCCCAAGGGATCATTTGTTGGCAGGTTGGTTAGTTGGCGGGCTGGAAGAAAGCTACGGCTACGGCACCGGGGCCTACGTGGGTACCGATGGTGGCACCGATGGTGTGAACGGGCAGCTCGCCCTCGGTGTGGCCAGCCCACAGTGCCGCGCTGTCCTCGATATACTTCTTGAGCACCGCGTCCGAAAGGCCCGTATAGCCCAGCGCCAGCGGCATGGAGAAGTCGACGCCGCCCGCCTGCTCAACCTTCTGGTTCAACAGGTTGCGGCCGTTCTTGGAGCCACGAGCCTTGCCCAGCTGCACAATCAGGCCGTCCTCGGCGGCCACCACGGGCTTCACGTTGAGCAGCGTGCCCACAGCGCCCGCAGCAGCAGACAGGCGACCGCCGCGCACCAAGTACTCCAGCGTCTCGAGCAGGCCGATAACCACCACACGGTCGCGCACGGCCTCGACGGCAGCTGCGATCTGAGCCGCGCTACGGCCCTCGTCCACCAAGCGCAGCGCATACTCGACCAGGATGCGTTCACCCAGGGTGACGTTGTTGCTATCAACCACGTACACATCGCCGCCCGGCGCCTCGGCTAGTGCGGTACGGGCGCTCTGATTGGTGCCCGAGAGCTTAGCGCCCACGGTAATAATCACAGCCTCATCGCCGGCTTCGCGAACCTCGGCGATAGCCTGCGAAAACGCGTACGGGTTGACCTGACCGGTCTTGGGCAGCTCATCGCGCTCCACGAGCATCTCGTAAAAGCGCTGGTGATCGATGTCGATGCCATCCATGAACACATCGGTTCCAAAGGTGACGGACAGCGGCAAAACGGCCAGTGCCGGATGCTCGGCCGGCGACATATCGCTTGCGGAATCGGTAATAATGCGGACTGACATAGCGAATCCTTTCTTGCGCGGACCTCGCGCAGGGAATTTTGACAGCAATGCCCCGGCACGGTATACGCGCTTAAACGGGACGATGCAGTTGATAATGGGAAGCAAATGCCCAGGCAGCCCTACAGCTCGCGCAAGGTGTTGAGAATCGTACGCAGCGACGCATACATCTGCTCACGCTGCTCCACGCCCATGGCCTTGCCGGTGGTGTCGAGCACTTCACGAATAATGCAATCGGCCTCGTTCATGCTCTCGCCGCCCAACGTGGTCAGGCGAACCGGGGCGCGATACTTAACGGCGGCATCGCCCGAATCGTCGACTTCGACGTAGCCGCCCTCCTCCAGATGCGCCAGCGTGCGCGAGACGGCAGCGCGGGTCACGCCAGCCATGCGGGCGAGGTCGGCACCAGTCAGGCCGTCCTTGCTGCGCTCAAGATAGTACAGGCACATGATGTCGGAGCCCTTAAGGCCCAGCCTTGCGCCCTCAGATGTCTTAATGCGCTGGATCTCCTTGTAGAGTCCGCTGATCAGTCCGACAAAGTCCTCGAAACGTGTCTCGTCGCTCTGCTGCATGGGAGACGACCGCCTTTCGCTTGCATAATGCTAACGGGTAAACATCTTAACCGTACCCAGCGGCCGCCAGCACTGCGTGCCCTATTTGTTAACTCATCAACATAAAAACCACCACAAAGGGGACAGTGAACTGCCTCCCATTTCTTGGACATCGGGAAATGGGAGGTTTTCCATGAGTATA
>CABVDH010000035.1 GCA_902497065.1 uncultured Collinsella sp. | reverse complement strand
CACACGGTCGCCGGGGCGCACCACGCCATTGATGACGGTGTTGAGCGCCGCGGTGGAGTTGGGCGTAAAACAAACATGGTCAGCACGCGGGCAGCCCAGCAAGCGCGCAAGCTTGGCGCGGCAGCCGTGGATGGTACGTGCCGCATCGAGCGCACCCGAGGTGGCACCGCGCCCAGCATTGCCGAGCGAGCACATCGCCTGCGTCACGGCATCGATGACCGTCTGCGGCTTGTGCATGGTCGTCGCCGCGTTATCCAGGTAGATCATCGCACGACCTCCCACATATCGATCACGGTAAAGCCCTCGGTGGGAACGCCCGCCGCGGCAAGCTCGCCGCGCAGCAGTTCCTCATCCGCGGGCGACGCCTTCCATGCCAGACCGCAGCCGGCAGCGACCTCCCCGGGCACTGGGATCGTTCGCCCGGGAAGGCCGCACTCGATGCACAGGGACTCGCAACCTATGGCGGCCGCCGTGGTGGGAAACGTGATGACAAGCGCCGGGCGCTTCTCCCTCATGGCAACTCCAACCAATACGCTACGGGCGCACGACGCGCACGGCCTGCTCCATCTTCTCCACGATTACGTACATGTTGGTGACCTCGCCCACCGCAAGCTGGTCTTTAATGCCATAATGGTCCAGGCAGGTACCGCAGGTGAGAATCTCGACGCCCTGCTCGGCCAGGCCCTTCAGGTCGTCGAGCACCGGCGAGCCCTCGACGGTGAGCTTGGCGCCGCCGTTGTAGAACAGCATGGTCGCGGGCAGCTCCTCCTGCTGCGTCACGGCAAAGATAAACGCCTTCATGAGCTTGTGGCCCAGCTCGTCGTCTCCGCGGCCCATGCAGTCGGTATAGACGGAAATGACGAGTTTGCCCTTGCCGGCGCTGGCGTCACAGAAGGCAGCGCCATCCTGCTCGGGATCGGCCACGGCAACGGCGCCAGAGGTCGCCACGGTCACATGCCACTCGGCGTCCGAAATCTTCTCGACCGAGGCCGTGCAGCCCTTCTCCTGCGCCATCTTGGAGATGTTCTTGACGGCGGTCTCGTTATCGACCGAGGTCACGACGGTGCCCTCGCCATCGAGCTGCTTCAGAGCTTTGAGCGTCTTGACGACGGGCAGCGGGCAGGCATCGCCCATGGCATTGACTTCAATCTTGGTAGACATAGCAAATTCCTTTCGAAAGAACCGTTCTAGAGAACGGCAAACAGTTACATAAACGTGCGGGCTAGCGAACAACGTGGACGGCAGGACCGCCCGGCTCCGCCTCGCACACGCGCCCGACAACGGCCGCGATGCACCCCTCGGCATCCAGGCGACGCGCAAGCTCATCCACATCGGCAGCAGGCGCCGCGATGAGTAGGCCACCAGACGTCTGCGGATCGTACAGCGCATCCAGCATGCCCGACTCCAGATCCTCGTCGGCAGCCGCGCGCGGGCCAAAGAAGTCCTGGTTGCGGTAGGAGCCCGCGGGGATAATGCCCAGACGCGCCGTGTCGAGCACTCGATCAAAGAGCGGCACCGCCCCCGACGCAAGCTCAATCTGCACGCCCGAGCCCTCGGCCATCTCGCACGCGTGCCCGATCAGACCAAAGCCCGTAATGTCGGTGCAGCCGTGAAGTTCAAGTCCCTCGGCCAGACGAATCGGCGCCTCGTTGAGGGTGCGCATCGAGTCAAACATGGCTGCGGCCTCGTCCTGCTCGATGAGCTCGCCCTTAATGGCCGTGGTGATGATGCCCGAGCCAATCGCCTTGGTCAGCAGCAACGCATCGCCCACGCGTGCGCCGCTGTTGGCGAGCATGTGGTCGAGTGGCACAAAACCGCTCACGGACAGACCATACTTGGGCTCGTCGTCGTTGATGGTGTGGCCGCCCGCGATGGAGCAACCCGCCTCAACGCACTTATCGGCGCCGCCCGCCAGAATCTGACCGGCAACCTCAACGCCCAGGCAACTGGGTATGCAAAGCAGGTTCATGGCATGGCTCGGCCGCCCGCCCATGGCGTAGATGTCCGACAGTGAGTTGGCCGCGGCAATCTGGCCAAACAGGAACGGGTCATCGACCATCGGTGGGAAGAAGTCGATGGACTGCACGAGCCCCAGGTTCTCCCCTACGCGGAAGACGCTCGCATCGTCGGAGGTATCGAACCCCACGAGCAAGTTGTCGTTATGCACATTGGGTAAGTCGCCCAGGACCTGGGCGAGGGCTCCGGGAGCCAACTTAGCGGCTCAACCGCTCGCGGCCGTCATGGACGTGAGCCTCATGGTGTCCTTAGCCATACGAACCCCCTTCCAACAAATCAACGACTTTAAGTATACGCCCCAGGCACGCTTCCCAAGAGACCGCCGACGGCTCAAACGTCGAAGGCGGCGCCGCAAGCGCCTGCGCGATAGCATCTGCCAGTGCGCGCTCAAACAACGGAAGGTCGGCCGCCTCGGGCGTGTCGACATCCGTCATACGCGGCGGCGCCACCCACGTCACGGGAGCGCCGGGAAGCATCGCCTCCATCCAGGGACGAACGCCGGGCAAATCGGTCGCCACAACTTTGCAGCCGCACGCGAGGGCCTCGATCGTCACGAGCGGCAGACCCTCGTAAAACGAAGGCAGCACAAAGACGTCGGAACTGCGGTAGGCGCGCACGAGCCCATCGCTATCCAGGCGCCCCGCCAGCGTCACCGGCACATCCGAGGCCGCGGCCAAGCGCTCGACACGCGCGTACTCGGCATCGTCCCCACGACCGCCCACAAGCACCAAGCCAGATGGGCGGACGTCATCGTCGATCGGCAATGACACGGCTCGAACCAGCGACTCGACGCCCTTTTTAAAGCAGATCTTGCCCACGTACACAAGCGACCCCGGCTGCCTCGCCACGCTTGCGTCGCGGCAGAAGACGCGATGGTCGTAGCCCGTCCCAATCACGTGGATGCGATCGGCATCGACGCCGCACACCAGGCCAATCTGCTCAGCCTGCTCAGCATGGAGCGCAAAGACGGCATCGAGCCGACGAACCGCACGTACGATGCGATCGCGCTCGAGCGCATGCGAACGCAGCTGGCGCAGATCGGTCGAATGGCACACGGCAACAACCGGCACGCCCCGGACGCACTCGCGCGCCAATGCGGCCACCAGATACAGGTGATGGCAGAGCACCAGATCGGGCCGAAACTCAGCCACAGCCCGATCGATTGCAGCAGCAAATGCCCGCTCAAATGCCTTGAGCATCGAAGGCGTCAGGTCACGATAACGTGTGGAGGGATAGGGCATGACATCGGACATACCGCAGATGGGAAACGGCAGCTCGGGCGACTCGAACGGTACGGCAAACACGGCAGCACGCCGGTCCAGCTCGCCTTGGGTATCACCCGGTGCCGCGCCGCAAAGCACGGCGGCGCGATGCCCCGTCTCGATCTGTTCGCGCACGAGCGCGGCAAGGTAGGTACCGCTGCCGGTGCTATCTGGTTTTTGCGCCGAGATATTGAGGATGCGCATGTCGCGGTACACCCCTAGGCCAAGGCGGCGGCGCGGACAGCCGCGCCGATCGCTCCGGCAAAGCGAGCCTGGGGCGAGGTGGTCACCGGCGACCCCAGTAGCTCGCCCAACCGCTCCACCACGAAGGCGTTCTCGCACAGGCCACCGGTCAGGTAGTACGGGGCGCCCGCGGCCTGCCCGGCCATAGTGGCCACGCGCGACACGACGCTGTCGATCACGCCACGCGCAATGTTCTCGCGCGGCTCGCCGCGACCGATCAGGCTGATAACCTCGCTTTCGGCAAACACGGTGCACATGCTGCTGATCTTGGTGGGCTCGCCGGAACGCGCCAGGTCGGCCATCTGCTGCTGGGAAATGCCTAGACGGTCGGCCATGATCTCCAAAAAGCGCCCCGTGCCGGCGGCGCACTTGTCGTTCATGGCAAACTTGGCCACGCGGCCACTTTTAAGCTGAATGACCTTGGTGTCCTGGCCGCCCACGTCAATCACCGTGCCGTGATCGCCAAACAGGCGCACGGCACCGGTGCCGTGGCAGGTGATCTCGGTCACGCCTTGTGCGCATAGGGCACGGCGACACGGCCGTAGCCAGTCGCGACCACGCGAGTATCTTCGGCCGTCACGTCATAACCCGCCGCTGCCAGTGCCTTGCGCAGCCGCTCGGAAGCATCGACCGAGGAGAACCCGGTTGGCTGCACGCACGTCCACGCCACCGAACCCTCCCCGTCGACCACAGCAGCCTTAGCCGCCGTAGACCCGATATCGATCCCGATCCCTATCATGGCTCTCTCCCAATCTAAACATCAAAGACAGCGGCGCGTTCAGGCGCCTTAGCTCTAGGTTTCTCAGGTGCCGGAGATTGCCCCGAAAGAGGAGCGCAGCGTACTTTGGGTACGCAAGCGACGGTTTGAGGGGCAAGATCCGGTGCCTGAGGAAGCTAGAGGGTTTCGATGAAGGCGGCGATGCGAGTCTCGATCTGGCCCATGTCGCCGTTGCTGTAGTCGGTCTCGATCTTCATATACGGAATACCCGCACCCTCGACAGCCTCCTGCATGCGCGCACTCTCCACGTTAAAGGTGTGGCACGCCTGGAGCACATTCTCCACCACACCGTCGACATGGTATTTCTCGCACATGGCCAGGGTGTTGTCCATACGGCCGTCGTTGGGCGTCATGACCGAGCAGTTGATGTCCAAATAGCGGTCGGCAATGGCGCGCAGAATGTCGGGAGCCACCGGGTCGATCATCATGGCCGCCGTGCGCTCGCCCGAGCAGTCGTCCATGCACACGACCACACCGCCGTTGGACTCGATGGTGCGACCGATTTTGTTGATTACGCCGCCCACCGGGCAGCCGGTGATCAGAATGCGCTTGGCATCCGCCGCGACCGGGCGCTCGCCCGCGTCGTAGGCCTCGCGCAGCTTGGCAACCTTTTGCTCCAGCTGCTGCGTATAGGCCTCGATATCAAAGCTGAACGTACCGGCAAACATGGTGCTCATCAGGTCGACGCCGCTCATGGCCGCCGGCTGGTTGGCCTGCAGCGCAAACATCTCGAGCTGGGCCGCACGCAAGCGGTTACGACGACGGACGGCGGCGCGCAGGTCATCGTCGGTAATCGTGATGCCGTAGAAGCCCTCGAGCTCCTCCTTGAGCAGGCGGCACTCCTCGTACCAGCCTTCACGCTCGTAGGCGCGATCGCGACCCTGCGGAAGATGCAGAATGTGCGTGCGCTTGAGCTCGTTGAGTAGCTCGTACATCTTCTTCTTGCCGTCGCAGGTGGTCTCGCCGATGATCATGTCGCTAAAGTACGTAAACGGGCACTTTTGCGAATAGGCAAAACCGTACGTCGACTTGATGAGCGGACACAGATTTGCCGGCAGCACCTTCTCGGCCTCGGGAATCACCTCATCGGACGTACCGCACAGCGCCACGCTCGAAGCCCCCGCGGCATCGATGATCTCGAGCGGCGTATAGCTGCACAAGAAGCCGACCAGACGATTACCGGCCTGCTTGTAATCCTTAACGCGAATAAACGCCGCCTTGCGCTGCTCGTTGAACTCCTCAAACGTGGACGGCAACGGCTGCTCAATATTTTCTGACATATAACTCCTAAACCTTTTAACCAACCAAGGAAACAGCTTTCCCAGGTGCCCGAGGTTGCCGTGAATGAGGAGCACCGCGTACTTTGGTACGCAAGCGACGGTTTGAACGGCAAGATCGGGTGCCTGAGGAAGTCACCGAGACGGATAGCCCTAAATGGTTTCCAAGAAAGCTTCAATGCGCGTCTGCAATTGCCCCGCGTCCTCGCCGGCGTAGTCGGTCGTGATGTGCATAAACGGAATGCCTGCCTCCTCGGCGGCCTTCTCCACGGCAAACGACTCCATCTCGTAGAGCGTGCAGAACTGCAGCGCCACATCCACGATGCCGTCGGCATGCAGGTCCTTGGCCATCTGGACAATGTCCTTCATACGCTGGTCGTTGGGCGTAAAGACGGCACAGTTTATCTTAAAGTAGCGCTCGGCGATGGCATCGAGCATCTCGTCGACCGTCTCGCCGGACTCGTCGACCAGGTCCTTGTAGTAGCGCGAGCCCGTACAGGACTCCTCGCCTACCACAACGCCGCCGGCCTTCTCGATGAGGTTGAACAGCTTCCAGTTGGGCACGGCCATGGGCGTACCGGTGTACAGGATGCGCTTGGTCCCCTTGGGAGCCACGCCCTCGCCGGCCTCGACACGCTGCTCGCACTCAGCCGCCATATCGTTGATGGCTCCGGTCAGACGCGGCGTGTCGTCCACAAAGGCTGCCTGCACGGTCAGCAGGCTATCGAGACCGCTGATGGGCGCTGGGTCGGCAGCGCGCGTGGCAGCGAGGCGCTGCAGGGCACGTCGCTTCTCATTGACAGCGTGGATGGCGGCCTTCAGACGCTCAGGTGTGATCGTGGCGCCACACTCTTCCTCGATCTTGGCGGCGAGCTTTTTGACCTCGGCCTTCCAAGTCACGAGCGTCGACTCGTCGTGCACGTTGGGAATATCCATAACGTACATGTTCTTTTGCGTGGCAAAAAACTCGTAGGCCTTCTTCTTGCCATCGCAGGTGTTCTCGCCTACCACCAGGTCACTCGACTCAATGTAGGGGCAGACCTCGCCCAGCTTAAAGCCGGCAAAGCTCTTGATAAGCGGACAGGTGTTGCGCGGCAGGTGCTCCTCGACCTTATCGGTTGCCCAATCGGCACCCGAGCACAGGCCCACGGGAATGCCGTCACAGGCAAGTACGATCTCCTCGGGCACGTAGACGCAGAACGAACCGACGATCTTGGTGGCCTCGCCGGCCTCCTTCTTGTCGAGCATCTCCTTAATACGGCCGCTGTGGATGTTGGTGGCAACAAAATCCAGGTAGGACGTAGACTTGGGGCGATTGTTCTGCGTCAGGAACATGTCCCCGTACATCTGGCCCACGGCGCCCAGCAGCATGTCGTGGTCGGCAAGATTCATGCCGAGGCTTTCCCACATCGGATGGAAATCGAATTCTTCAGCCATGACGGTTCCCCTCTCGAACCAAAAACGGATAACAGCGGTATCGATGCACGACGGACGGCGATTGCCCGGCCGTGCTCAAACCCGGAATTTTAGGGAACCTGCTTTGCGGTCGATTATTTAATTGTGCGTCGTCTCTCCCGGAGCCGTGAACATACCTGCTCATATGCGACTCCGGGCCATATATAGGGCACGCGCGGCAACGCGGCGAATGTATGTCGTCTGCGGCATGTGCGCACCCTCCTTTACAAGTTGAGGTCAACTATATCAACGGCCATCGACTATGCGAACACCGTTGACATTCGTACGACAGCGTCGTGTACCGTCGTTTAATAAATAAGTATCTCGATTGATAGGGGTTTATCATCCCTCATTCGGCGAGCGACAAGACAAAGCCGCCGAGGCTTATATCCCCGACGGCATTACCCGGCGCTATCGACAAACCAAATGGATCTTACTCGCATCGAAGTGCATGCGCAGTGTCTCGCCTGCCTGCGGCAGCTCGTCGACAGGCATGCCCACCTTGTTGACCTTCCACTGCAGACGCGTGGGCGCATCAGCACGCGGCACGTCCAGCAGCACCAGGCGCTCAAAGCGTGAATCGCTCACACGGGCCACATGCAAGTCGTAACTGTTGCGACCCCGCTCGGTACGGTTATCAACATGGAAGTAACTCGCGCGAATGCCCAGGTACGCCACATTATCGGGAACCTCGCGGCCCACGTTAAAGGTCATGCCCCAGTCGAGGGCCTCAACTTCTTCGGGCCCGATCTTTTGTGCGCGGCTTGTGTTCTTGCACCCCGTCAGGCGCAGCGCCGCCAGCGTCTGTGGGCGGCGAACCACGTCCTCGATGGAGCCGACCTCCTCAACATGCCCGTCGTGCATCACGCAGATACGCTGGCACAAGCGGCACGCTTCGTCGATGTCGTGGCTCACGTAGAGCACGGTGCGGTTGCATACTTCGAACAGGTCGAGCATGTTCTGTTCGAGCGCGCTCTTAAGATAGGAATCGAGCGCGCTCATGGGCTCGTCGAACATAAAGATGCCCGGATGCGCCGCTACCATGCGGGCAAGCGCCACACGCTGCTGCTGGCCGCCCGAGAGGCGCGCGGGATAGCGGTCGGCAAAGTCGGCCAGGCCAAAAATGCCCAGGTAGCGCTCGGCAAGCTTTTTACGCGCCGTGGCGTCGCCCGCATCCTTTACACCGGCGCATACGTTATCGGCCACCGTCATGTTGGGAAACAACTGATAATTTTGGAACAGCAGAGCGCATTTGCGCTCCTGAGGCGACAGGTTGATGCCCGCCGCCGAGTCAAAAAAGGTCACGCCGTTGACGACGATCTTGCCCTCGTCAGGCATCTCCACACCGGCAATGCAGCGCAGCGTACAGCTCTTGCCGCAACCCGAGGCGCCCAGCAGCGCTACGCGCTCCTCGTCGGCCTCAAGCTGCATGTCGAGCATAAACCCGGGATAGCGCTTTTTGATATCCAGAACGAGCGACATGGCCTATCGACCTCCCTGCAAAGCGGCATCATCGCGCATGAGCTCGGCCAGCGCCTCGCGATCGATACGCAAGGCATCGCCGCCCGACGGGTCGAGCGAATCGCCCTGTCCGGCGAGATCTTTGGCCTGTTTGCGCTCCGCACGGGAAAGGCCCCGCTTGCGATACTTTTGCGAATGAGCGGTGTACATGTTGATAAACAGGATGACCAAGAAGCTAAAGGCGATTACGACGACGACCCAAAAGAGGGCCACGGACGTGTTGCCGCCCATCCACTCAAAGTAGATGGCGATGGGAATGGTCTGCGTAATACCAGCGTAGTTGCCCGCAAAGAACAGGGTGCAGCCAAACTCGCCCATCGCGCGGGCAAAGGCAAGCACCGTGCCGGCGGCAATCGAGGGCCAGCCGAGCGGCATCATAAGCTTGGTAAAGATGCGACGCTCGGACCAGCCCAGCGTGCGCGCCGCATCGAGCATCTGCGTGTCGAGGCTCTCGAAGGCTCCGAGCGCCGTACGATAGACGAGCGGGAACGACACGACGACGGCAGAGATCACCGCCGCGGGCCAGGTAAAGACGATCGAGATGCCGTGCGCGATGAGCCACTGGCCCACCCCGGTCGAGCGGCCAAACAGCATGAGGAGCAGAAAGCCGCAGACCGTGGGCGGCAGCACCATAGGAACCGTAAAGACCGAATCGAGCAGGCCCTTGATGCGACTCGAGGTACCCATAGTCTTCCACGCGGCGAACAGGCCCAGCGCAAAGGAGATCAGCAGGGCAAGGCCACTCGTTTTTATGGACACCCAAAACGGGCGATAGTCGATGTCGCCCAAAAAGGAAGCCAGAGAGGTCAAGGGCCCCTGCTCATCCCGCATCACGACAGACGATGCTTCTACCATTTGAGCGCTATCAAGCCAACGCGCTCCGCCCTTGGCATCACCCGAGGCCGATGAAATCACCACATAGCGGTCCCCATCCGCACCGCGCTCGTCAAAGCCATAGGTATACCCGCCGGCATCAAACGTTGTTTCCGCCGTGACATACCAAGGAAGATCAACGTCCCCTAGCTGCGCACCTCCCATGCAGTTTGCGCTGTCGAGCTCACAGACGAGGGCCTTGAGACCCGATACGCACTCGTTGTCCTGCGGATCCAATCCATACTTCTCGACCGCCTTGGGCGATATCCACACCACAACGCGATCGGCAGCAGGCGCCACTACAAGGTCCACATCCTCGTCAACGGGAAACCGGTAGCCCTCAGGCTGGCCCTCCATGGCACGAGCGGTCCCCTTCGCCAACCGCTCAAAACACTCGATTCCATAGGAAAGCCCATGAGCGGTCGCAGCAACCTGGGCCCCGTCCTCGGCGTCCCCAGCAAACGCAAATCCCGGCACCCAGCAAAGCGCGAAGGTCAAAGCACAGGCGACAAGCATGCGGAATCTATTAAGCACGAAAAGCTCCAAGCGAATACAAGGACGGAGTGAAACACAAAACGATGGAATTATCGCGCCAAGCCGCACTACTCGGAAAGCTCAAAGCCGTACTTAGCCCAAATCTTCTGAGCCTTCTTGTTGGTCAGACAGAAGTCGATGAACGCCTTGGCCTCGTCGGCGTGCTCGGAGCTCTCGGCAACGGCACCCGGGTACACGATGGGTTTGTGCGAATCCTCGGGGCACACGAAGGCTTCCTCGATGCCGTCGTAGCGGAAGATATCGGAGCTGTAGACAAAACCGGCCACGCAGTCGCCTGTAGAGACGTAAGACGCAGCGGTGCCGACCTTGTCGGCCAGGGCCACCTTGTCGGCGATCTCGGGCACATACTCGCCGTCGTCGCCCTCGGTACCGGTGTAGAGGCCCACGGAGGCCAGGGCCTGGTTGGCGTACTTGCCGGCGGGGACGGTCTTGGCGTCGCCGATGGCAATCTTGCCATCCAGATTCGCGACGTCGGCGATGGCCTCAACCTTGGTGTCGGAGCCCTCGGCGCGAATAATCACGAGGTCGTTGACGAACATGTCCTCACGGGTGCCGGCGTCGACGAGCTCGGCGGTCTCAGCGTCATCCATGGTGCCCTTGGAAGCGGTGATGAGCACGTCGACCGTGGCACCGGCGCGCATCTGCTCGACGAGGTCGCCAGACGCCTTAAACTGCGTGTCGGCAAACGTGGTGCCGATCTGCTCGGTGTAGAGCTCCTGAACCTCGGGCAGAGCTTTCTCGAGCGAGTTAGCGGCAAAGACCTGCAGCTCGACAGCCTTCTTCTTAGAGGAAGACTTGACGGAGCCGGCATCGGAACCAGCGGGCTCGGACGTCTTGTTGCCCGAGCAGCCGGCAAGGCCAAGGCCGGCGGCAGTGGCAGCAGAAAGCGAGACAAAACCGCGGCGTGAAACCATATCGAACATATTCAACCCTTTCGAACGCTATGCCCGGGCACCCCGCCGCAGGCTTTATTCTGTTACTAGATTATACTTCCGCGCGAATAATGATAATGAGAAATTATTCTCGCTAGAGAATATAGTTTCGAGTTGCCGTGCACCTCGGCGTCGCTTCGGCGGAAAACAAAGGCGGAGCAGCCGTTCAGGTCGCCCCGCCGCAGGTAAACCGCTTATTTGGTATGTCCGCCGCCCACCGTCATTTGGGCCGCATGCTCCAGCTGATCGCTCACGGCCTCCCAGCTTTCGCGGGCCGCTTTCGTGGATCCCGGAAAGTTGATGACAAGCGTATGCCCACGCTGCATACACACGGCGCGCGAGAGCATGGCGCGGCGCGTCTTGGTCATGGAGTACGCACGGATTGCCTCTGCAATACCCGGCACATCGCGGTCGCAGACGGCACGCGTCGCCTCGGGTGTCACGTCGCGCATCGAAAGCCCAGTTCCGCCGCAGGTGAGCACGACATTGGCGTGACACTCATCGGCGGCTTCCACAATGGAATCACCGATCTCGCTGGCGTCGTCGCGCACGACCACGTGTGAGGCGACCGTCCAGCCCTGCGCCTCGATAAGTTCCTCGAGTGCGGCTCCGGCCTCGTCCTGGGCAAGATCGCGCGTATCCGAGCACGTCACGATCGATATCTTCAGCTCCATAGCATTCCTCCTACAACACGGCGCCCTCGGGCAGGTCGACGCGAACAACGTCCACGACATCTCCCGCCTTGAGCTCGCACGGCCCTTCGTCAATGCACAGCAGGCAGTTCGCACGCTGCATAGTTCCAAGCAGCGCCGAATTCTGCGTCTTAGCCTCGGTCACCAACAACTCACCGGTCTCGGGGTCGCGCAAAACCGTGGCGCGATCGAAGAAGCGGCGATGCTGTCGCTTGTTCACGCCGTGTGTGAGCGTCGCCTGCTGCACGGGACGCGCACCCTCGGCAAAGCCGCGCATCTTGCGAATCGCTGGGCGGGCGAGCATCTCAAAGCCCACATACGCCGCGGCAGGATTGCCTGAAAGTCCCAGGTAGGGCTTACCCCCGAGCAAGCCAAACGTGATGGCCTTGCCCGGACGCATCGAGATGCGGTCAAACAGCACCTCGCCCTCGCGCCGGACGAGCGCCGTCACGAAATCGTAATCACCCGCCGAGGCGCCACCGCTCGTAATGACAAAATCGCACTCCAGCACGGCACGATGCACCAGCTCGGCAATCGCCTGCTCATCATCGGGCGCAATGCCGTAGAACACGGGCTCGGCTCCCGCATCGAGTGCCTCGGCCATCAGCGCTGAGGAGTTGGAATCGCGAATCTGACCGCGCGTCGGTACCTTGCTCGGTGCGACCAGTTCCGTGCCCAGCGAGATGATGCCCACACGTGGGACAGCGTGCACCTTCACGCTCGCGTATCCGGCACTTGCCAGCAAGCCGGCGCCCGCCGGAGTCACAACCTCGCCAGCACGCATCACGACGTCGCCGGCATGGGCCTCCTCGGCGGCAGAGCGAACGTTCTCCCCCACCTTGGCCGGCGCCGAAAACCTCACACGCGAGCCCTCGTTGCCGTCACCGTCGAGCACATCGACGATCTCGTACTTCACCACGGCATCGGCACCCTCGGGCACCGGCGCGCCCGTCATGATGCGGACCGTCTCGCCCGCGCCGATTGCGTCCCCAAACACATGACCCGCGGCCTCGTGCCCCACGACAGAAAGCGTCACGGGCGCATCAGTGGACGCTTTGGCGAGGTCGACGGCGCGCACGGCATATCCGTCCATAGCGCTGTTGGCAAACGGCGAGATGTCGATATCGGCCACCGCGTCCTCGGCCAGGGGAAGACCGGCGGCCTGCCACACGGGAATCTCGACGAGATCGGTCGGAGCAACGTGCGACAGGACAATCGACTGTGCGTCATCCAGCGGAATGAGTTTCTCTGCCATATGCACCTCTTAATGCCACGGCGCACAACAGGGGCGCCGATTCTTTATGCTTGTCTCAGTATAATCCCCCGTCGCACAACCGCGACTCGGCCTGTACCCGCAAATACACCTGTCGGTTGCAGGCCGCGAAACAGAATGGAAACCAACCCACCGGCTCGTCGCGTTTACCGCGTTCTATAATGCTTGCGTTGCAACCTAAAAGAGGAACGTATGGCTCATAACGACAAACCCGAAAGCGCAAACGAGGCTCAGGATCATTCCCAGCCGCTCGACGACGGCGGCTTTTTCTCCCTGAACGACGTCATCATGGCAGGCAGGCATCAGCTCACCCGCTCCGAGCAGCTCTTGGCTGCCGACACGCGCCGCAACGCCCGCAACCTACTCGCGAGCGCCAAGTTGCTCGTACTCGTCGTCATCGTCTCGCTCGCCATGGGCGTCGCCGCTTGGGCGTTTTTGGCCTCGTTGAATATCGCCACCGACTATCGCGAACACCATGCGTGGATTTACGCACTGCTTCCCGTTGTGGGCGTTGCCACCGCATGGGTGTACAAAAACCACGGTCTTGCCGCCAAACGCGGTAACAACCTGGTCATCGACTCCGCTCTGGGCACACGCCTCATCCATATGCGCATGGCCGTCCTCACCTTCGTCTGCTCCACGCTCACGCACCTAACGGGCGGATCGGCCGGTCGCGAGGGAGCCGCGGTTCAGATTGGCGGCACCATCGCCAGCAACATCTCGAGCCTCGCCCACCTCAAAAAGCATGATCACCACGACCTCATGCTCGCCGGCATCTCGTCGGCCTTTGGCGCCGTATTCGGCTCGCCCCTTGCCGGAGCTTTCTTTGGCATGGAGATGTGCTTTATCGGCAAGATCGACTACACCGCGGGCATCTACTGCTTAGTCGCCTCGTTTACCGGCTACTTCACATCACTCGCCCTGGGTACCGAGTACGAGGCGAATGTCATCGCCAGCGTTCCCGCCATGACGCCCAAGACAGTCGTCATCGTTGTTATCAGCGCCATCATCTTCGGTCTGGCGGCACGCCTCTTTGCCTGGTCGGTTCGAACCGTCAAGAGCCTGTACGGTCGCTTTATCACCAATTACCTCGTTCGCGCACTTATAGGCGCACTCGTGGTTTTGGCCGCCTATGCCCTCCTCGACGCCTGGGACTACGCCGGCCTTTCCACGTGGCTTTCCGGCGCTGGATTTGCCGGCAACACCAC
>CABVDH010000034.1 GCA_902497065.1 uncultured Collinsella sp. | reverse complement strand
GCTCAACTCGGTCGGCATCGCCGTCCTGGCTCTGATGGCCGCCCTCTACCACACGCTCAACCACGCCATGTTCAAGGGCGAGCTGTTCCTCGGCGCGGGCTCCCTGCTCTATGCCACGGGTACGCGCAACATGGAGAAGATGGGCGGCCTGTTCCGCCGTATGCCGGTCACGGCCGTCTGCTTCCTCATCGGTGCCCTTGCCATCTCGGCTATCCCGCCGCTCAACGGCTTCGTTTCCGAGTGGTTCACCTACCAGTCCCTGTTCAACATCTCGACGCTCTCCGACCCGGTCGTCATGGTGTTCGCCGTCGCCTCCGCGGCCGCCCTCGCCATCACCGGTGCCCTGGCCGTCACGTGCTTCGTGAAGGCCTACGGCGTCTCGTTCGCGAGCAGCCCTCGTTCCCAGGAGGCCGCGAACGCCAAGGAGTCCCCGGCTCCGATGTTGTTCTCGCAGATGCTCCTCGCGGCCATCTGCGTGGTGCTGGGAATCGGCTCTCCCGTCATCGCCCCGGTTCTGGGCGACGTCGCCCAGAGCGTGCTTGCCGGCTCTGCCGTCACAGCCACCTCGGGCGTGTCTCTGGTGAACGAGATTTCCGGTGCCGCCACCTCCACCCCCGCGATCGCCATCGCGCTCGTGGTCCTCACCGGCCTCGCGTTCGTGTTGAGGTCCTGCCTCGGCACCAAGGCCCCCGCTAAGAAGACCGACCCTTGGGCGTGCGGCTACGAGCCCAACGAGCACATGCCCGTCGTCGCCACGAGCTTCGCGTCAGACGTAGAGCTCTTCATGGGCCCGCTCTACACCCTGCGCGAGGTATGCACCAAGATCTGCTGGTCCATCGCGCACGTGTTCCAGAAGCTCACCGGTGTCGCCCAGGGCGTTGAGCCCCTGCCCGACCGCTTCCTGGTCGATGCACCGAGCGAGGGTGCCGATAAGCTGGCCGGCCTCGCCTCCAAGATCGAGGGCGGCAACTACTCCGTATACATCTGCTACATCGTCGCGGCGCTCGTGGTCTTCCTCGTGCTCGCCGTGGTCATGGTCTAGAGAGGGGAGAGGTTATTATGAACATCGTTCTTGCGATAGCGCAGGGCCTCGTGGTCATGCTGGTCGCGCCCTTCTTCTCCGGCCTCGCCCGTGTGATTCGCGCGAAGATGCACAATCGCCGCGGTCCGTCCATCCTTCAGGATTACCGGGACCTCGCGAAGCTCATGGCGCGTCCCGAGTCCGTGAGTTCCGACTCGAGCTTCGTGCTGCGCATCATGCCGCCGCTGTTCCTCGCGGTGTCGTTCATGCTCGCCATGGGCCTGCCCATGTTCACGCTCGAGAGCCCCATGCCCGTCTTTGGTGACGCCATCACCATCATGTACGCGCTCGCGCTGTCCCGCTTCTTCTTCGCGCTGTCCGGCGTGGATTCCTCCAACGCCTACGCGGGCTTCGGCGGTATCCGCGAGCTCCTCATGAGCGTGCTCATCGAGCCGTCCATGCTCATCGCGCTGTTTACCGTCGCCATCGTGTGCGGCTCCACGGACATTGCGACCATGGGTCAGCACATCGTTACGGGCAACGTCTCGAGCGTCGTCGCCGTCATCCTCGCCGGCGTCGCCTTCGCGGCCGCCTGCTATATGGAGCTCGGCAAGCTTCCGTTCGATCAGGCCGAAGCCGAGCAGGAGCTCCAGGAGGGCCCGCTCGCCGAGCTCTCCGGCCCGTCCCTGGCCATGATGAAGCTCGCCATGGGCATGAAGCAGGTCGTGGTCGTCGCTTGGTTCACCTCCATCTTCATCCCCTGGGGAGAGCCCGCGACCATCGGCGTCACCGCTCTCGTGGGCGCCGTCGTCTTCCTTGTCAAGTGCCTGGTCGATTTCGTTGTCTGCGGCGTGCTCGAGAACTCCGTTTCCCGTTCGCGCTTCAAGGTGCTCGGTAACCAGACCTGGGCCGTCGTCGGCATCGCGGTCCTCGCGTTCGTCTTCGTCGTCGTAGGCGTGTAGGGAGAAGGGAGAAACTATGTCAATCGAATCGAGCTTGTCCCTCTTTGCCATGGTGGCGATCGCCGTCCCCATGCTGGGCTCCCTGCTCATCGTCATGCTGCCGCGTCCCTACGCTAAATGGATCTGCGCCTTTGCCGGCGGCATCGCCACGGTCGCTTCCGTTGGCTTGGCCGCGACGTTTGCCGGAAACGGCATGAACGCGGTCGATGTAACCTGGGCGAGTATGGGCCAGACCTTGGTCATGGGCTTCATATTCGACCGGATGAGCACGCTGCTCGCACCCGCGTTCGTCGCTATCGGCCTGCTCGTCGTCATCTATTCGTTCCCGTACATGAGCGATAAGAACAAGGAGCATCCCGACGCGCCCCGTCGCCGCTTCTACGTGTACTTCTCCACGTTCATCGGCGCCATGGCCGGTCTCGCCTACAGCTCCACCATCGTCGGCCAGCTCGTTTTCTTCGAGATCACCGGCGTGTGCTCCTGGGGCCTCATCAGCTACTACATGACGCCCACGGCCAAGAAGGCCGGTATGAAGGCGCTCATCATCACCCATATCGGCGCTCTGGGACTCTACATCGGCGCGGCCTTCCTGTTCGCCGGAACCGGCACGTTCGCGCTGAGCGCGATCTCCCAGCTCGATTCCGGTATGAAGACCGTCGTGCTGCTGCTCATCCTGTTCGCCGCTTGGGCCAAGTCCGCCCAGTTCCCGCTCTACATGTGGCTGCCCTCTGCAATGGAGGCCCCCACGCCCGTTTCCGCCTACCTCCATGGCGCGTCCATGGTGAAGGTCGGCGTGTGCGTGTTCGCCCGCGCTCTTGCGAGCGCCGGCGATATCCCCGAGATCGTCGGCTGGGTCGCCATCATCGACGCAGTCGTGACCATGCTCTTCGGTTTCCTCATGTACCTGCCCCAGAAGGATATGAAGCGCCTGCTCGCCTTCTCGACGATCGCGCAGCTCGCCTACGTGTTCTTCGGCCTGGGCCTCTCCGTGTTCGGAAGCCAGATGGCGTTCAACGGCGCCGTCGAGCACATCTTCAATCACGCGTTCACCAAGACCCTGTTCTTCCTCATCGCCGGCTCCCTCAGCTTCACGCTGGGAACCCGTATGCTGCCCAAGATCCAGGGCCTCATGAAGAAGTATCCGGTCACGGGCGTGGGCTTCGCGGTCGCCGCGACCGCTATCGCCGGCGTGCCCCCCATGAGCACGTTCTTCTCCAAGTTCCAGATCATTTCCGGTGGCTTCGCGGTTGGTGCTACCAACACGGTCATCTTCGTCCTCGTGTGCGTAATGGTCGTCGAGACCGTCGCCACCTTCGCATGGTTCCTGCGTTGGATGGGTAAGGTCCTGCCCGGTGAGCCGAGCGAGACCGTGGCCGCCGGCCAGCCCCTTCCGCGCGCCATGGCGTTCGTGTTCGTCGTCCTCATGATCATGGTCGTTGTCGCCGGTCCTCTGTCCTCTAGTTGGATGGGTTAGGAGGTAGGACATGGGTTATTCGTTAGTCAATATCCTGGGCGGTCTTCTGATCGTGACCTCCACCATGGTGGTCGTGTCGAAGACCATCCCGTCCGCCATCAAGTGGTACGCGATCCAGTCGGTTGTCTTGGTGGGCGTGCTGCTCACCCTGGGCCTCACCACCGGTGCCACCGAGCTTCTCATGTGGGCCGCGTCGGCCTTCTTCACCAAGGTGATCCTCGTTCCGTTCATTCTCAACCGTGCCTACAAAAAGATGGGTTCGCCTGCCGATAGCACGCTGACCTCCTCCATCAAGCCGGCCTGGACCATCATCCTCACCGGTCTGGAGGTGGCCGTCTGCTTCGCGGTGGTCACGCGCCTGACGCTTCCCACCGCCGAGGTGGCTACTCCGGCCCTCGCCATCAGCTTCGCGCACTTCTTCGTCGGCCTCACGTGCATCATCTCCCAGCGCAACATCCTCAAGCAGATCTTCGGGTACTGCCTTATGGAGAACGGTAGCCACGTGACGCTCGCCCTGCTCGCGCCCACGGCCCCCGAGATCATCGAGATCGGCATCGCCACCGACGCCATTTTCGCCGTCATCATCATGTCCGCCGTCGTCGTGAGGATCTGGAACGACACCAAGTCGCTCGACTCCCACGACCTTACCGAATTGAAGGGGTAGGCCATGGATGTTTCAATGCTGACGGTCGCCCTGCTCGCTTGTCCCCTTGTGTTCTCCCTGATTATGGCTGCGCTCCCCAAGACGACGTCCTACAGCGTCTTCGCGGGGCTCAACACCATCTCCGTCGCGGCGACCCTCGTCCTTTCGGTCGTCACCGCGGGAACCATGCTCTCGAGCGGGCAGAATATCGACGCCTTGGGCCTGTGGCTCCATCTCGATTCGCTCTCGTCGATCTTCGTCCTTCTGGTAGGCATCATTGGGTTCATCACCGGCGTGTACTCCATCTCCTATATCAAGATCGATATCGAGGAGAAGACCATGCCGGCCGAGCGCACCAAGCAGTACTACGCGCTGTTTAGCCTGTTCGTCTTCACGATGCTGCTCGCCTGCCTGTCCAACAACATCATCCTCACCTGGGCGGCGGTCGAGGCCACCACGCTGTCGACCGTGTTCCTCGTGGGTATCTACAAGAACAAACAGGCGCTCGAGGCGTCTTGGAAGTACGCGATGGTCTGCACCGCCGGCGTGGCCTTCGGCCTGTTCGGCACGCTGCTCATCTACGCGAACGCCGCCGATATCATGCCCAACGCGCATGAGGCTGCCTTCCTTACCTCCATCATGCCCTACGCCGACCAGTTCGACCCGATGCTCGTGCGCCTCGCGTTCGCGTTCATCGTCATCGGCTTCGGCACCAAGGCGGGCCTGTTCCCCATGCACACCTGGCTGCCCGACGCGCACTCCCAGGCTCCGAGCCCGGTTTCCGCGCTGCTCTCGGGCGTGCTGCTCAAGTGCGCCATGCTGGTGATTATCCGCTTCTACTCCCTGTCCATCATCACGGTGGGCGACACCTATCCGCGAACGCTCCTGCTCATCCTGGGCACGCTGTCCATCCTGGTGGCCGCCCTGTGCATCTTCAAGCAGGACGATATCAAGCGTCGCTTCGCGTACTCCTCCGTCGACAACGTCGGTGTGGTCGCGCTGTGCCTGGGTATCGGTGGTCCGCTCGGTATCGCCGCCTGCCTGCTGCACTGCATCTTCCACGGCTTCACGAAGGCGCTCGCCTTCTGCATGGCCGGTAACATCCAGCACATCTACCACACCCGCGACCTGAACAAGATCAAGGGCGTCGTCGAGATCGCTCCTGTCACGGCAGCGCTCACCATCATCGCCCTGCTCGCGCTCGCCGCCTTCCCGCCGTTCGCCCTGTTCATCTCCGAGTTCCTCACCTTCGTGGCCGGCATCCAGTCCGGTCCCATCTGGGTGGTCGTGCTCGTGGCCATCGGCCTCACCGGCGTGTACTTTGCCCTTACCGGCATTGCACTCAAGTCCATCTTCGGCAAGGCGCCCGAGGGCATGAAGCGCCACGAGGTGCCCGCCCTCATGATCATCCCCGAGATCGCCCTCGCGATCGTGGTCATGTGGTTCGGTATCGCCACCCCGGTCGCCATTACGAGCGGCGTCGAGGATGCAACGTCCGTCGTTTTGAACCAGAGCGTCGAAGAGCTCCACGAGGCCCCTCTCTACCGCATGGTGTTCAGCTCCCAGACCAAGACAAGCGAGGTGAATTAGCACCATGGCAGAACCTGAAATGAAGGACTACGCTCGTCGCTGCGAAAGCCACGTCGAGGCCCTGCGCGCCGCAGTGCCGGGCGCTATCGAGAAGGTCGAATGGCAGTGCGAGGACCAGCTGACGATCACCGTCAAGCTGGACCGTCTGCCCGAGGCCGTCCACTACCTGTATTACGAGCGCTACGGCTGGATTCCTGTGATCATCGGCAACGACGAGCGCAGTCTGTGCGGCCGTTACGCCGTGTACTACGTCATCTCCATGGAGGGAGAGGACCCCGGCTGGGTGACCGTGCGCTCCGAGGTCGATCCCGCCAAGATGACGTTCCCGTCCGTGACGCCGTTCGTCCCCGCCTGCGTGTGGGGCGAGCGCGAGCTGCGCGATATGTTCGGCCTGATCCCCGAGGGCCCGCCCGATCGTCGTCGCCTGGTGCTGCCCGACGATTGGCCCAGCGGCCTGTATCCGCTGCGCAAGGACTCTATGGACTACCGCTTCCGTCCCGCTCCCGCGAGCGACATGGAAAACTATGAGTTCTTGGCCGACACCAAGGGCAAGGAGACCACGCTCGTCCCCATGGGCCCGCTGCACATTACCTCCGACGAGCCCGGCCACTTCCGCCTGTTCGTCGAGGGCGAGACGATCGTCGACGCCGACTACCGTCTGTTCTACGTGCACCGCGGCATGGAGAAGGTCGCCGAGACGCGCCTGAACTATGACGCCGTGACGTTCCTCGCCGACCGCATCTGCGGCATCTGCGGCTGCGCCCACTCGGTGGCCTATGCCGAGGCCGTTGAGCGCGCCCAGGGCATCCATGTCCCGCCGCGCGCCCAGTACATCCGCGCCATCATGCTCGAGGTCGAGCGCCTGCACTCGCATCTGCTCAACATTGGCCTGGCATCGCACTACACGGGCTTCGACTCCGGCTTCCAGCAGTTCTTCCGCGTCCGCGAGAAGTCCATGGACCTGGCCGAGAAGCTTTCCGGTCACCGCAAGACCTACGGCCTCAACGTGATCGGCGGCGTGCGTCGCGACATTTTGGCCGAGCAGAAGCTCTCCACGCTCACGACCATCCACCAGCTGCGCTCCGAGGTTCAGGAACTCGTCGACATGCTGCTCTCCACGCCCAACTTTATCGAGCGTACGAGCGGTATCGGCATTCTGGACCGCAAGATCGCTCGCGACTTCTCGCCGGTCGGCCCGCTCATGCGTGGCTCTGGCTATGCCCGCGACGTGCGCTTTGACCATCCCTTCGATGGCTACGCCGATCCGGATGTCCAAAAGATGCACGCCGCCACGGCAGACACCTGCGATGCCTTCGGCCGTACCGCCGTTCGCATCCAGGAGGTCTACGATTCGATCGACATGATCGAGACCATGCTCGAGAACTGCCCGTCGGGCCCCATCCTCACTACGGATTGGGAGTACACCCCGCACAAGTACGCCATCGGCGCCACCGAGGCACCGCGCGGCGAGGACGTGCACTGGGCCATGCTCGGCAACAACCAGAAGTGCTACCGCTGGCGCGCCAAGGCCGCCACGTACAGCAACTGGCCGGTCCTGCGCTACATGTTCCGCGGCAACACCGTGGGCGACGCGGCGCTGATCGTCGGCTCGCTCGACCCGTGCTACTCCTGCACCGACCGCGTGACGGTGACCGATGTCGCCGCCAAGCGCGACCACGTGCTCGACAAGGAGCAGTTCGAGAACGTCTGGCGCGACAAGTCGCCGCTCGCGGGCGAGGGCACCATGGCCGCTCCGCTCGATGAGGAGGCGCTCTAATATGCTGAAGCTTTGGAAGGTTAACGCCAAGGCCGGCGACGCGACGGTCAAGTACCCGTTTGCGCCGTTCCCAACCAACAAGGACATGCGCGGTAAGCCCGAGCACAATGCCGAGCTCTGCATCGCCTGCGGTGCCTGCGGCGTGGCGTGCCCGGCCGATGCCATTCGCATGGACACCGACCTTGCGGCCGATACCATTACCTGGTCGATCGACTACGGCCGCTGCATCTTCTGCGGTCGCTGTGAGGAAGCCTGCCCCATGGAGACCATCAAGCTTACCGAGGAGTTTGAGCTGGCCGTCATGAGCAAGGACGACCTCACCAGCAAGAGCGTCTATACGCTCGAGCACTGCTCGCGTTGCGGCAAGCCGTTTGCCCCGCACAAGGAGATCGACTACGCCAAGCGCCTGCTGCAAAAGGCCGGCGGCATGGAGGCCGAGCAGGCCGCCCGTACCGTCGGTATGTGCCAGGAGTGCAAGCGCGAGCTCGACGCCCTGCGCGCCGCCTCGGCCGTAAAGACCGGCAACGCGCACGGCATGGCTGCCAACGAGACGCTTGCGTCCGGTGAGCCCCAGGGCCCCGGCATGGAGTATCTGGGCGGCCACGGCGTGAACCCGGAGTATATCGACCGCGAGCTCAACCCCGATGCGCCCGAGATTCCCGCCGGTCCGGCACCGGTCGAGGGCATCATCATGGATTTTGAAACGAAGGAGGAGTAACCATGGCCGAACCCACGCTTTTGCCCGAGCGGCTCCAGTACCGCCCGACCAAGATCGAGCTCGACGAGAGCATCGAGAAGGCCAAGGCGACCCTTCTTAAGAAGATCAAACGCTCGGTGTACGTCTACCGTGTCGACTGCGGCGGCTGCAACGGCTGCGAGATCGAGATCTTCGGTTCCATCACGCCCGTCTTCGACGTCGAGCGCTTTGGCATCAAGGTCGTGCCCTCGCCCCGTCACGCCGATGTGCTGCTGTACACCGGCGCCGTGACGCGTGCCATGCGCATGCCGGCCCTGCGCGCCTTTGAGGCCGCACCCGATCCCAAGATCGTGGTGTCCTATGGCGCGTGCGGCTGCACCGGCGGCATCTTCTACGATAACTACTGCGTCTGGGGCGGCACGGATAAGATTCTGCCGGTCGATGTCTACATCCCCGGCTGCCTGCCCAGCCCCGCGCAGACCATCTACGGCTTTGCCATGGCTCTCGGTCTGCTGGACCAAAAGCTCCATGCCGAGACCACGGTGGAGGCCGCCGGCGAGCAGGCCGATATCCTGCACCCCGGCGTGCCGTACAAGCTGCGCGTTGCCATCGAGCGCGAGGCTCGCGCCATGAGCGGCTACCGTTACGGCCGCGACCTGGCCAACGAGTTTATGGATACGCTCGAGGGCGCGCCCAAGGGCGATATCCGCGGTGCCATGGCGCTGCTCATCGACAAGCAGGATGATCCTCGCCGCGTTGAGGTCTACTCGGCGCTGCAGGATCTGGTGCTGGCCGGAGGTCGCTAGATGGAGCTCACGGACCGCTCTGGTTACTTTGCGGGCCCCGGCATGCTCGGCGGCTCTTTTGGCGATGCCTCGCGCGCAAGCGACGAGGCCGCCGAGGGCGTCGCCGACCCCTGCCTGGGCCATACGCCCGACCAGGTGGTCTTCTATGAGCTCACGCGTAAGTTTGTGGAGACCGAGGAAGACGTTCCCCAGGAGGCCTGCGACGTGCTGTACTACACGCTCGCCGTGGGCCACCACACCGGCGTGCTCGACTGCTTTGAGCCGCGCCTGTCGGTGTCGGTGAACGTGTTCTATTCGCTCGTCGACGCGCTGCCGGAGGGGGAGGCCAAAACCAAGTTCGAGGCCATCCGCTCCTTTGGTGAGTGCCAGCTCGACAAGGCGGCGGTGCCGTCGCTGCTCGAGGCCTGCGATACGCTGCTCGACGATCGCGGTTTTCGCGGCTCGGCCAAGGCCGGCATCTCGGTGTTCGATGACGACTTTGGCCTGCATGCCCAGCAGGTCGCGTTCTTAATGAAGTTTCGCGATCTGATTGAACGCGTGCGCGATGTGTCGGGCGTGTATCTGACGGGGAGGTTGCAGTAATGGGTCGCGTTGTGGATGGTCGTGTGAACGGCGCCCCGTTTGCGGGCATTGTGCTCACGGCGGGAAGCGTGCTGCGTGCTGACGATGCCGCCGGCCCCGTGCTCTCCAAAAAGATGGAGGACGCGCCGCTTGCCGGCTGGTACACCATCGATGGCGGTCAGACGCCCGAGGATGACATCATCGAGGTCAAGCGTGAGCGTCCGCCGCGTTTGGTTTTGGTCGATGCCGCCGATATGGCGCTGCCCGTCGGCGCCATTCGCCTGCTCGACAAACGTGATGTGGCCCGTAAGTCGATGTTCACCACGCATTCGCTCCCTTTGTCGATTCTGATCGAAGAGATTGAGCAATCGTGCGAAGATATCGTCTTCATAGGGATTCAGCCGGGCGATACGGAGTTCTATAACCCCATGTCCCCGGAGGTCTTTGAGGCCGTCGACGCCGTGTACGACGCCGTGGCCGCCAACGACTTTTCCCACTTTGTCCGCTTGGGGCAGGAGCTATAGCAGCGCTTGCCTCTGCTGAATAGGAAAGAAGTGATTGACATGGCAGATTCCAAGGTGGAGTACCCCGCTCCCGATTGCCTGGCGCCCGCCGCGATCGAGGCCAAGACCGAGACCGCCGGCGTGACCAAGGCTAACCTGCCGGTCGCTAAGGCCTTTCTGTTGGCAATGTTCGCCGGTGCGTTTATCGCCTTCGGCGGCCTGTTCTTTACGGTGTTTTTGAGCGACAGCACGCTGGGCTGGGGTGCCCAGCGCGTCGTGGGCGGCCTGTGCTTTTGCCTGGGCCTGGTGCTGGTGCTGGTGTGCGGCGCCGAGCTGTTTACTGGCAATTCGCTTATGGTCTGCGCACTCAAGAGCAAAAAGATCACCCTGGTCCAGATGCTCAAGGCTTGGGTCGTCGTATGGGTCGGTAACTTTGTCGGTGCCCTGTTCATCGTCTTTTTGGTGTACATGGCCGGCATTTACAAGCTCAACGGCGAGGCGGTCGCCAATTCCATGGTGAGCGTCGCCGCCGGCAAGGTGACGATCGACTGGGTGACGATCTTCTTCCGCGGCATCCTGTGCAACATCTTTGTGTGCCTGGCCGTGTGGATCGGTACCGCCGGCAAGACCGTGGTCGATAAGGTTGTGGGCATTCTGCTGCCCATCGCCGCCTTTGTGGCCTGCGGTTTTGAGCACTGCGTCGCCAACATGTACTTTTTGCCCATGGGCGCCGTGATGCACGCGTGCGGCTATGGTGCCGACGTCGCCGGCGCCGATTCGCTCAACGCTGCGGGCATTGCGTTTAACCTGTCCGCCGCCACGCTGGGCAACATCGTGGGCGGCGCGGTTCTGATCGCGCTCGGCTACTGGTTTATCTACGCTAAGAAGTCCGAGGCGTAAGGTACCGTCTGTTTGACGTTGGGCCTCCCGCGGGGCGTTGCCGTGCGGGAGGCTTTTTGGGTCTGGGGCTCGTTGCCGGGCTTTTGGCCTGTTGTGTTTGGCTGATGAAAGGGGTAATCGAGATGGCATCTGCTGTGAAGCGTGACGGTCGCGCCGTGGTGACCACATGCGGGGGATGCTATGCCGATTGCGCCTTTGCGGCACGCGTTGAGGACGGTCGCGCGGTGGCCGAGCTGCCGGTGCCGGGGCATCCGTGCGCGGCGCGTGCCCTCTGCGCCCGCGGACGGCATCGCCTGGCAATGCCGTTTGACGAGCGCGACCGGATTTTGCATCCCATGCGCCGACGAGCTGATGGCTCGGGGTTCGATCCGATTTCGTGGGACGAGGCGTTCGCGCAGATTGCCAAGCGTCTTTTGGGGATTATTGACGAGCGCGGACCTCGTGCGCTGGGCATGACGCTCGGCGTGCCCTCGTTCGACCGCTACTGGGCCTATCGCCTTATGCATGCGTTGGGTTCGCCCAACGTGTACGGTGCCGACGGTGCTTGCGAGGTAAGCCGACTTACCGGTTGGGAGCACAGCCTGGGTTATAGTCCCGCCTCCGACCTGGCACATACCGATTGCATCATGTATTTGGGGCGTTCCATTGTCGATTCGTCGACGATGGGGGCCGTTGATGCGCTCAACGATGCGCGCCGGCGCGGGGCGAAGGTCATCGTGGTTGACCCCCGGCGCAGCGGTTCGGCTGCTATTGCCGATCGCTGGCTCCGCGTGCGCCCGGGCTGCGACTTGGCGCTACTGTTGGGTATTGCCCACGTGCTGATTGTCGAGGACCTGTACGATCACGAGTTCGTTGCCCGCTACGCCACAGGCTTTGACGAGCTGGCACAGGCAGCCGCTGCTTGGACGCCCGAGTGGGCCGAGTCGATGTGCGACGTGCCGGCCGCAGAGATTGTCGCCACGGCGCGCGATCTCGCTGCCGCCGCGCCTGCCGCTGTGGTGGATGCGGGTTTTCATGGTGGCATCGGCATCGCGTATGCCAATAGCACCCAGACCGCGCGCGCTATCTGCTTGGTCGATGTGCTGCTGGGCTGTATCGGACATGCGGGCGGCGCGCTCAATCCACCCATGCCACTCGTGTTGGGCGACCTCGATCCCACGCGCTTTGCGACGCCGCTGGTGCCGCGTGGGCCCAAGCTAGGGTCCGAGCGCTATCCACTGGTCGATCCGGTGCGCGGCCTGTGCACGACCATCGGTCAGTCGATTCTTGCCGGCGATTTGCGTGGGCTCATCGTCTATGCCAGTAACCCCGGTGCGGGCTATGGCAATGCGCAGGCTTGGTTGGGTATTTTGCAGCAGCTCGACTTGCTCGTGACCGTTGATATTCGCTGGTCCGAGACAGCGCGCGCTTCTGACTTCGTGCTGCCCGACGTGACGTATCTGGAGGCCGACCGCGGTGTGGGCACAGTCGTGGGCGCCAACGATTCGCGCGTGTTCTACCGCAACGCCGTGCTGCCCATTTTGCATGACGACACGAGACCGGGGCGGGAGATCTTTGCCGGTCTGGCGCAGGCGTGTGGCGTGGGCGAGTACTTCCAGTTTACGTCTGACGATCTGGCGGCTGCCCAGGTGGCGCCTTTTGGGATCAATCTGGACGAGCTCAAGGAACGCGGCTGGGCCGACACGGGTGTTGCGTTGCCGTCGCGTACGGGCGAGCCGGTGATTCCCCTGGATGGCGGCAGGATTGCGCTGGCAAGCGACGTGTGGGAGCGAGCCGGTCTGGGTCGTGTACCCAACTGGATCGCTCCCATGGTGGAGCCCGGCCCGGGGATGTTTCGCCTCATTAGCGGCAACCGTCCCTTTGAGTCGCACACCTCGCGCAGGCTTGCGGCCCAAGGTGCCGCCGAGGCTGGATCGGACCTGGATGCCGTGCAGATGAATGCCGATGCCGCCGCTCGCATGGGTATTGCCGACGGCGAGATCGTCGAACTCGTGAGCGATATGGGCCGCGACCGCGTGCGCGTGGAGACGACGCCGTATCTGCATCCGGCGTGCATCTTTACGTCGGCCGCCCCCGGCGGGCGTTCGTTTGGCGCCGATGCCGGTGGCGCTCAAGCCTTGGGCGTGGGCCCGCTCGACCATACGCCGCTGCGTTGGGACCCGTTGACGGGCGCCGCGCTCACCCAGGAAAACGCCGTTCGCGTGGAAAAGATCGCGGCGCGCGAGGATAATAACGAGTAATTGACTCAGCTGATCGAATTGGCTGATAGTTTGACATTCGAACGATTGATTCACCTTTGGTTTTGAAAGGCCGCACATGAGCGATAGCCAGAACATGTCCGATGAGGTACGCGCCCGCCTGCGCGCCATTCCTTCCGTCAACGAGCTGCTTGCCGAGTGGCCGGTAGTGAAGGCGGCGGGGGAGACCTGCGACGCGGTGGTGCATGCCGCCGTCACGGCCGAGCTCGACGAGGAGCGCGCCGCCATTCGTGCCGGCGCCGCCCCGCGTTCCAAGCGCGAGCTGGCCTCGGCCATCGAGTGGCGTGCGCATCGCTCCGCGCTGCCGAGCCTGCGTCCCGCCGTCAACGCCACGGGTGTGGTTATCCATACCAACTTGGGTCGCGCTCCGCTCGCGGAATCAGCTGCCAAAGCCGTGGCCGAGGTCGCGCGCGGGTATAGCACGCTCGAGTACAGTGTGGACACCTGTTCGCGCGGGTCGCGCAAGGAGCACGCCGCGCAGCTGATCCGCTCACTCACCGGTGCCGAGGACGCGCTCGTGGTCAACAACAATGCCGCCGCGGTGCTGCTGGTGCTGGCGACTCACGCTGCGGGTAAAGAGGTCATCGTCAGCCGCGGCGAGCTTGTCGAGATCGGCGGCAGCTTCCGCATCCCCGATGTCATGGCGGCTTCGGGCGCCAAACTCGTCGAGGTCGGCGCCACCAATCGCACTCACCTGACAGATTATGAGCAAGCCATCACGCCCGATACGGCGATGATCCTTAAGGTCCATCCTTCCAACTATCGCATCGAGGGTTTCCACGAGGAGGTAGGCTCTCGGGAGCTTGCGGCGCTTGCTCACAAGCATGGCCTGCTGTTCTACGAGGACCAGGGCTCGGGCGCGCTGTTGCCCGACGACATCTTGGTGCGCGGCGGCGAAGAAACCACGCCGGCTTCGGTTTCGGCAGGGCTCGATTTGGTGTCGTGCTCGGGCGATAAGCTGCTCGGTGCCGCACAGGCGGGCATTATCATGGGCCGTCGCGATCTGGTCCAGGCCTGCGGGTCGCATCCGCTTATGCGTGCCCTACGCCCGGGCAAGCTCGCACTGGCGGCGCTCGAGGCTACACTGCGCATCTACATGGACGGTGCCGACGTGGCCCATCGTGATATTCCGGTGCTCAGTATGCTTACGATGCCACAGGCCCATTTGGAACGACGTGCCCGCAAGCTGCGCGAGCTGATTGTGGCGGGTCTCGATAAGGCTGGCTGCCCGTGTGCCGTGCAGGTGGAAATCGTCGAGGAATCGTCGACCCCGGGTGGCGGCTCGCTGCCTACCGT
>CABVDH010000033.1 GCA_902497065.1 uncultured Collinsella sp. | reverse complement strand
TGAAGTGCCGTCCCGACGAGGTCGCCTATGCTCACGCCCACAACGTGCCGGTTCCCGAGGGTGCCAACGACAACCCCTATTCCATCGACGACAACCTGTGGGGTCGTGCCATTGAGTGCGGCCACCTGGAGGATCCCTGGAACGAGCCGCTCGATGACGCTTGGGTTATGACCAAGAATCCCGAGGACACGCCCGACACCCCGACCTACACCGAGATTGAGTTTGAGGCGGGCAAGCCCGTCGCCGTCGATGGCAAGAAGATGAAACTCTCCGAGATCGTCATCGCCCTCAACAAGATTTCGGGTGACAACGGCTTTGGCCGTCTCGACCTGGTCGAGGATCGTCTGGTGGGCCTCAAGAGCCGCGAGTGCTACGAGGTTCCCGGCGCACTGACGCTTATCACCGCCCACAAGGCACTCGAGGACATCTGCGTCGAGGGCGACTTGCTCAAGACCAAGATCAAGCTCGAGCAGGATTGGGCCACCGCCGTGTATAACGGCCAGTGGTACAGCCCGCTCAAGAACGCGCTCGATGCCTTTATGGCCGACACCCAGAAGTTCGTGACCGGCACCGTCCGTCTGAAGTTCTTTAAGGGCAACTGCCATGTCGTCGGCCGCAAGAGCCCCTTCAGCCTCTACGACTACGGTCTGGCTACCTACGACCGCGACACCACGTTTGACGAGAAGGCCAGCGCCGGCTTTATCGAGATCGATACGCTGTCGCTCAAGACGTGGGCTAAGGTCCAGGGTCCCAGCTCTGCCGCCGCTCAGGCCTAGCGCCTCCTTCCCTTGGTATCCGCGCGGCCCATCCGCGTGATACAAAACGGGCGCACGGGGTCCCTACCTTTCGTTATGCTTGCTGACACTTCTTAACATCGGTGACCCCTACGTTCCGCCCGCATATATGATGCCGCGACTGCGGCTGAGTCCGAGCCCCGCCGGGGTTGTCCGGCGGGGCTCTTTCTATCAATTTGGCGGCTCTGCACCTATATATATGAGGAGTATCCATTATGTTCAATGCTATCGCACATGCATTGCTTGCCCTCGCGCCCGAGTTCGATGCTTCAAAGGTCGAGGACGTCCCTATGAGCCTGAAGACCTGGATCGATGGTTCGCAGGGCAACATCCGGAGGGAGACGTTGGGCGCCAAGTGCATGGTGCGTCACTTCTTTGCAAATTAGCGACATGGCCCCGAACGTGGTGGGGAATATGCAAAACTAGCGGTTGAAAAATTGCTTTAGCGACAGGGCGCATTGCTTTGGGCGCTTGGTTTGGTATTTGGAGAAAGGAGACGGTTCCATGGCTCTTTGGGGCGGTCGTTTTGAGGCGGGCGTGGCCGAGGTCACGCAGGAGTTTGGCGCGTCGCTGCCGGTCGACAAACATCTCTATAAGCAGGATATCGCCGGCTCTAAGGCGCATGCCAAGATGTTGGCCGCCCAGGGCATCATCAGTGCCGAGGACGAGCAGGCGATTGCCAAGGGCCTGACCGGAATCGAACAGGATATCGATGCCGGCAACTTTACCTTCGACATCAACGATGAGGACATTCATATGTCCATCGAGAGCGAGCTGACGCGTCGCATCGGCGAGGCTGGCAAGCGCTTGCATACCGGACGTTCGCGCAACGACCAGGTGGCGACCGACACGCGCCTGGGTGTCAAGGCGCTGGCCAAGGAGCTTATGGAGGCCAATCTTGAGCTGCGCCATGTGCTGGTGGATGCGGCCAAGAAGTACGACAAGGTGATTCTGCCGGGCTACACGCATATGCAGCACGCTCAGCCCGTGCTGCTCTCGCATCATCTGCTGGCGTATTCCTGGATGTTCGCGCGCGACTTTACGCGCCTGAAGGCCGCCTTTGATGCCGCCGACAACTGCCCGCTGGGTGCTGCCGCGCTTGCCGGTACGAGCTATCCGCTCGATCGCCAGATGACGGCTGCCGAACTTGGCTTTGCGGGCGTGATTCCCAACTCGCTCGATGCGGTTTCCGACCGTGATTTCCTGCTCGATCTGCATTACGCCGGCTCCGTCATGGCGATGCACTTGTCGCGTCTTTCCGAGGAGATCGTGCTGTGGTCGAGCTCCGAATTTGGCTTTATCTCGCTTTCAGACTCCTACTCCACCGGCTCGTCTATCATGCCGCAGAAGAAGAATCCCGACTTTGCCGAGCTTATCCGCGGCAAGAGCGGTCGTGTCTATGGCAACCTGGTGCAGCTGCTCGTGACCATGAAGGGCCTGCCGCTCGCTTATAACAAGGACTTGCAGGAGGACAAGGAGGGCGCGCTCGATACCGCTCACACGCTCATGCAGTGCCTGTCCGTTATGGCCGGAATGATTTCGACTTGGACCGTCAACGAGGATGCCATGGCGCGCGAGTGCGGCGTGGGGCACCTTGCCGCCACCGATGTTGCCGATTACCTGGCCAAGCGTGGCCTGCCGTTCCGCGAGGCACATGCCGTGGTGGGCCATCTGGTCCTGATGTGCGAGAAGCGCGGCTGCAATCTTGAGGACCTGCCGTTTGAGGTGTTCCAGGAGGCAAGCCCGCTCTTTGAGCGCGACATTACTGAGGCGCTCGACATCCCGTCGATTGTCGCCGCGCGCACGACCGAGGGCGGCACCGCCCCTGCCGCCGTTGCCGTGCAGCTGCAGCGTGCCGAGGCGCAGCTCTTGACCGACGAGGGCGTGTTTGGATCGCTGACTAAGGTCGTCGAGATGGGCCATGGGATAAAGTAGGGTTTGGCTGAAGCTGTTTCGGCCATTATTTATTGATAAATCGTTGTTGCTTTACGGGCGTCTGCTGATGTGGGCGTCCGTATTTTGTTGCCATGGGGGAGGGGCTTGTCGAGAACTTCTGTAGGACCTTTGGGCAGGTTGTGTAGGGGGCACGTTCACAGACGGCAACCGACCGTCTGCTCGGTTCGATGCGGTTGACGGGTGGTCGGATGGTACTCTGATCGGGCTTCGAAACAGAAGTGACACATATGGAGCGCTTTAATAAATTGTAGCGTTTCAATAAACAGCTTTTTGTTTAACTGCAGCTAAAACTCTGTTACGATGCAGTCCAGGCGGGTGCCGGAATGGGACTTAGGCACGCGCGAACCTACTTGAAAGGCTACCTTATGGCTATCGAGAAGACCTTCATCATGATTAAGCCCGACGCCGTGCGCGACCGCAAGATCGGCGAGATCGTCGCTCGCATTGAGCGTAGCGGCCTTGTCATCGAGCGCATGGAGATGACCACGCTCGAGCGCGCTACCGTCGAGGAGCACTACGCCCATCTGGCCGACAAGCCCTTCTTTGGCGGTCTCTGTGACTTTATGACGAGCGGCCCGGTCGTCAAGATGGTCGTTTCCGGTCTTTCCGCTGTCTCCAAGATGCGCACCCTTATGGGCGCTACCAACCCGCTTGATGCTGCCCCCGGCACCATTCGCGGCGACTTCGCTGTCGATGTCAACGCTAACGTGATTCACGGCTCCGACTGCCTGGAGAACGCCGAGATCGAGATCAAGCGCTTCTTTGGCTAAACCAGCTTTGACTCCTTAAAGCTGTTAGCGTGTGGCTTGGGCGCCGCGGAGCTCCATCCGCGGCGCCCTTTTATTTCAAAATCTATGAAGGGGCCCGCTCGGACATGCGTTCCGAGCGGGCCCCTGCTGTTAGCTTGTGGCACTGAGATGTTTAGGCTTCGTCGACGATCTTAAGGCCGCGCGTGTGATCGATCTCGTTGAGGAGGTTAACGCGACGCTCGTGACGACCACCCTCAAACTCGGCGTCGAGCCACTCGTCGACAATCATCTTGGCGAGTTCGGAGCCCACGACGCGGGCGCCAAAGGCGAGCACGTTGGTATTGTTGTGCATGCGGGAGAGCTTGGCGCTGAAGGGCTCGGAGCACACAACGGCGCGTACGCCCTCGACCTTGTTGGCAGCCAGGCTGATCCCGACGCCGGTGCCACAGATGAGGATGCCCAGGTCGACGTCGCCGTTGGCAACGGCCTTACCCACCTTGTAGCCGGCGATAGGGTAGTCAAAGCTCTCGGAGGTGTCGGTGCCAAAGTTCACGACCTCGTAGCCGCGCTCCTTCAGGTGCTCGGAAATGATGTTCTTGAGCTCGACGGCGGCGTGGTCGTTACCGATACCGATCTTCATGAGTGGTTCCTCTCTGGTCCGTGCGGCGGAATTGCTAAAGGTTTTACCGCGTTCGACTGCATGATAGCGCGACTTTTGTGTAAACGCTCGGGCGTTTTTTGGTCAAACGCTTTAGCATGCAACAAGACCGGCTTCTCATGAATGAATGCTGTCAGTTTGTGCTTGAGCGCCGTCCGCCGGAACCATGGTTGCGGTTTTTGATGCATTGTTATCAAATAAAGGAGCTAACTTTTTTGAGAGCCCAGCCCGTTATGCAAGCAGGAGATACCTATGCCCACCGATTCCATCCGTGATGCCGCGTTTTGCGATGTTTTAAACCGCGAACTTGTCTGTGCACTCGGCTGCACCGAGCCCATTGCCGTTGCCTATGCAGCGGCGCTGGCGAGTCAGACGCTCGGTTGCGAACCCGATCATATGGATGTTGCCTGCTCGGGCAACATTATTAAGAACGTCAAGAGCGTGACCGTTCCCAACTCGGGCGGTATGCACGGTATTGAAGCCGCGGCCGTGCTGGGTGCCGTGGGCGGCGATGCCAAGAGCGCGCTCGAGGTGCTCGAGAGCGTTGGCGATAAAGACCGTGCTCGCGTGGCCGAGCTCCTCGCCGACGCCGGCTACTGCGATGTGTCGCTTGTCGAGGGTGTGTCCAACCTCTACATCAAGGTGACTGCGACGGCCGGGGGCCATACCGCGGTCGTCGAGATTACCGATCACCACACTAATGTCACGTGCCATACGCTCGACGGTATTCCGGTATGCGGTAAGTCGGCGGGGGAGTGCGCCGCCTGCGCCGAGCGCGTGGTGGCCGAGCGTGCGGCAGATAACGCCGACACGCCCATGTCGATCGAGACCATCATCGACTTTATCGAGGACGGTGACATTGAGGACGCCCGCGCTGCCGTTGAGCGTCAGATTGAGCTGAATGGCGCGATCAGTGCTGAGGGCCTCGCGCACGCTTGGGGCGCCGAGGTGGGCCGTACGCTGCTGGGTGCTCGTGCCGATGACGTCGCCTGCCGCGCCCGTGCCCGTGCGGCCGCCGGGTCCGACGCCCGCATGAACGGTTGCGCGCTGCCGGTCGCCATTGTGTGCGGCTCGGGCAATCAGGGCATTACCTGCGCATTGCCCGTCATGGAGTATGCCGAGTACCTGCGTTGCGACCACGAGCGCCTGGTGCGCGCCGTGATGCTGTCCGATCTTATCGCCGTGCATATCAAGAGCTATATTGGTGCGCTCTCGGCGTTTTGCGGTGCTATTTGCGCTGCGTGCGGCGCCGGCGCTGCGATTACCTGGCTGTGCGGTGGCACGCGCGAACAGATTGGCGCGACGGTCTCGAATACGCTTGGCAACGTGGGCGGCATCGTGTGCGACGGCGCCAAGGCGAGCTGTGCCGCCAAGATCTCGGCTGCCGTCGATGCGGCGATTCTGGGCCACGATATGGCCATGCAAGGCCGCGGCTTCCGCGCCGGCGAGGGCCTGATCCAAGATACCGTTGAGCAGACGATCGCCAGTATGGGCTACGTAGGCCGCGTGGGCATGAAGGACACCGACGTCGAGATCCTCAACATCATGATCGGCAAAACCCAGGTGTGCTAGTTACGCGGTTTTACCAAACCGCGTAACCAGTCGACGCTGCAAACGCCCCTAAACGGCAATCTGCCTTTCAATCGTCGGGCATGGCCAGAAGGCCTATGCCCTCCTCTTTCAAGGCACATTGCTCGCTTAGGGGCATTTTCGCTGACTTGTGCTCAACCTGCGGCGATATTTGGTTTGGAGCGAGGGGTCCTACGACAGTTCGTCGGCTACTTGGTGTTCGTAGAAGGCTTCTACTACGGCGTTGAAATCGCGGGCGAAGTCTTCCATCGTTCCGCACCAGGTGGCTCGGCTGGGCTTGCCCTGGCCCACAAAGGCGGTTTGGATGCCGCAATCGGGGGACGGGAAGTCGCGCTTGGGATCGTTGCCAACCATAAGGACCTCGTGCGGCTCGAGCCCCATCACCTGAAGCTGCTCTAGATAGTAGGTGGCATCGGGCTTGCAGCGGGTGGTGTTTCCCATGTGCGTGACGAGCTCAAAGGGAGCGTCGGCCAGGTCGCCCCAACCCATGCGGCACTCGATGGCCCCCTGGGGAAAGCTGGGGTTGGTAAAGAGCGCACAACGCAGCCCTGCGTCCTGTACGGCCTGGAGCGCGGCGTGTGAGCCCGGCATGGCGTGGGCGTTAATGACATCGTCGTTCTTGTACGGAAGAACTTCGCGGTCATAGTAGGTAAACGCCTCGTAGATGAGGGGATCGGAGAGGCGGATCCCGCATCGGCGCTCGACCTCTTCTTGGTAAAACTCAAGATTGGTGCGGTTGTCCGTGCCGCTGCGGCGATTGGCGTTGAGGTCGACCAGGATGGTGCCGAGGCGTGCCATCGTGCCACCGCGGCTGCGGCGCCCGATATCCGCGAGCATCGAAGAGACATCCTTAAAATAGCGAAGGATGAACGCGTTGAGGTTGATGCTAAGAAGCGTTTCGTCCATATCGAAAACGACTGCTTTGAGCACGCGGGCACCTTTCTCGTAAATATGATCTAGAGTCGTTGGCTCCGGATACTTTACCCCAAAGCCAAATGCCTTGCTGGTTATCGTCAAGTTGCGGATACGTGTGTTCATAAGATTACGAAAAAGTCTCCATACGAGTAAAAAATCGCAGTTCACGCTTGAAATCGAACTCATTTCCCCGTAACCTATACGAACGTGATTGCATAAGCGTCACATTAGTATCTGTCGGCTCCCGAGTGTTCCTAAACGTTGTGTGCTTGTCGCACCCTTCTGTAGGTCCTAGCAATCGGGGCCCCGTAGTTCGAAAGGGGTCCACCTTTGAGTGAGATTCAGAACTCGTCCATTTTCTCTCTTGACGATGTCAACGAGGAGGAGATGAACAACCTCATCGACGGTACGATTACCGACTTTGATGAGGGCGATCTCGTTAACGGCACTGTCGTTAAGATCGAGCATGACGAGGTGCTCGTTGACATCGGATTCAAGTCCGAGGGCGTTATCCCGGTCCGCGAGCTGTCCATCCGCAAGGACGCTAACCCTGCAGACATCGTTGCACTCGGTGATCCCATCGAGGCTCTGGTTCTCCAGAAGGAGGACAAGGACGGTCGTCTGGTCCTGTCCAAGAAGCGTGCCGAGTACGAGCGTGCTTGGAACCGCATCGAGGAGAAGTTCAACTCCGGCGAGAACGTCGAGGGCGAGGTTATCGAGGTTGTCAAGGGCGGCCTGATCCTCGACATCGGCCTGCGTGGCTTCCTGCCCGCTTCCCTCGTCGACCTCCGTCGTGTCAAGGACCTCACCTCCTACATGGGCACCCGCATCGAGGCCCGCGTTATCGAGATGGACCGCAACCGCAACAACGTCGTCCTCTCCCGTCGCGTCGTGCTCGAGGAGTCCCGTAAGGCCGAGCGCTCCGAGATTCTGTCCAAGCTCAAGTCTGGCATGCGTCTCCAGGGCACCGTTTCCTCCATCGTCGACTTCGGCGCCTTCGTCGACCTCGGCGGTATCGACGGCCTCATCCACATCTCCGAGCTCTCCTGGAACCACGTCAACCATCCTTCCGAGGTTGTCAAGGTCGGCCAGGAGGTCGAGGTCGAGGTTCTCGACGTCGATCTCAACCGCGAGCGCATCTCCCTGGGTCTCAAGCAGACCACCGAGGATCCGTGGCGTGCACTGGTCAAGAAGTACCCCGTCGGCGCTATCGTCGAGGGCACTGTGACCAAGCTTGTCCCGTTCGGCGCTTTCGTCGACCTGGGCGAGGGCATCGAGGGCCTGGTGCACATTTCCGAGATGGCCAACAAGCACGTCGATCAGCCTTCTCAGGTCACCCACGTGGGCGACAAGGTTCAGGTCAAGGTCATGGAGATCGACCTCGACCGTCGTCGTATCTCCCTGTCCATGAAGTCCGCTGCTGAGACTCTGGGCGTCGAGATCGAGGTTACCCCGCTGCCTTCCGAGAAGAAGGACGAGGAGACCGACGCCGAGTAAATCGGTTTGACGATCACTTGTTTTAAGGGATCCGTCCGCAATGGACGGGTCCCTTTTTTGCATTTGCTGCTGAGGTGCGCGATGCTGCCCGGGCTGTCCACAGGCTATTGGGTTGTCAGTGCATGAAAAATGCCGACATCCCGCCTCGGGGAGGAGGCGGGAACACACCGAGTAGACGGAGGGGTGTGGAGCGCGGTCGCGTCTCGACTGACGACGTTGCCCATCGACAGGACCATTGTAGCGCATGGCGGTTCTTGGTTTATCGTGTCGAGCGTTTGCGTTGTGCCATTGCCTGCGGCAACGGTGTGTTACACTCTTGCACTGCTGAGTGGGCCAGACGGTCGCGCGATGTGCTGCTTGCAGTACGCGTGAGGAAAGTCCGGGCTCCAGAGGGCGGGATGCCGGCTAACGGCCGGGCGGAGTGATCCGACGGAAAGCGCCGCAGAAAAGAAGACTCCCACCTGCGCCGCAAGGCGTAAAGGGAAAAGCTGAAACGGTGGTGTAAGAGACCACCAGCGTCGTGGCAACACGGCGGCTTGGCAAGCCCCATCCGGAGCAAGCGCGAATAGGAACGCTATGGGCCGGCCCGGTCCGCGTTCGGGTAGCGTGCGTGGAGCTGCATGGTAACGTGCAGACAAGATAAATGACCGTTCACGACAGAACCCGGCTTATAGGCCCACTCGGCAACTATGTTGACGCTGCGAACCCGTCAGCGCGGCAATCTGCCTTTCAAGCCTTCGGGCATGACCATAAGGTCAATGCCCTCGTCTTTCAAGGCACCTTGCTCGCGCTGACGGGTTCTCGCTGTTGGTGACGGTATCATTGGCGTTTCCGTTCTTGTTAGAGGGCAACGGTGCTGTCTTTGCCGTATTATTGAGGCTGTTTGTTGCTTTGCTTGTTGTTGAGGGGCTTTGTTGGACAGCTATTTTACTCTGCAATCGAATATTGAGGCTACGGGCGAGTTCGTTGACCGCAAGAGCCGGTTTATTGCCCAGCTGGTCCATATTGAGTCCGAGGATGAGGCGAATGCCTTTATCGAGATGGTTCGCAAGCGTCATTACGACGCTCGACACAATGTTCCCGCGTGGATTTTAGTCGATGGACGCGAGCGCCAGAGCGATGATGGTGAGCCGAGCCGCACGAGCGGTATGCCGACGCTCGAGGTGTTGCGCGGCGCAGAGCTCAAAAATGTTTGCTGCGTGGTGACGCGCTATTTTGGTGGCACGCTGTTGGGACCTGGTGGCTTGGTGCGCGCCTATACTGCGGCGACACAGGCGGCGGTGGCAGCTGCTCGGGAGGCCGGGCAGATTGTCGAGATGACGAGTGTCGTGCCTGTTGACGTGCATGTGGCCTATCCGCAGTATGAGCAGGTGCTTCGTTTGGCGCAGGATTCGGGTGCCAAGGTTTCGGATACCGATTACGCGGATGCCGTGACACTTCACCTGGTATTCAAAGCGGGGGAGCAGGAGCAATTTTGCGCCAAGATGCGCGAGCTTATGGCGGGGCGCGAAGAGATCGAGGTCGGCGCTCCCAAATTTGCCGAGTTCTAACGGCGACGGCCGGCGTTCTTTTGGATGGATCCCAAACGCGCCGGCCGTCGTTTTATGTTGCTGCCGTTTACTCGGCGAGCTGCTTTAGCACATCGCAGGCGATCTCGACGGCATCGTCGATGCAGCCGGGGCAGCTGCGGAGCGGACCTTTATCCGATCCGATGCCCTTGAGCGTGCCGCAGACGGTCGTCGTGTTCTTCTCGCCAAATCGCTTGGCAATCTCGCGCGACAGCTTGTAGGTCTGGCCTTTGGTCTTGGGGTTCTCCATGCCGTCGCTCATTACAAAGCCCATGATGGCAACAGCGCCCGAGATGGCGCCGCAGGTCTCGGTCATGCCACCCATGCCGGCGCCAAAGCCCTCGGTGAGGGTAAAGGCGGTCTGGGGGTCGAGCCCGACGGCAGGTGCGAGCGTGCAGGCAACGGCCTGTGCGCAGTTAAAGCCGCGGGCGTGGTATTCGGCAGCCTGAGCCTGGCAGGCGGCGGTGTCGAGCTGGGTGGTATCGATCTGCTTCATCGTTGTCTCCTTGGTCACGGTGTACCCGCCTATGGTACCCGTGACGGGGCATGTAATCATCGAGAGCTTCATGTATGCCTCATTTTTATCTATCGAGCAAATGCCCAAGGCTTGAGATAAATACCCCTGATCAATTTGTCCCTTAACCTACCTTGGGGATGGGTTGAGAGGGGTGCAGGGTAGCGGTATCGTGAACCGAATAAAACGTAACCCAGGCAAGGGAGCTAGATATGACCGAGCAGACCATCGGAACTACATGTGTCCAGGGCGGCTATCACCCGGGAGATGCCGAGCCGCGCCAGGTGCCCATCTACCAGTCCACCACGTGGAAGTACGACACGTCCGAGCACATGGGCAAGCTGTTTGACCTAGAGGAGTCGGGCTACTTCTACAGCCGTTTGCAGAACCCCACGTGCGATCTGGTTGCCGCCAAGATCTGCGAGATGGAGGGAGGCACTGCCGCGATGCTCACGAGCTCGGGCATGGCTGCGAATTTCCTCGCGATCTTTAACGTGGCCGGTGCCGGCGATCATGTGGTCGCGAGCTCTGCCATTTACGGCGGTACGTATAACCTGCTCGCCCACACCATGGGCCGCATGGGCGTGACCTGCACGTTCGTCGCCCCCGACTGCACCGATGAGGAGCTCGAGGCAGCCTTTGAGCCCAATACCAAGCTCGTCTTTGGCGAGACGATCGCAAACCCCGCCCTTGCCGTGCTCGATATTGAGCGCTTTGCCAAGGCCGCGCATGACCACGGCGTGCCGCTGATGGTCGACAACACCTTCCCGACGCCCGTGATGTGCCGTCCCTTTGAGTGGGGCGCCGACATCGTTACGCACTCCACCACCAAGTACATGGATGGACATGCTGCCTACCTGGGCGGCGTGATCGTTGACCACGGCCAGTTTGACTGGATGGCCCATGCGGATAAGTTCCCGGGTCTCACCACGCCCGACGAGAGCTACCACGGCGTGACGTATGCCGAGAAGTTCGGTCGCGAGGGCGCCTTCATTACCAAGGCCACCGCGCAGCTCATGCGCGACCTCGGCCCCATGCAGAACCCGCAGGCGGCATTCTTCCTGAACAGCTCGCTCGAGAGCCTGCATGTGCGCATGCCGCGTCATTGTGAGAACGGCCTGGCCGTTGCCAAGTTCCTGCAGAGCCATCCCAAGGTACGCTTCGTGAGCTATCCGGGCCTGGAGGGCGACAAGTACTACGACATGGCTCAGAAGTACATGCCAAACGGTACCTGCGGCGTTGTGAGCTTTGGCTTTAATGGTGGTCGCGCGGCGGCCGAGACCTTTATGAAGAGCCTCAAGCTCGCCCAGATCGCCACGCATGTGGCCGACGCCCGCACCTGCTGCCTGCATCCCGCTAACGCTACGCACCGCCAGATGAACGATGAGGAGCTCATCGCCTGCGGTATCTCCGCCGACATGGTGCGCCTGTCGTGCGGCCTCGAGGACACGGCCGATCTGATTGCCGACCTTGAGCAGGCGCTCGAGCAGTGCTAGGCTAGCGTTCGCACAAGGCGCCGATGCTGGCAGAAAGCTTCGGTGGCCTTCCGTTCCGATTCCGTAGGCGGGACCCCAATTGCGACTGTTTACAGGCGATTGGGACCCCGTTTTTTTGCGTTGGGCCACTCGAAAGGATGGATATGGAGAAAACTGCAGAGCAGCTGCGCCGCGAGCACATTGCCCTAGAGGGCGACACCCATGGCAAGAACAAGTGGGCGATTCTGTTTACCGTGCTCATCATGACGTTTATGGTGTGTCTGGATTCGACCGTCGTGACCGTGGCGCTGCCCGTGATGCAAAAGGAGCTGGGCGTGGGCCTCGATCGCATTCAGCTGGTAAGCTCGGTGTATCTGCTTGCGACATGCGTGGCTATGTTGCCGTTTGGCCGTCTGGGCGACGTGCGCGGCAAGGTGAATGTGTTCCAGCTGGGCGTCATCGTCTTTTCGGTCGGTTCGCTGCTGTGCGGCCTTTCGTCCTCGCTCGAGGTTCTTATCCTGGCACGCATTGTTCAGGGTGTCGGTTGCGCGGCGGCCATGGCCAACAACATGGGTATCATCACCGAGTCGTTTCCGGCGCGCGAACGAGGCCGTGCCATGGGTATTCTCGCGACCTTCGTGGCCCTCGGCATGATGTGTGGCCCCGTGCTCGGTGGCATGCTGGTGGCAAGCTTTCCCTGGGAGAGCATCTTCCTCATCAACCTGCCCATTGGCGTCATCTCGTTTATCGTGGGGCTCTACACGTTGCCGCATGTTAAGCCGGAGGCCGGCGACCGTCCCATGTCCCTTGCCGAGGCCACTCGTCGCTGCTTTGCAAATTCGGCCTTTACCATCAACCTTGCCTGCATGCTCATCGTGTTCGTTGGTATTGGCGCATCCGAGTTTATCCTGCCGTTCTATTTTCAGGACGCCCACGGCTTTGGTTCCGACATTTCCGGATTGCTGTTTTTGGCGCTGCCGATGGTGAATGCCTTTATCGGCCCGCTTTCGGGTGCGGTTTCGGACCGTGTTGGCTGCGAGGGTCCCACGGCGGTCGGCCTGGGCGTGTACGTGTGCGGGCTCTTTGCGGTAAGTACGCTCGACGAGCACTCTTCCATCCCTGTGATTGTGTGCTGTGCCGCGTTTATGTCGTGCGGTACGTCGATTTTCCAGAGCCCCAACAACTCGCTGTATATGGGCTCGGCTCCGCGCGAAGCGCTCGGCTTTGCGGGCAGCCTGGGTAGTTTGGCACGCTACGCCGGCATGGCGCTCGGCATTACGGCGGCGTCGCATATCCTGTATGGGCAGATGAGCGTGGCAATGGGCGAGGCCGTGACCAGTTTTGTTACAGGTCGTCCGGACGTATTCCTATTCGGCTTTCGATCGGTGTTCTACGTACTCATGGCTGTGGCCGCCGTGGGCTTTGCGCTTGCCATGGTGCGTTTGGTGAAGATGCGCGCCCGCCATTAGCATGTTGGGAGGCTGTCTGCCACGATTCGCGCCGTCCCAAAAAGACTGGTTTGTGGTGCGATGTGGCTTGTGGGGCGGGCGGGGGTCGGTCCGTGGTAGACTATCGAACAACGTTTATTAATCGCGCGGTATCGTTGCCGCGAGAAGGGGTTGCGCCATGCAGGAGCTTGAGGATCGTATTCGCCATGACGGCATCGTAAAGGCCGGTAACGTCCTTAAGGTTGATGCCTTCCTCAACCACCAGTGCGACGTTGAACTGTTCGACCACATGGGCGCCGAATGGGCCCGTCTGTTCGAGGGTGTCGAGATCAACAAGATCCTGACGATTGAGGCTTCGGGTATTGGTATGGCCTGCATCGCAGCTCAGCATTTTGGCGGCGTGCCGGTGGTCTTTGCAAAGAAGGCCCAGTCCATCAACCTCGATGGCGAGCAGTATGCCACGACCATCTACTCCTTCACCAAGCAGAAGGAGTACCCGGTCATTGTCGGCAAGCGCTTTCTGTCCGAGGGCGATAAGGTCCTGATTATCGACGACTTCCTGGCCAACGGCTGCGCGCTTGAGGGCCTTATTAAGATCTGCGAGGCTGCGGGCGCCGAAGTTGCCGGCATTGGCATCGCCGTTGAGAAGGGCTTCCAGGGCGGCGGCGATAAGCTCCGTAAGCGCGGCTTCCGCGTTGAGAGCTTGGCCCGTATCGCCGATATGGACTGCGAGAACGGCGAGATCACCTTCGCCTAAGCGCGCAACACAAGCGATTGGTATGCGATGTGACAAAGGGACTGTCCCTTTGTCACATTTTTTGTATGAGGGGAGGTGCTGATATGGATGAGAACAAGATGGAATGGCGCGAGTATGCGCGCTATGCCGAGATGTCGGTCGAGGAGTTGGCGCGCGATTGCGAGGTGCAGGTGTTTCGCGCGACGGGTCCGGGCGGACAGGGCGTGAACACGACGGACTCGGCGGTACGCATGAAACATATCCCTTCGGGGATTGTCGTGACGGCGCGTGAGAGCCGCAGCCAGTTTCAGAATCGCGTGAGCTGTCTGCGTAAGCTGCGCGCTGAGCTTGAGCGTCGCGGGCGTCCACCGCGCCGACGCGTAAAGACCAAGGTGCCTCAACGCTCTCGCCAGCGCAGGCTCAACGACAAACGCTTCAACGCCATTAAAAAGGCCAACCGACGCAAACCGGGCAGCGACGAATAGCCTCCTCGTAAGTTGCGGTGAAATAGGGACTGTTTTGCGGCTTTTGCTGCATAAACAGTCCCTATTTCACCGCAACTTAGGTGGGGTTAGCGGGTGGGGTGCCAGACCTCGAGGGCGCCGGCGAGGATGTCGACCTCGATGCGTGAGGCGACAACGGGCTCGCCGTCGGCCTGGATGGGGTAGTCGGGCTCCTCAAAGGTAAGCTCGGCATGGCGGCAGCGGCGCATGCGAACCGGCGGCAACTTGGTATGGTGGCCGTCCTTGGCCGAAAGGAACATAGGCAGGGCAACCGCGCGAGGGACGGGGCCGCAGGCGTAGCAGACGTCGAGTGTGCCGTCACAGGGGTCGGCGTCGGGACAGATGCGATAGCCCGAGCCATAGGTAGGACCCAGCTGAATCGCCATGATGATCGCCCTCACGCGCTCGGCGGGCGTCTCGTCAAAGCTGACTGTCATGGGGTAGTTGCGATAGCGTAGGCCAAACTGCTCAAGTCCCGAGAGAGTGTAGAGTGGCGCGCCCGTCAAGCCGGTCTTTTTGCGCAGCTCGGTGGTGCCAAGGCCGATGGCGGCATCGATGCCGACCGAAAGCGTTTGGTCGTAGTACTCGACGATCGCCTCGCCGCTGCCGCTTGCGGGGTTCCATGAGCGAATCCGCCCGATGTCCTGACGCCGCAGCTCACAGGTGAGCAGCGCGCCAAAATCCTTGCCGGAGAAATCTTCGATGCCGAGCGTCTGGGCAAAATCGTTGCCGGAGCCCACGGGCAGGACGGCAAGAGCGGGGCGGGCGTCCTCCTTTTGTGTCATAAGCCCGTTGACGACCTCGTGGATCACGCCGTCGCCGCCGAGTGCGATAACGGTGCGATAGCCCTGAGCCTGTGCGGCAAGCTCCTTGGCGTGTCCCATGTGCTCGGTTAGCACCAGGTCAAACTGGGATGCGCGCGCGGTCATATCCAAAAAGCGTTGCAGGCGCTCGGCAACTTCGCGTGCCGCACCCGACTGGGCGGCTGGGTTGGCGATGATGAGCGTGCGACCAAAATCAGTTGCGTGCATGGGGTGACTCCCGGCGTATGACGTGACGGTGCGGTCCCGCTCGGGTCGAATTGCTCCCGATTGTGGCTGCACGGCGAATACTAACGTCTACTCTATCAGGTCGTTGTGGCGCTCGATAGCATCCGCTACCGTACCGCCCTCATCCACAATAAGCGAACGGCGCTTGGGCGAGATGATGCGCTGGGCGGGGTACACGCCGCGGTGTCCGGCGGTTAGGTAGCTGATAAAGGCCACGATGACAAAGAACCCGGCTGCCGTGCCGTGGAACAGGTCGATGGCCATCATACAGGTGGTGATGGGCACGTTAAGGCCGGCGCAGAACACGCCGAGCATGCCCAGCGCTGCCAGAAAGCTGGGATCGATTCCGACGAGGCAACCTATCCAGCCGCCGAGCGCCGCACCGATACCAAACAGGGGCGTGACCTCGCCGCCTTGGAAGCCGGCGCCCAGGGTGAGCGCTGTGACGACCAACTTGATGGCTGCGTCCGCCAGGGTGGTGTTGCCGGCAAATCCAGCGCCGGAAAGCCACGTGGAAAGGCCGGCGTAGT
>CABVDH010000032.1 GCA_902497065.1 uncultured Collinsella sp. | reverse complement strand
GCCGTACGCTTGAACTGAGAAGGGGGAGGCCTCGCGGCCTCCCCCTTTTTGCGTTTATGGGGCGTAAATGACTCTATTACACCAGACGATCTTATCGTTTTTGGTATTGAGCCTTTATTTAAAGAAGATAAATCGAATAACAAGGGCAACTGCTATGGCCACAATGATCAAAAGCAGGATTGTCAGTCGATGCTGCTTGCGTCGTTTACTTGATGAAACGAAGATTGATTTTCCCTGTTTTGGCGTTTCGAGATAGCGAGCCGAATGCGTCAAGGTTTGCTTTGGTCGAGGACCTCTTTGTTGATGAGTGGCGGATGCTTTCATCGGCTCATCACTAGCTGCGCTGTTTTTAGATAATGGTGCGTCTTTCAGATATACAGGGTCTCCCGAGGCGACGCCCATATGTTTACGCCTCGTTTGGGCATCCTCGAGTGTTTGATATCGATTTCTCGTCACATACTCGGGCTCCGGATCATTAATGGGCTCTTGCGAGATGTGGGGGCGATGGAACCGTGGCGGCTGCGTGGAAGTATCTTCCCCCTGCGTCGGCATAAACATTTTGTTCTGGTTTTGGTCGTCCATGATGCCCTTTAGCTCGTTACCAACAACGTGTACGCGCTCATTGTAAGCCCCTTGTTATTTGTAGCTGGGGACATACTCGGTATTTAAGCTCTGGTTCAAAGAACCTTAACCTTCCTAAAACCTAAGTTACACGCACTTAGATATGCTTATAGTACTGGACTCAAAAAACTTTATAGTCGATGTATATATGAGCACTGGGTGGGCATATATAAGAGCGTCAAAAGAAGTCCCAGTCACCTGGAAGATGACTCGGCAGTCCTATAAAGGAGTGGTAAACATGGCAAGCATGGTTCCTTATCGTTCGGTTTTTGGCGTTCGTCCCTCTGCAAGCTCGCTGTTCGATCTGTTTGATGATATGAGCGACCTAGCGAACAGCTCGATTGCCTCTAAGGCGTTCCCCGTTGACGTTGAGGATAAGGGCGATGGCTATGAGGTCAAGGCTTATCTGACCGGCGTCGCCAAGGACGATATCGATGTCGAGCTTAACGAGGGCCGTCTGTCCATTAGCGTGAATGTCGAGGAAGACGAGGAGAATGAGGGCAAGAACTTCCTACAGAAGGAGTTCAGCTCGTACAGCGCGACGCGTGGCGTGTATCTTAAGGACGCTTCGAGCGAGGGCCTCTCGGCTAAGTACGCTGACGGCATCCTGACCGTTACGGTTCCCAAGATCGTCGAGAAGAAGAACGTTACGAAGATCTCCATCGAATAACTTCGTTGGTGTTCTTCGCTATTAAAAGACAACAAAAGGGGCTGGGAAGCGATTCCCGGCCCCTTTTGTTGTTTAGGACAGTCTATTGAATGGTTGCCGGTTGATACTGACTCGCAGGGCGTATCGAGAGTTTTCGCGATCCTTGGAGAAGGGTTGCGGAGCTGCCGACCTCGTCATCCAGGGTTGCGGCCAGAGCTTTGGCATAGCTTTTGACGGTAAGGCTCGGACGATTGTTATCTTGGCTGATATGCATGGCAATGAGCTGTTCGGTGCGATCGGTAACAAGTTCGCGCGCGGCTTCGGCGGCTTGGCCATTGGAGAGGTGTCCCCTTTCAGACAGGATGCGCTCCTGAAGAAAGCGGGGATATTCTCCCTCGCGCAGCATGGTCACATCGTGGTTGCTTTCGAGTGCGAGGACTCGACAATCTTTGAGGGTGTTCATGGCTTGGCTCGATAGCTCTCCGGTGTCGGTGGCAAAGCCGATGGAATCATCGAGGGTGTCGAATCGATAGCCGACTGGATTGATGACATCGTGTGACGTTGAGTAGGTTTGCACGTGGATGCCGGCAATGGATAGGGTGTCACCGGGATCGAATTCCTCGACAGGCAGATGCGAAAGATTTTCTTTGCTCGAAAGAGTGCCCCTGCTGGCAAAGAGGGGGCCGTGCCAGTGCTTGCACCAGACATCGAGGCCCTTGATGTGATCGCTATGCTCATGAGTAATGAGAAGAGCCGAGACGTTGTCTGCCGAGAGCCTCAGTTCTGCCATGCGCTTTAATGTCTCGCGGGGAGACAGTCCGTCATCGACCATAATGAGCCCCTGCGGGCCCTCGATGAGTGCGCAGTTGCCTTTAGAGCCACTGCCGAGGATATGAAGGTGCAGGCAAGACATAAGATTCCAAAGGATACAATGGGTGCGGACGAATAAAGGAGGAAGCGAATGCCAACGGTATCACAGCATTACGGACACCATGCCGTGCCTGGGGCAGTCGATGAGACCCGGACGAGGCAGCAGGCAGCTCCTGTCGTGCTCATGGCATCAGGCGGCGCGGACTCGACGGCACTGCTTCTTATGGCGTGCACATCAAAGCTGGATATCCAAGACGGACGCGGTGTTGCCCCCATTGCTCGCGAGCGCCTGCATGTGCTGCATGTAAACCATCATCTGCGCGGCAAGGCGTCCGATGGCGACGAGGCCTTTGTGCGTGAGCTCTGCGCGCAATATGGTTTACCGCTGTGTGTGGAGCACGCTTATTTTGATGGGGAGTCGGGCAATATTGAGGCCGCGGCCCGCGAGGTGCGCTATGCCGCGGCGCGGAGGTATGTTCGCGAACTCTGCGCCCAGACGGGGGCGCCGCGAACGGCGGCTCGTATCTGCACCGCGCACACGTCTTCGGATCGCGCGGAAACGTTTTTGATGAACGCGATTAAGGGTTCGGGGCCCGCTGGTCTATCGAGCATTCCTCGCCGGAGGAATATCGTGGTGCGTCCCTTGCTCGACCTAACTCATGGCGAGCTTGTGGGCTATCTACAGGTACATGGTCAGCCGTGGCGTGAAGACGAGAGCAATGAGGATATCTCGTATCTGCGAAACTACGTGCGCCATCGGGTAATGCCAGTGGTGGCACAGCGTAATGCGAGCGTGTGCAAGACGATTGGCGCCGCCTGTGAGATCTTGGGTGACGAAGACGCGTTTCTATCCCAGCTGTCGGCGCAGGCGTTTCGAAGCTGCCTGCGCAAGGAGGCGGCGGGCGCGCTAGTGCTCGATGCCAGACGCCTTGCTGCGGCCGAGGTGGTAATCGCGCGGCGCATCGTGCGACTGGCGATTAAGCGCATCGATCCGGACGCTCGTCCAGAGATGCGACATGTGGAGCGAGTCCTTTCCTGCGTTGCCGAGGGCGCCGGCTCGGTCACGCTTCCGGCGGGGATTGACGCACGCATTGAGTTTGGCATGCTGGCGTTTAAGGCGCCGGCGGCTCGCGAGGGCCTGGTCGCGGACTGGGTTACCGTACCCGGTCGTTTGCCGTTGGGCGGGGGACGTATGCTGGTCACAGAACCGATGGCCGTTGAGCCGGGATGCGATATCGTGCGTCGCGCCCGTGAGCTTGCGGCTGCCGGGGAAGTGACAGCTTTGGTAGACGCGGCTGCCCTGGGTTTTGCCGACAGCGATAGTGAGCGGATCCTGGCGGGCTCGCGTGGCAAGATCCCTGTCGAGGCGCGATTGGCGCGCCTGTGGGTGGACGGTCCCGCACCGGGAGACGTGATGTGCCCGTTAGGGATGAGTGGCCGAAGCAAGAAAGTATCCGACTTGCTAGGCGAGGCTCGCATTCCCGTTTCCGAGCGCGCCGGCGTGCCCATGGTGAGGACGGCGCCGGGAGGTGCCGTGGTGTGGGTCGCCGGAGTTCGCGCGGACGAGCGTTTTAAGTGCACGGCCGCAACGCGCGTGGCATATCTGCTTCGTGTGGTCGATGCGGAATAGCGTCCTACGCCAGCTATTCTGTGCGGCGTTGACGGTATTCCCGCGCTGATGGTGCGCGGGCTGGAAAATATACCCCGTGCGCTGCTAGAATGTGTAGTTCGCGTCCATACGGCGGTGTGTGGGCGATTAAGCACAAGAAAGGGTTGTCATGGCTTCTCAACATCCGGATATCGAGAAGGTTCTGTTTACGCAGGAGGATATCGACGGCATCGTTTCTCGCCTGGGCGAGGAGATCACTCGCGACTACGCGGGTAAGGATCTGGTGCTGATCGCGGTTCTGCGCGGTGCCGTTGTCTTTATGGGCGACCTGATGCGCAAGATTGAGCTACCGACCAACATCGATTTCATGGCTGTTTCGAGCTATGGCGACGGTGTGAAGTCTTCGGGCATCGTGCGTATCATTAAGGACCTGGATATCGACATCCGTGGTCGCGACGTGCTGATCGTCGAGGACATTCTGGACTCGGGCCTGACCCTCAAGTACCTGATGAAGAACCTCGAGAGCCGCAAGCCCGCTTCGCTGGAGGTCGCTGCCTTCCTGTGGAAGGACGTTGAGGACCGCACCTCGGCCATCACGCCCAAGTATGTTGGAACCCATTGCCCCGATGCCTTTGTGGTGGGCTACGGCCTCGACTATGCCGAGCGCTATCGTAACCTTCCGTATCTGGGCATTTTGAAACCGGAGGTTTATTCGTAAGATGCCCGACGACCATAACGATAACAATTCCCAGACTCCCCGGGAGCCTAAGATCCCGGGGATGCCCGGAGGCAAGAAGCCCACGCGTACGGGCTGGCTGTATTTTCTTTTGGCTTGCGCGCTTCTGGGCTATGCCTTCTTTAATATGGGTTCCGGCTTTGCCAGCTCCAGCAATACCGTTAAGCTCGCGACGAGCGAGATGGTCAGCGCCATCAAGCAGGATTGCGTCGAAGATCTGACCTATACGGTTCAAGACGGAAGCGTGACGGGTCATTACTGGAAGACAAAAAAGGACAAGGGCGATACGAGCGAGCTCAAGAGCTTCTCCTCGACCTATGTCGGCTCCGATTCGCTTGCTGAGCTTATGGCGGAGCACCCCGATACCAAGTACATCGTCAACACCAACGATCCCGATTTTTGGGGCGACCTGGCGATGAGCGTGCTTCCGACGATCGCCCTGATCGCTATCATGTTCTACTTTATGCGCCAGATGATGGGCGCCAACAACAGGAACATGCAGTTTGGCAAGACCAACGCCAAGACCAACGAGGCCACGCGCCCCAAGGTCAAGTTTGAAGACGTTGCCGGCGTGGACGAGGCAGTCGAGGAACTCGAGGAGATCCGTGACTTTTTGAGCGATCCGGACCGCTATCGCAAGCTGGGCGCCAAGATTCCGCGCGGCGTGTTGCTGGTGGGCCCTCCGGGCACCGGTAAAACGCTGCTGGCCAAGGCTGTAGCCGGCGAGGCGGGCGTGCCGTTCTTTAGCATCTCGGGTTCCGACTTTGTCGAGATGTTCGTGGGTGTCGGCGCCAGCCGCGTGCGTGACCTCTTTAAGGAGGCCAAGTCCCAGGCTCCGTCGATCATCTTCATCGATGAGATCGATGCTGTGGGACGTCAGCGCGGAGCTGGCTTGGGCGGCGGTCACGACGAGCGCGAGCAGACGCTCAACCAGCTGCTGGTCGAGATGGACGGTTTTGAGGAGAGCGAGTCGGTCATCCTGATCGCTGCAACCAACCGTCCTGACATCCTGGATCCGGCGTTGCTGCGCCCCGGTCGTTTTGACCGTCAGGTTACGGTTGACCGTCCGGATGTGAAGGGCCGCGAGCAGATCTTGCGCGTGCATGCCGAGAACAAGCCGATGGACGAGGACGTGAAGTTTGAGAAGCTCGCCCAGATGACCGTTGGCTTCACCGGCGCCGATCTGGCAAATCTGCTCAACGAGTCTGCGCTGCTGGCTGCCCGCCGCCATCGTTCCGTGATCTCGATGGACGAGGTCGAGGAATCGATGGAGCGCGTGATTGCCGGTCCGCAGCGCAAGGGTCGCGTGATGACCGAGGCCGAGCGCACCACGATCGCCTACCACGAGAGCGGCCATGCCCTGGTGGGTCACATCCTGGAGCACTCCGATCCGGTTCACAAGATCTCGATCGTCAGCCGCGGCCAGGCGCTGGGCTACACGCTGCAGCTTCCGCAGGAGGACCACTTCCTCAAGACCAAGAACGAGATGCTCGACGAGCTTGCCGTGTTCTTGGGCGGTCGCGTTGCCGAGGAACTCATGTGCGACGACATCACGTCGGGCGCGAGCAACGATCTGGAGCGCGCGACCAAGATGGCGCGCGAGATGGTCACGCGCCTGGGCATGAGCGAGGAACTGGGCACGCAAGTGTTTGGTGAGGCGCAGCATCAGGTATTCCTGGGCCGCGATTACGCCGATCACCAGGATTACTCCGAGGAGACGGCGCGCCGCATCGATATCGAGGTTCAGCGCATCATGCGCGAGGCCCATCGTCGTGCGGTCGAGATTTTGGATGCCCGTCGCGACCAGCTCGATTTGATGGCCAAGGTACTGCTTGAGCGCGAGACCGTCGAAGGCGACGCCGTGAACGCTCTGCTCGACAACGAGTGGGACGCCTACCTTGAGCGCGAGGGCGATATCCTGGCGGCCAAGGAGGAGCGCAATGCCAAGGCGGCCGGTATGCCGACCAAGAAGCGCGCGCCTCGTATGAGCGAGGAGGAGCTGGCGGCTGATGCCGCGGCCTTTGCGCAGGCGGCCATGCAGGAGGATGCCGAAGCCGCATCCGATGATGCTGACGATGACCATGCCGTCGTCGATGCCGATGCCGATGCCGACACCGACAAATAGTCTTTGTGGCGAAAGCCTCCGCGGGGAAACCTGCGGAGGCTTTTTCTTTTGAGCGATATGGGGCCGTCTGTTGATTGGGGACAGACTTAAATGAGCGTTTTCACGCATTTAAGTCTGTCCCCAATCAACATTGCTGCGGCACTTTGCTCGGCTAAAGCGTACAATAGCGCCTATGCGAAAGGGGAACAGATGATCAACGAAACGATGTATGCTCGCGGTGCGGAAAGCTCCATCATCCGCGAGATCTTTAGCTATGGTCTTGAGCGCAAGGCACAGATCGGTGCGGAGAACGTATTCGATTTTTCGCTGGGCAACCCGAGTGTTCCGGCGCCGGCTGCCGTGGCGGAGTCCATTAAGAAGGCCTTGGGGCTGCCGAGTGACCAGTTGCACGGCTACACCCCCGCTCCGGGCCTGCCGCAATGTCGAGCAGCCGTCGCCGAATCGCTCAACCGCCGCTTTGGCACGAGCTATGAGGGCAAAGACGTCTTTATGACGGTGGGTGCCGCTGCTTCGCTCACCTGCACGCTCAACGCCGTTACGAACCCGGGCGACGAGGTTATTGTTATCGCCCCGTACTTTCCGGAGTATCGCGTTTGGATTGAGAAGGCCGGCTGTACGTGTGTTGAGGCGCTCGCCGATGAAGATACATTTCAGCTGAGCGTGGACAACGTGCTCAAGGCGATTACCGACAAGACGGCGGCGGTTATTATCGATTCGCCGAATAACCCCACGGGTGCCGTATATACGCGCGACACGCTGACGCGACTGGCCAATGTTCTGCGCGAGGCCAACGCTCAGCGCGATCCCCAGAACCCGATCACGCTTATCTCGGACGAGCCGTATCGCGAGATTGTCTATGGCGCCGAGGTACCTTGGGTGCCCTCGATCTACGAGAACACCGTGGTGTGCTACTCGTATTCCAAGTCGCTGTCGCTGCCTGGTGAGCGCGTGGGCTGGATCTTGGTTCCCAACACCAATCCGCAGGCTGCGCGTCTGATGCCGGCTGTTGCCGGCGCCGCCCGTACGCTGGGTTTCGTGTGCGCGCCGGCGCTCTTCCAGCGCGTAATTATCGACTGCATCGATGAGCCGAGTGACGTTGGGGCCTATGCACGCAACCGCACCGCGCTTACCGGTGCACTAGCGGAGTACGGCTACACCTATGTTGAGCCGGATGGTGCATTCTACCTGTGGGTGAAGGCGCTGGAGCCCGATGCGAACGCTTTCTGCGAGCGCGCGAAGAAGTATGAGCTGCTCGCGGTGCCCTCGGACAGTTTTGGCATGCCGGGCTGGTTCCGCTTGGGCTACTGTGTGAGCTACGAGACTATCGTTAACTCACTGCCCGCCTGGAAGCAGCTGGCCGACGAGTATCGTCAAAAGTAAAGCGCTCTGCTTACAATGTTTTACGTGAAACGGGGTTTGGTTTTAAGCCAGACCCCGTTGTCATGGACGTTGTGTCTTTGGGATGGAGTGGTTTTACGACTATCGAAGGCTATGCGTACAATGAATATAAGCGACGGCCGTGCCAGATAAGGAGACCTGATGCCCTACCTGCTTTCTTGTGACATTCATACCCATACGATGTTCTCTGCGCATGCATATTCGACCATTGAGGAGAATGTGTACTGGGCGGCAGAGCGTGGTCTGCAGGTGCTCGGATCTGCCGACCATTTGAGCTCTATGGTTACGGCTTGCCCCAATGACCTGCGCAGTTACCAGTTCTTTATCAACCAGGATATCTGGCCGCGCATTTGGAGCGGTGTGCTGGTGCTGCGCGGCACCGAGGCCGATATCGTTTCGCTGGACGGAAGCTTGTTTGGCGAGGACATTCCCGTTTCGCTCGATATTGCCGGTGATTCGTACAGCCGTCAGCATTCGCTGTTCGATTTGGTGACGCGCAATTTGGATTATTTGGTTGCGAGTGTGCATAATCCGCAGATTGCTGAAGGCGCGACGCTTGCCCAGACGACCGAGATGTATATCAACGCCCTGGAGCACCCCAAGGTGTTCATGCTGGGGCATACGGGGCGCTCGGGCGTGCCGTTCGATATCGATGAGGTGCTGTTGGCGGCTAAGGCGAAGCACAAGATTATCGAGATCAACAACCATAGTCTTGAGCACGGTGCCGACACTGAGCATTGGGCCGTATGCCGCAAGATTGCCGAGCGTTGCGCCGAGCTGGGCGTGGGCATTGGCGTGTCGACTGATGCGCACATTGGTATGGCCATTGGCAAGCTCGATCATGCCCGCAAGATGCTCGACGAGATTCACTTCCCGTTGGATCTGATCGTGACGCGCGATCGCGAGACGCTGCTGCGCGAAATGGCGGCAGCCGGCGTGTGCGACCTGCGCAAGGGGATGTGGCGGAGTTTATAAACCAAGCGAAGGGGGCGGCCCAGGCGGGTCGCCCCCTTTCTTGTCCCAAAAATCTACTGAGGTTGGTTAGCGGCGTTCGAGGACCACTACGGTTTCGGTGTGGTCGGTATGGGGGAACATGTCGACGGGCGTGATCTTGAGCAGGCGATAGCCTCCGTCGAGGAGTTGGTGCAGGTCGCGCTCTTGGGTCACGGGGTTGCAGCTGATATAAGTGATGCGACGCGGCTTAAGTGCGCAGGCGGCCTCGAGGAACTCGGGGGTAGAGCCGGCGCGCGGCGGGTCGATGGAAAGGACGTCGACGCGCTCGCTGTTATCGGCGGCATCTAGGATGTAGTCGGTGGCGTCGTCGGCCATAAACCAAGCGCTGCGGGTGAGGCCGTTGAGTTCGGCATTGCGACGTGCGTCGGCAATGCCCGCCGGGTTGCGCTCCACGCCGAGCAACATAATGCCGACACCTCTGTCCTGGGCATCCTTCGCGGCGCACAGACCGATGGTGCCGCTGCCGCAGTAAGCGTCCATAAGAATGTCACCCTGCTGCAGGTCCATGCCGTCAATCGCGAGCTGATAGAGCAGCTCGGTCTGCTGCGGATTGGTCTGATAGAACGCGGTAGGGGAGATATCGAATTCGCAACCGAGCAGCTGGTCGCGCATGCACTCGGCGCCATAGACGATACGAGTCTCCTCATCCAAGATGGCGTTACCGGGACGGCCATTGATATTTTGGGCAACGGTGACGATATGCGGATCGAGCGCCGCGACGGCCTCAAAGAACTCCTGCGCATGCGGTAAGTCGCGCTGGGCGGTCACGAGCGTAACCATGACTTGGTCGGTACGCCAACCGCAGCGGACGACGGCATAGCGAAGCAGACCAAGATGCTTGTCCTCATTAAACGCGGGAATATGCAGCCGCTCAGCTTCGCGTGCGATGCCGTTGAGAATCTGACGGGCACCTGGCGCCTCGACAGGACACTCGGGTACGGCAACGATTCTGTGCGTGCCGCGCTCAAAGAAACCGCAACGGACAGCACCCTCCTTACCGGGGGCAAAGGGAGTTGCAGCCTTATGACGAAAGCCACGCGGCGCAGGATATTTACCCGGGTCGCCCAGGGTGACGCCCATACCGCGAATAGGATCAACGGCGATGCCCTCGCGCTCGCAAAGAGCAGCAAAAAGCTCCTCCATAGCAGCCTGCTTAGCTGCCAACTGCTTCTTATAAGGACGATTAAGCGCCGTGCACCCACCGCAAGATTTCATGATCGAACAGGGAGACTTGGGGTCCACAGCCTTACGTGCAGACGAAACCGGATCATTATGCGGGCGCTTGGAGTGAGCCTGGGACGCCTTATCCCCGCTCCGACGAGAGCCGGGACGCTTGGCCTTAGCCTTGCCCTTGACCGACTTACCCTTCGAATCCTGAGACGACTTTGAATTCTTGGAAGATTTCTCCTCCTTCAACCCCTCAGCCGCCTCCACCAAAGCACGACGAGCCCTACGCTCCGCACGAGATTCTGCCATGAATTAACCCCACTAATTTATAAATTGAAATCTGAAAGCATTGTACCGTGCCAAGCTAGCAGACGATATACAAGCGTCCACTTCACGTCAGTGATAAGTCCAATGACGTTTGCCCGGCGTGGGCGGGGAGCGGCGCGTAATTAAGTTTATCGCGAGTTCCGCACGCAAAGGAAAGCACCTAATGTGCTTTCCGTCTTGCGCAGGACTGTAGAGCAGGAAACTTAATTACGCGCCGCTCCCCGCCCACGCCGGGCAAGCTCTCCCTTGTACTCCATCTCACTAAAGTGTATGATTCTGAACGTTATATGACTCACTTTACCTAACTAAAGTGCCATCAAGGGGGATACCATGAATGCCGATATGTCTCGTCGTCAGTTTGTTGGTCTAGCCGGTTCGCTTGCCACGGTGCTTGGCCTCGGCCTGGTAGGCTGCGGCGGTGGTGCCGATAAGGGCTCTGCTGCCGGATCTACCGCAGCCAAGGACGTGAAGGGCGCTGCGGAGTCCAAGAAGCTCATCGTGGGCTTTGACAAGTCCTATCCTCCGTATGGCTTTGTAGGCGACGATGGCGAGTACACCGGCTTTGACCTCGACCTTGCCAAGGCCGTTGCCGACAAGCAGGGTTGGGATGTTGAGTATGAGGCTATCGACTGGGATGCCAAGGACACGCTGCTCAACTCGGGTGCCATCAACTGCATCTGGAACGGCTTTACCATGGAGGGCCGTGAGGACGACTACACGTTCTCCGAGCCGTACATGCTCAACGAGCAGGTGCTGGTGGTCAAGAAGGATGCGGGCATCAAGGGCTGGGACGATCTTGCCGGCAAGACTGTGATTACCCAGACTGATTCCGCTGCGCAGGACGTGCTTGAGGGTGACCAGAAGGATCTGGCAGCGACGTTTGCCACGCTCGACACGATCGGCGAGTACAACACGGCCTTTATGCAGCTCGAGAGCGGCGCGGTCGATGCCGTGGCGTGCGATCTTTCGATTGCCCAGTATCAGCTTGCCGCCAAGCCCGATGCCTATACGCAGCTTGATGAGCCGCTGTCCAGCGAGCACTACGCCGTTGGCTTTAAGAAGGGCGACACCAAGTCGGCCGATGCTGTAGCCGAGTCGCTCAAGGCGCTCTACGAGGACGGCACGGTCAAGGACCTCTGCGATAAATATTCAAGCTATGGTTTGTCTTTCGATAATTGGGTGCTCAAGTAATGTCTATTCAGGTCATGATGCAGATGCTTGGCCAGGGATTCTTGGTCAGTTTGCAGTTGTTTGTGCTGACGCTGCTGGGGTCGATTCCGCTGGGAATCCCCGTGGCGTTTATGCGCATGAGCAAAATCGCGCCGCTTCGCTGGATTGCGCGCATCTACATTTCGGTCATGCGCGGTACGCCGCTCATGCTGCAGATGTTTGCCATCTACTTTGCCCCGTACTACGTGTTTGGCATTTCGCTCACGCCCGATTCCAAGTGGACGGCGTGCATCGTGGCGTTCATCATCAACTACGCCGGTTACTTTGCCGAGATCTATCGCTCGGGCTTGCAGTCCATTCCGCGCGGTCAATACGAGGCTGCCGAGGTGCTGGGCTATTCGCGCGTGCAGACGTTTCTGTATATCGTGATGCCGCAGGTCGCCAAGCGTATTCTGCCGGCGATGGGCAACGAGATCATCACGCTGGTCAAGGACACGTCGCTGGCGTTTGCCATTGGCGTGGGTGAGATGTTCTCGACGGCCAAGGCGCTGGTCGCCTCGCAGGTGAGCATGGTGCCGTTTGCGATCGCGGCGCTGATCTACTGGGTCTTTAACTTTGTAGTCGAGATGCTGTTAGGCGCTGCCGAGAAACGACTTGACTATTACCATGACTAGCCTGTCCCGTTGTGCTTTTCAAACACGTGGAGGTTCCTGTGTCCGGAACGGTTATGAATATATCGAACGCGCGTAAGGCGTTTGGCGGCAATGAGGTGCTCAAGGATATCTCGCTTGAGGTGAAGCGTGGCGAGGTCGTGGCGATTATCGGACCTTCGGGTGGCGGCAAGTCCACGCTGCTGCGGTGTGCCACGCTGCTCGAGACACTCGACGGAGGCTCGCTCTCGTTTGGCGATCTTGCCGTTGCGACGGATGCGGGTTCGGGCGCGGTGTACGCAAAGGGCGATGTGCCTAAACAGGCGCGCTCGCGGTTTGGTTTGGTGTTTCAGAACTACAATCTGTTCCCGCACTATACCGTGATGAAAAACATCACCGATGCACCGATCCGCGTGCTTAAGCGCCCGCGCGAGCAGGCGGAGGCTCGCGCACACGAGCTCATTGCACAGATGGGGCTTACGGGTAACGAGAACAAGGTGCCCTGCGAGCTTTCGGGCGGTCAGCAGCAACGCGTAAGCATTGCCCGCGCCCTGGCGCTCGACCCGGAAATCTTGTTCTTTGATGAGCCGACCTCGGCGCTCGATCCCGAGCTGACGGCCGAGGTTCTGCGCGTCATCAAGGATCTGGCCGCGCAGAATATGACGATGGTGATTGTGACGCACGCGATGCAGTTTGCCCGCGACGTTGCCGACCGCGTGGTCTTCATGGACGGCGGGCGCATTGTCGAGGAGGGTCCGGCCGAGCAGGTTATCGATCATCCGCGCGAGCAGCGTACACGCGAGTTCTTGAGCCGTATCGAGGGATAGGCTCAGCTATTTACTCAACTGCTTATTGAGGTGATGCCGCCGCAGGTCTTACGGCCTGGGGCGGCATTTTATTTGCATCCGTGGGGTTCAATAATCGCCTCGCAAGCTCGCCCCTTCCTCTCGCCGCCTGTATTCATACGTGCGCCGAAAGGTGTGCATGGACAGTCACCCGTGAGGGTAGGGTGGTGGCATAGGACATTTGGAGGGTGAGTCGGCTCGGCTGCCGACCATGCTGCTCCCGGGACGGCACCGACCGCGAACTCTCCCCGTTGGCGTCGCGCAATGCGCGCGGCCCTGCAAGGAGGTCATCATGGGTGCTCCCAAGACCGGTAATGTAAGGAACGTGGTGCTCGTAGGCCAAGGCGGGGTGGGCAAGACTTCACTCGCCGAGGCCATGCTCCACCTTTCCGGCAAGACCGCCCGCCTGGGCGGCCACGACGGCACCAAGCCCACGCTCGACTATGACCCCGAAGAGGTTAAGCGTGCGTTTTCCATCTCGACCACCATTGCGCCGATCGACTGGAAGGGCGCGCGCATCAATGTGCTCGATGCCCCGTGCTACCCCGATTTTATCGGCGACGCCTTTGCCGCGATGAGCGTCTGCGAGACGGCTCTGTTTGTGGTCGACGCCGAGGCCGGCCCGCAGCCTACGACGGTTAAGCTCTGGTATGCCGCCGAGGACCTGCGCCTGGCGCGTGCGGTGTTCGTAAACCGCCTTTCGCGCTCCGAGGCCAGCTTTACGACCACAATGAACCTGCTGCAGGAGCGCTTTGGTACGCGCCTGGGCGCCGTGACCCTTCCCTGGGGCGAGGGCGAGGACTTTGACGGCATTATCGACCTGGTGCGCATGAAGGCGCGCCATTGCAACGGCACCGAAGCCGTTGAGTCGGAGATTCCCGAGGAGTATCGTTCCCAGGCCGAGGAAGCCCATGACCATCTGTGCGAGCTGGTGGCCGAGGCCGACGATGAGCTGATGATGAAGTACTTGGAAGGCGAGGAGACGCTGACGCAGGAGGAGCTCGAAGGCCTGCTGTCGAAGGCGATCGCCGAGCGCATCTTTGTGCCGGTCTTTGCGGGCGATTGCATTAAGGAGCAGGGCGTCAACTCGCTGATGGACGACATCGCCACGTACTTCCCGGCGCCGACGGACTACGGCGAGATGCCGCTCATCGACGGCGATTCGCTCAAGATCTCGAGTGACGATGACCGCCCGGTGGCGTTTGTGTTTAAGACCCTGGCCGATCCGCAGCAGGGTCGCATCAGCTTTATCAAGGTGCTGACGGGTACGCTTGAGCCGGGCCTTGAGCTGGTCAATGCGCGCACGCGCAAGGGCGAGCGTCTGGCTCACCTGTATGTGATGTGCGGCCGCGACATGACTGAGGTCGGTCACGCCTATGCCGGCGATATTATTGTGGCGCCCAAGTTGGCGGCAGAGACGGGTGACACGCTCTCCATTACCGGCAAGGTCGAGGCTGCGGCGTTTAAGTTCCCCAACTCGCAGTACCGCATCGCCATCGAGGCCGAGAATCGCGGCGACGAAGAGAAACTCTACACGTTTATCGAGAAAGCCTGCAAGGCCGATCCGACCATGAGCATCGACCGCGACGAGGAGACCGGGCAGACCATCATCTCCGCCGTGGGTGAGGCGCAGGTTTCGGTCCTGCTCAATCGCCTTGAGGACCGCACCAAGGTCGTGGCCAAAAGCGTGCCGATCCGCATTCCGTATCGCGAGACCATCCGCCGCACGGCGAGTGCCCAGGGCCGCCACAAGAAGCAGACTGGCGGTGCCGGTCAGTATGGCGACTGCTGGCTGCGCGTTGAACCGCTCATTGGTCCCGACGGCACGAGCGATGGCTATGAGTTTGTGGACGAGGTCGTAGGTGGCCGTATTCCGCGCTCGCTGATCCCCGCCGTGGACAAGGGTGTCCAGGAGACCATGAAGGACGGCATCATTGCCGGCTACCCGCTCACGGGCATTCGCGTGGCTGTGTACGACGGCTCGTATCACAGCGTCGACTCCAACGAGATGGCGTTCCGCGCGGCGGCTCGCATCGGCCTGCGCAAGGCGTGTGCCGATGCCGACCCGGTGGTGCTGGAGCCCATCGAGGAAATCACGGTGACTATCCCAGAGAGCTACGCCGGCGCCGTGATGGGCGACATCTCGGCTTCGCGTGGTCGCGTGACGGGCATGGAGACCGATGAGCGCGGAGACACCGTGGTCATCGCCCAGGCGCCGCTGGCCGAGCTGACGGATTATTCGACGCGTCTGCGCTCCATCACGCGCGGCACGGGCGACTTTACCATGAAGCCCGCAGGCTATGAGCAGGTGCCTTATGACGTTCAGGCCAAGCTGGTCGAGCGCTATGAGGAGGGCCGCGCCAAGTAGCGTGTGGCTTTGCCTGCAATGTAGGTGCTGACGAAAAGGCCGCCCTGGGTGACCGGGGCGGCCTTATTTGATCCCTTGGGGACGGAGGAAAACGGATCATTTTTTGGGTTACGGGCGGCGCGGTCGGCCCTAGTTTCCGGATGCCTGGTTGCGGCCGGTGGCGTAGTCGATCTGCACATGCGGCTGCAGGTTGTAGCAGTACACGTGGAAGCACAGGGTCTTGCCGTGGTCCTCGACCGATTGTGCCTGCAGACGCACGCCACGGCAGACGAGTTCCTCTTCGTTGTACATAGGCGTGACACGGTAGAGCACATGGTTGCCCGTCTCGCGGATGTAGCCGAGAATCTGCTCCTCAAACGGCAGCATGCCCGTCTCGTTGAGATAGCGTGTGCCGGTGAGGAGATTCTTGCGGTTGGCGTTTTCGCCGCAGAGCGACCAGGCGATAAGGTGGCAGCGGTTGTAGAGGCTCTGGCCTGGAATAAAGTCGTAGCGCTGCTGGTGCCAGCCGGCGGGGTGGATGCGCGAGATATCGCCGCGCTCGCCTTGACCAAGCGATTCGGGGCCCACGCAGGCGAGCGCTTTGCGGGTGCGGCCCAAGCTGTCGAGCTTGGAGAACTTCTTAAAGCAGCCCTCTTCGGCGGCGTGCTCGTATTCATCGAGCGTAAATGATGGTGTGCCCAACGGGTGCGTGCTGTCGGCTCGCAGGGCAACATAGGGGTTACCCGCGTAGTCAGGAATGCTGCTGAGGTATACGCCGCGGGCGCGGTCGAGATTGGGGTTTTCGACCTCGTCGATGGGGGTGGCGGCGCTGTCCGCGGAAGCGTCATTACCGGTGTCGGGTGCGGCGGAATGTGGCTTGTCGCCAGAGTTCGGGCTGTTTTGGGAGTCTGTGGAGTTTGCCGTTCCCGATTCGAGTCGGGCAACCAGGTCTGCCTCGTCGTCGGTGCGGCTGGGACTCTCGTCTTGCTTCTCAGCCAGAGCCGCCGCCTGTTCATCACTTTGCGGCGAGAGCAGTCTGGGCGCCCCGTCGAGCGATCCCGTAAACAGCGCAAACCCCAGCACCACAGCGGTGCCGATAGAAAGTGCTTGCTTGTAGGCGGACTTGCGCGACATGGTGACTCCTGGACGGACGGTTGGGAGTCTACCAGTCTAGCAGGAGCCGCCGAGGGCCGTTCTGTCGAACAAATACTTAAGATTTCCTCTAAAATAAAAAGAAACGGCGGCTTTGATTTTTCAAAGCTGCTGCGGAAATCAAAGAACG
>CABVDH010000031.1 GCA_902497065.1 uncultured Collinsella sp. | reverse complement strand
GCTTCACGGTCCAACTTTCTGTCCGCACCCCCAAACAGTCCCTATTTCACCGCAACTTAGAAGTGGGGCCGGGCGCGCATTTGCATTTGCGCGCCCGGCCCCGCCGCGTCTATATGTGCTCGGCTACTTGTCGGCAGCGGTCTTTTTGGTAGTCGACTTCTTGGCGGTCGTCTTCTTGGCAGCAGTCTTCTTTGCCGCCGTTGTCTTCTTGGCCGCCGTCGTCTTCTTGGCCGTGCTCGCCTTGGTCGTGGTCTTGCGGCCGCGGGCCGGCTTTTTCTCCTTGGTCGGGCAGTCCATGTTCACGCAGATGCGCCACGGGCCGCGCGCCGTGTTGACCACCACGATGGGGGCGCCGCACTCGGGGCAGGTCTCACCCGTCGCCTCGAGCTTACCGCGCGCCGGCAGAGGATAGCTCACGCCGCAGTCATCGTAGTTGGTGCAGCGGATAAAGCGCTTGCCGCTCTTCTCGCTCTTGTGCGCGATCAGGTCGCCATGGCGTCCGGCCTCGGCGCACACCTTGCACTCGCCCACCTTAAGGTCGGGCTCGTAGTTGGTGGGGCACGTGGGGTTCACGCAAATCTCGAAGGCCTTCTGGCGGAACGGCTGGCACTTAATGCGCGGCGCGCCGCACTCGGGGCACACGGCCGCCTCGCCCTCGAGCGGGCTCACCTTGACGCCGCTCGGCACCGGATAGGTCACATCGCAGTCGGGCCAGCCCATGCAGCCAATGAAGCTGCCACGGGTCTTGGCGCTCGTCTTCATAACCAGGTCCTTGCCGCACTTGGGGCAAGCTCCCACGCGCGCATCGGCCGTGACGGCGTCGCTGATGGCGTCGCCCAGCTCCTGCGTGTGCTTGAGCAGCTCGTCGAGCACGCCAGCCAGCAGCGCGCGCGAGTGCATCACGACATGCTCTTCGGTATCCTCGCCGCGCTCCACACGGGTCATGTCGCCGTCGAGCTCGCTGGTCATATCGGGGCTCGTGATGCGCGGGGCAAACTGCGACAGCGCATCGATGATGGCGATACCCAGCTGGCTCGGCTCAACGGGATCATTTTTGAGATAGCGCACGGCGTACAGGCGCTCGATGATGCTCGCGCGCGTGGACTTGGTGCCCAGGCCGCGCTTCTCCATCTCCTGCACGAGCTTGCCCTGGCTGTAGCGCGCGGGCGGCTCGGTCTGCTTGGCCTCGAGCTTAATGTCGAATACGTCGACCGTATCGCCCTGCTCAAGCGGCGGCATCTGCTCGTCGCGTTTAAGGCCATACGGGTAGGCCTCGCGGAAACCCGGGGTCACGAGCACATCGCCCGAAGCCACGAACGGCTCACCGTTCACATCGAGCTCGAGCTTGGTGTTCTCGATGGTCGCGGGACCCATGAGCGTCGCCAGGAAGCGGCGGGCGATGAGGTCGTAGAGCTTGCGCTGGCCGCCGTCGAGCGTGGACGGATCGCCCTCGCCCGTGGGATAGATAGGCGGGTGGTCGGTGGTCTCGACTTTGCCGCGCGTAGGCTTCATGGGGCCGGCAAGCACCTTTTTGCATACGGGCGCCAGCGCCGGGTTGATCTTTGCCAGGTCGCTCACCACGGCGCCCAGATCGAGCGTCGCGGGGTACACGGTATTGTCGACACGCGGGTAGCTGATGAGACCGGCCATGTAGAGGGACTCAGCGATGCGCATGGTACGCGCAGGCGAGATGCCCTCGGCCGCGGCGGCAGCCTGCAGCGAGGTGGTCGCAAACGGCGTGGGCGGCTGCTGCTTGCGCGAGCGCTTGGTCACCGCGGCGACGGTTGCCGTCGCGACGCCGTCAACATGGCCGTACGCCGTCTCAGCAGCATCCTTGTCGGTAAAGCGCGCCGTCTTGTGCGCGATCTTAAAGCGATCGTCCTCGGCAGCGCCCTGCGCGGCACCCATGCCGCGAATCTGCCAATAGTCCTCGGGCACAAACGCCATGCGCTCGCGCTCGCGCTCGACCACCAGGGCAAGCGTCGGCGTCTGCACGCGGCCGGCGGAGCGCACGTTACCAAAGCCGCCAAACTTGGCGAGCGTCAGGTAGCGCGTCAGCACCGCACCCCAAATGAGGTCGATGTGCTGACGGCTCTCGCCTGCGTCGGCCAGGTTCTGGTCGAGCGAGACGAGATTATCGAAGGCCTGCGTGATCTCGGCCTTGGTAAACGAAGAATACTGGGCGCGGGCAACCGGCAAGTCCGGCGCCACCTCGCGCACCTTGTTGAGGGCGTCCGAACCGATCAGCTCGCCCTCGCGATCGAAGTCCGTAGCGATGATGACGCTGTCGGACTTCTTGGCAAGGTTCTTGAGCGAGCGAATGAGCTCTTTCTCGGCCGGCAGCTTAATGACGGGTGCCCAGGTGAGATAGGGCAGACTCTCGAGCTTCCAGCCCTTGATGGAGACGCCATCGGCAAGGAACGGCTTACGCTTGGTGTCGTAAGGCGGACGAGCCAGGCCATCGGGCATGTCGGCCGGCAGCATCTCGCCGTCCTCGGTGACCGAATACCAGCCCAGCTTTTTATCGAACAGCACGCTGTCGCAAAAATCGGGCGCAAGGATGTGACCGGCAAGACCGATCGTCACGCACTCCTCGCCCTTCCACTCAAAACGGTAGATGGCGGTGTTGTACACCTTGTCCTTTTTAGGCTTACCCGTGGACAGCCGCTCGGCGATCTGACGCGCGGCGTCGTTTTTCTCGGCGATGATGAGCTTCAAAAGAGGCTCCTATCTCGTATCTCTACGGCTACGCCCGCCCGTATGGCGGCCGATTTACGCCCTTGCTTGCTCGATCTGCCCGATGAGCCAATCGCACCAGGCGTCCATGCCCTCGCCCTTGCGCGCGCTCACGGCAAACCGCGGCGCCTGCGGATTGAGGTCATCGAGTGTCTTAGTATACCTATCCATGTCAAAATCGAAAGCCGGGGCCACGTCGACCTTATTGAGCAGCTGCGCGCCAGCGTGCTGGAAGATGCCCGGGTACTTGATGGGCTTGTCGTCGCCCTCGGGCACCGAGAGAATCATGATGGACAGGTTCTCGCCCAAGTCAAAGTCGACTGGGCAGACCAGGTTACCCACGTTTTCGATAAAGATGACATCGATGTTTTCCAGACCCACAGCCTGGTCAAACGCGTCAACGGCCTCCATGATCATGTTGCCCTCGAGGTGGCACAGGCCGCCCGTGTTGATCTGGATGGCGGGCATGCCGGCTTCCTTCATGGTGATGGCGTCGACATCCGAGGCGATATCGCCCTCGATGACGGCACAGCGCAGGCCGGCCTTGTCACGCAGGCGCTCGTTGGTGCCCAGAATCGTGGTGGTCTTGCCCGAACCGGGACTCGACAAGACGTTGATCACATAGGTGTTTGTCTCATTAAATCGCTGACGCAGCTGATCTGCCAGGCGCTCGTTGCGCGACAGAATCGGCGACGCGATATCAATCGTTTTCTCAGCCATACTTAGCGCTCCTTACTTTGGCCCCTTTATACCCCATCACCAGATGGCTAGCGGGCTAATCGTCGGGGGTTTCGATTTCGATACTCGCGATATCGAGCTCGCGGCCGTGCAGTAGGCGCACGTTGGCACCACCACACTGGGGACAGCGACAGTGGAAGCGATCGTGCTCAAAAACCTCGCCGCAGTCCAGACACTCGCTTTGTGGATGGACTTCCTCCACGGCAAGCTCGCAGCCCTTCGTGAGCGGGTCCTCGTCGCGAAACGTCTCCCACGCAAAGTCGAGCGCCTCGCGCACGACCTCGGTCATATCCCCGATACGCAGCGTTACCAAAACGGCGCGCGAGGCCCCCGCCCCACGCGCCGCGCGAATCACTGTATCGAGTATGCCGTTGACAATGCCAACCTCGTGCATACCGATTTACTCCTCGTCGTCCTCGTCGTCCGAGAACAGGTCCAGACGACTCACGAACAAGCCCTCCTTGCCCTCGCGCGCGGTAATGACCACACGGGCGATGGCAAGCGAAATCTCGTAGAGCGAGAGCAGGGCACCATACATGAGGCCCAGCGTAACGGGCGAGCCGTCGGGCGTAATCACAGCCGATCCCACAAGCAGGCCAACGTATACATAACGCCAGGCACTGCGGAAAGCAGCGTAGGACACGATGTGGAAGACGGACAGGTAGAAGATGATGAGCGGCAGCTCAAACGCCACGCCAAAGCCGATCATAAAGAGCAGCTCCATGTTGACGTAGTTCTCCAGATCGGGCAGCGCCGTAGCGACGGCCGAGGTCTCGCCGATGAGCCACTCAAAGCCCGCGGGGATGATGATGAAATAGCAGAAAATGGCGCCCAGGAAGAACAGCACCGTCGAGGCGAGCACCGTGGGCACGACCCACTTGCGCTCGTTGGGGCGAAGCGCCGGCAGGAAAAACGCCAAGATCTGCCAGATGATCATGGGCGTGCACATGACAACGGCCATCTTGATGGCCAGCGAAAAGCGCAGACCAAAGCCGCCGAGCGTGGTGGTGATGTAAAACTTACCGTCCGGCACAAAGGAGCGGATGGGGTCTTCCAGGATATCGAGTACCACGGGCGTGGCGAAATACAGCACGATGGCGGCGGCAAAGACTGACACAACCACGATGGTCAGGCGGCGACGGAGCTCTCCCAGGTGATCGAAGAGCGGCATACGCGCAGGTCCGATAGGCATTACTCATCGCCTCCCTTCGGGGCATCAGCGGCAGCGGCGTCGTCCTCGGCCTCGAGCTCGCGAGCGAGCTGGTCGACGACGGCCTTGCGCTTGCGGGGACGACGGGCGTAGAGGTCAGCCGTCGTGGGCTCTGCCGGCTCGGGCTCGGACTCGGGCTCTGCAGCAGGCTCGGGCTCGACGGTGGCAGTGGCAGGCTCGGCCTCGGTGGACTCGGCGCCCTCGGCCTCCTCAGCAGCACCTTCGCCCTCAGCAGCACCCTCGCTTGCGGCCTTCTCGGCAGCAAGGCGGGCACGGCGCTCGGCAAAGGTCTCCTTCTTTGCGGGCGCAGCTGTCTCGACGGCATCCTCGTCTGCATCGGAATCGTCATCGACGGCAGTCTTCTTGGGCTTGACCGGGGCCGACGCGGCCTCGCTCACCGGATCGATAATCTCGGACTGAACAACGGCCGTCATCTTTTCCTGCGTCTCGCGGAACTGACGGATGGCACGGCCGATCGTACGGCCCATCTGTGGGAGCTTATCCGGGCCAAACAGCAAAAAGCCGAAGACCACGATGATCGCGAGCTCACCCTCTCCAATACCAAACACACATACCTCCAAGGCTCGATGTGAGTCGAGCCCGCACCGCGCCATTCGGCCGGAACTCGTCTATTCATTCGGTCAAGTATAGCGCCCGGACGCCAAAACGTCCGAGCGCATCACAAACATATGCCAAACGGCACGCCCTTTTGGGGCAAAGATTATGCAGCGGTGATCGAAATCTCCTGGTCGACACCCAACAGCTGGACCACGCGCATCACCGGGGGCTGCACATTGGTGCAGCTAAAGCGCTTGCCGTGATCGACCGCGTGGTGCGCGGCGCCCACGAGCACGCCAATGCCCGTCGAATCGATGTAGCTCACCTGGGCAAAATCGAGCTCAACGGCCTCGGTGGGCTGCTCGAGCGCCAGGTCGATGGCATTGCGCAGGCTATCGGCGTTAGAGATATCGATCTCGCCGGTTACCTTAATGGTGTAGAGCTCTGGCGTGGGGTTGGTGGAAATACCCAAATCCATGTATATGCTCCTTTACGTATCGAAGGTGCGGATAGTACGGGAAGCCGCGCGTTAGGCGCGCTCGGCACGCGCGAGCTCGGCAGCGACAAGCTTAACGGCCAGCACCAGCACATCGAGCGCGGCCTCCAGGTCCTCGACCGTGGGATAGCTCGGCGCGATGCGGATGTTGGTATCGCGCGGGTCCTTGCCATAGGGCCAGGTAGCACCGGCCGGCGTGAGCTTGACGCCCAGGTCGGCGCAAAGCGCGGCGACCTTTTGAGCCGAGCCCTCGGGACCATCGAAGCTTACAAAGTAGCCGCCGCGGGGGTGCGTCCAGGTGGCGCAGCCCGTGTCGCCCAAGCCCTCGGTGAGCTTGCGCTCGACGGCCTCAAAGCGCGGGCGCAAGAACTCGGCATGCTTTTTCATGTGCTCCTTGACCGCCTCGATGGTGGGAAGGAAGCGCACGTGACGCAGCTGGTTGAGCTTGTCGGCGCTGATGAGGCCGGCCTTCAGGCGCTTGGAGAACTCGGCGATGACCGCGGGGCTCGCACCGATAAAGCCGATACCGGCGCCCGGGAAGGTGATCTTGGACGTCGAGGCAAATGCCACCACGCGGTCCTCGGTGCCCGCCGCGCGAGCGAGGTCAAAGATGTTTGCGAGCTCGTCGGTCTCGTCGTACAGGTCGTGCACGCAGTAGGCGTTGTCCCAGAAGATGCGGAAATCGGGTGCGGCCGTGGGCATCTCAACCAGGCGACGCACGGTGTCCTCGCTAAAGGTGATGCCCGTGGGGTTGGAATACTTGGGCACGCACCAGATGCCCTTGATGGAGTCGTCGGCGGCAACCAGGCGCTCGACCTCGTCCATGTCGAGGCCGTTGTCGGTCATCGCGACGGGGACATTCTCGATACCCAGGTCGGCGGTGATGCCAAAGTGACGGTCGTAGCCGGGAACCGGGCACAGGAACTTGACCTTCTTGCCGTCGTGCGCGGCCTCGTAAGCCTCCCAGGGCTCGCTGCCGCACGAGCCGCAGCGCCAGAACATGCCGGCGATGTCATGCTCGATCAAAAGGCTCGACGAACCCAGTACGAGCGTCTGCTCGGCGGGGCAACCCAAAAACTCCCCCGCTAGCTTGCGCGCCGAAGGAATGCCCTCAAAGCAGCCGTAGTTGGAGCAGTCGACGTTGCCGTCGTGCAGATCGGCATCGGCATTGAGGATATCGAGCATGGGTCGAGAGATGTCCACCTGGGAGGGCGACGGCTTGCCGCGGGCCATGTCGAGCGCCAGGCCCTTGGCCTTGACCTCGGCGACCTCGGCTTTGAGCGCCTCGATGGCGGCATCGAGTTCGGTGGTTTCCATCTTCTGGTAGATCGTCTGCATGGGTGCGACCTTTCACGAAGCGGTACGTTGCAATTCTTCTAAGTATAGACCGCCACCGTCGCAACGTTATGAAGCCGTGATAGATTAAGTCCATCGCAATGAATTACGAATCGCCGCGCATGCCGGCATGAAGCGCCCAAGGAGGCACTATGGAGTACGGATCGTTCCAGGCCGAGGAATTCGGCGACCTTCAGCGCCTGGTCGACGGACTGTTTTACGACCGCCACGCCATCGACCGCCTGGATCTGATCGTACAGGCCGAAATCTTGGACCTGGCGCCCGATCTCATGGAAATCGTGAACCTGCTACCGCCCGGCTATTACGACCGCCAGTCACTTTGCGACCAGCTCAACTCCGCCTTGGCCGCCCACGGCTGGGGCGCCATCTACGGCACCGTGGAATAAACCTAGTCATTGGGGCCTGTGGTCAAAAAATAGCAAATATGAGTACTGTTACTTTTTTAGTAACAGCGATTTTGAATTAAAAAGGCCAGTCTTGGCCTTTTGTGTCCGGTTTTGGAAGGATGCATCAGCATTTTTCGTCCAGCCACGCAATCGTTAATGCACAGACAGAATAGATTTGTACATTATTTTTCGCGCCTAAAATGAAACGCCGTTTGTGACAGTACTCACAAACGGCGTTTTTTGGCCACTGGGGTGTCCGGCAGGTGGCAAGTACCACTCAAAACCGCGTTTTACACGCGCTCGAGCAGGCTCTGGCGTCTGTTTCTACGCGCCTACTCGTTCTTGGGCGCGGGGTGCTTGCAGATCACACTCATGTAGATCATGCCAAGTACGGCCGCGGTGACAGAGCCGGCGAGAATAGCGGCCTTGGCAGCCAGAACCTCAAACTGGGCCGTCGGGAAGGCGAGGCCGCTGATGAGAATCGACATGGTAAAGCCGATACCGCCCAGAATGCCCACGCCGGCAATCATATGCCAGTTGACATTGTGCGGCAGCTCGCAGGCCTTGAGCTTGACCAAGGCGAACGTCATGCCAAAGATACCGATCGGCTTACCCAGCAGCATGCCAAAGTACACGCCGAGCGTCACCGGGTCGGTGAGCAGCGTGCTCATGTCCACGCCCACTAGGCGAACCTGTGCGTTGACGAACGCAAAGATCGGCAGGATCACAAAGTTGACCGGCGTGGAGATCAGGCGCTCCATGCGGATGAGCGGCGGGGTCACGCGGTGCATGACGCGCTCGACTTTGGTGGTCGAGACGGTAAAGTCATGCTGGCCCAGGATGTGCGCCTCGTCGTCGTAGCGGTCATCGAGCAGCGGCAAGCACTCGCCCAGCCAATCGGTGAGGCTATCAAGCTTAACACCGCACTTGGCCGGGATGGTGAAGGCCAGGATGACGCCAGCAAGCGTAGCGTGCACGCCGCTCTTGAACATGCAGAACCACAACAGCAGGCCCAGTACCGAATACGGGGCAAGGCGGTAATGCTGCGTCTTGTTGAGCCACACGAGCGCACAGGTCACAAGCGCGGCGGCGCCCAACCAAAACGGATTGGGGCTCTGACCGTAGAAGATGGCGATGGCGGCGATGGAGATGAGGTCGTCGGCGATGGCGAGCGTCGAGAAGAACACGCGCACGCCGTTGGGCACGCGGTTGCCCAAAAGCGACAGCACGCCCAGCGCAAAGGCAATATCGGTTGCCATGGGAATGGCCCAGCCGTTGTGCGCGCCGGCATGGTTAAAGATCAGATAGATGCAGGCGGGAACGACGACGCCGCCCACGGCCGCCAGCATGGGAAGCATAGCCTGGCGCGGGTTCTTGAGCTCGCCAACTGTCATCTCGTACTTAAGCTCAATGCCCACCAACAAAAAGAAGATCGCCATGAGGAAGTCGTTGACGAAAAGCTCAACGGTGAGACCGGCCGTAAGGTTGCCCAGACCCACATACAGCGGGGTCTCCAAAAAGTGATGGATGGCCTCGTAGGCATCGGTGTTGGCGCAAATGACGGCGGCGATGGCGGCGAAGACCATGACGGCGGCGGAAATCGTGCCGTTCTCGGTGATGCGCTCCCAAATGTCGTGGCGCTCAAAACGCTTGCGCTCACGGACGTTGAACAGCTGCTCGGGTGCTGCCATGGGCGGCTCCTTTCACGGGAAAGCTCCCGTCCTAAAAAAGCACGGCCCGCCCAAGTGGCGGCGCCGCGCTCTAACGTATTACGCTTGCATCTAGCCTACCCTGCACGACAAGCGCGCAAGCGTGGCCGAAAAGCGGAACCACAGGTTGAACATTATTTGCTCAACGGCACGGGCACGCCTGTCCAAGAGACGACGCGGCGACGTGCACAAAAAACGACCGGAGCGCGGGGCGTCCGCGATCCGGTCGTGGCGTTTGGTCAACTAAACCTAGCAGGCGGCCATGATGGGGGCAGCGACCTGCTTCTTACGGGAGAGGACGCCCGGCATCCAGACGCCGTCGTGCTCGTCGGCAATGCCCAGGCCCTTCTGAGCAGCCTCGGTCTCGCCCTCGAGCAGGACCTGCGAGCCCTCCTCCATGATGTCGGTGATGCACAGGACGATGCCGTCGGCACCCTTCTCGGCGGCGTAGGCGCGCATGGCCTCGCGAATCTCGTCGATCATGCCAAGCGCACGGCTCTTGTCGACAGTCTCGTACTGGCCGATGAGCAGCTTCTTGCCGGCGGGCTCGAACATCTTGATGTCGTTGCCGACCATCTCGGCTGCGGTGAAGGAGCCGGAAGGACGGGTGAGGAAGACCTCCATGCCAAACTTAACCGGGTCGACGCCCACCTGCTCGCCGAGCTTGGCGGCGACGGCGCGGTCGACATCGGTGGTGGTGGGGCTCTTGAGCATAAGCGTGTCGGTCATCATGGCCGAGAGCAGCAGCCTAGCTTGGACGTCGGAAAGCTCAACGCCGAGCACGGCGGCGAGCTTGGTGACGATGGTGCAGCTGGAGCCCCAGGGCAGGCAGATGTAATGCAGCGGGCCGGCGGTCTCGAAGTCGCCGATGCGGTGATGATCGACAACGCCAAAGACCGTGGCGTCCTTAAGGCCGGCGACGGACTGGGCAGACTCGTTGTGGTCGGTGAGGACGACGAGCTGACCAGCCTCGACGGACTCGATCACGCGGGGCTCGGCGATGCCGGCGTCGGCGAGCAGCTTGGCGGACTCGGCCGGAAGCTGACCAAGGGCGCAAGCCTCGTAGGTGTTGCCGGCATACTCAACCTGGTTGAGCAGCTGGGACAGGACGACGGCGCTCATGATGGCGTCGTTATCGGGGTTCTGGTGACCAAAGACAAGAACGTTTGCCATGGATATCCTCCACTTGATATGTGTACTTGGACGTAGCTATGGTAGCACGCCGATGCCGAGCCTTCGCAGACGGAAGGGCCACGGTATATTTTGGGGCGCAGGCACGGGGGCCAAGGCTGTCCCTTTTGCACCATGTTGGTGCAAAGTAACCTGTCCCCCTTGCACCAGCTATTTACCGGCGGCGCGCAGGGCTACGTAGGCGGCACCGATGATACCGGCGTCGTTTCCGAGCGAAGCGACCTTAATGGGCGTCTCGCGCGAGGCGGAAAGCGCGTACTGCTTAAAGTGCTCGCGAACCTTGTCGAGGTAGACATCGGCCGAGGCGGAGGCGCCGCCGCCGATGAGGAACATCTCGGGATCAACCACGTTGGCAATAAGCGCCAGTGCGCGGCCGAGATAGTCGGCCATGGTATCGGCCGCGGCAAGCGCGAGCTTGTCACCCTCGCGGCAGGCCTGGAACACGTCCTTGGAATCTGAGGGGCCGGTGAGCTCGATGGGCTCGACACCCGCCTTCTTGCACTCGGCAAGGTAGTTGCTCACCACACCGGTGGCGCTAGAATACTGCTCCAGGTGGCCATGGCCGCCGCAGCCGCAGGTACGCTCCTCAGCCGGATTCAGGCACATGTGGCCAATCTCGCCGCCGGCGCCCACAACGCCCGATACCACGTCGCCGTTAACGATAACACCGCCGCCCACGCCGGTACCAATGGTGACCATCACCACGTTCTGTACGCCCTTGGCAGAGCCGAGCCAGGCCTCGCCCATGGCAGCGGCGTTGGCATCGTTCTCGTACTTAACGACCGCGTCGGGGCAGTGCTCCTGAATGGCGACTCTCAGCTCGGGCAGGTTAATGGCAATGTTGGCCTTGACCTTGGCATCGCCCGATGCCGGGATGGGGCACGGAACGGCCAGGCCAATACCCGCCACAAAGGCGCGCGGAATCTGGGCCTTGGCGACCACCTGGTCGATAGCCTCGGTCACCGCGGCAAAGCCCGCAGCGTCAACGATGGGAGGCGTGGGCACGCTGGCCTTGGCAAGCAGGTTTCCGTCCTCATCGAACAGACCCTCCTTGACCGAGGTGCCGCCGACGTCGATGCCGATGTAATACTGCTTAGGTTCCATGGGAGCCCGCCTTTCTCGTTTAAACATTGCCTGTATGGTACCGCTCCCAAGGCAAAAACCTACCAAAAAGGGACAGGTTTGTTTTGGCAGGTTTTATCTGGGGTAACGCAATTGGCTGCCCAACAGGCCGCGCAAGACCATCCCCAAAAATAAAGGCGCCGGGAGGCGGAGGCTCCCGGCGCCCGTCAAAGGGACTATGTTGTCTGTTGGACCGCACGGTCCGTCGCGGCGATAACGCCGACTAGGCCTGAAGTGCCTGCAGCTGCTTGTGAACCTCGATGAGCTCCGTCGCCATGACGCGCATGGTCTCGGTGCCGGCCATCTGGTCCTCGGCATGCAGCAAAATCAACGGGGCCTCGCCGTTACGCTCGCCGTTGGCCTCCTTCTTCAGAAGCCCCATGTGAACATCGTGGCCACCGTTATAGGCCTCGTCGCCCTGCTTGATAAGCTCCTCGGCGGCGTCAAAATCGCCCTCCTTGGCCTTTTGCACGGCATTGATGTACATGCTCTTGGCGGTACCGACGTAGCTGATGATCTCAAAGCAGGTCATCTGCAGTTCGTTCATATCCTCCATGCAGAGCACCTAGCCCATCACGCTGACGCAGTGGTCGATGATGCCGGCAGCGTTCATGCGGCCGTAGTCGACCATGTTGATAACCTCGACCGGGAAGCGGCCGGCGGCCTCCTTCTCAAAATCGCCCTTGGTGTAGCCGATCTGCGGACCAAGCAGCAACATGTCGCACTCGTCCAGGTGATCGTGGGCCTCGTTCATGGGACGAGCCTCGACCTCAATATCCAGACCACGGTTTGCAACCTCGGCCTGCATCTTCTGGACCAGCAGGCTCGTGGACATACCGGCATTGCAGCAGAGCATGATCTTCTTCATGGTTTCCTCCTTATAACTGCGCGGCGCGCAGACGACAACTGGTTTTATTCCTTGCGGCTATTGTGCCCACCCCCCTGCATCTTTACACAAGGGAGAGAGCTGCGGGCACCGGCACCGCGTACCGGCGCCCGCAAAGGTGAAAGGGACGAACGTTAGGCGTTCTACTCGGCGAAAGCCTCCTGCTTGGCGATTGCCTTCTCGGAAATCTTCATAAAGGGCAGGTAGACGGCCATGCCAATGACAATCTCGATAGCCTGCCACACGCCGGCGCGCCAGTCAAAGCCCGTAGCGAGCAGGGCATTGATGACGGGAGGCATGGTCCAGGGCACCTGGGCGATGCAGGGGCTGATGATGCCTGCGCAGGTAAGGCCATAGGTGATGCCGATGAACAGATCGGGAAGAAGAACGAACGGGATCATGAGCGGCAGGTTGTACACGATGGGGTAACCGTAGATAACCGGCTCGTTGATGTTGAACAGACCAGGCAGGATAGCCATCTTGGAAACGGTCTCGGAAGCCTTGTTCTTGGAGAACAGGAGCGTGTCGAGCAGGAGCATGAGGGTGCAGCCCGAGCCGCCGATGAGGGCGAAGCTGTTAACGATCTGCATGTTCATGTAGTGATCGGGCTGGATGGTGCCACCGGCGGCAAAGGTAGCCATGTTGTCGACGATGAGCATGGTCAGGATCGGCTCGACGGTAGCGCCAGAGATGGTGGACTGGTGAATACCGACGCAGAACAGCAGGTTAGCAAGGGTGTAGATGAGGATAACAGCCCACGGACCGGCGTTCATGATGCTCTTGAGCGGGTTGGAGATGCACGTGGAGATGATGGTGCACAGATCGGTGCCGGCGCACACGGCGAGCAGGGCTGCGGCAAGAGCGAAGACCGCGAGGTTAAGCAGCATCGGAATCATGACGTTGAAGGAGTTGGAGACCGCGGGAGGCACGCCCTCGCCCAGCTTAACCTTGAGCTTCTCGACGCCAGAAATCTTGATGAAGAGCGAGACGGAAAGCAGGGCGATGATAATAGCCGAGAACAGACCGTTGGTGCCGGTGTTGGCAGTCGAAAGGGCGCCCGTGACCTCGGCGGAGGTGATCTTGTCGGTGAGCAGTGGGCTCGTGGCGGCAAGCGAGGCGGTGATCTGCTGCGGCATCATGATGACGAAGGCAGAGATGGCGACGACCACGCAAGCGAGCGGGTTATCGAAACGCTTGTTCTTGGCGAGGCTGTAGCCAATCAATCCGGCCAAGATAATGGCAGAGACGTTGAGGGTGCCCAGCGTAATTGCCGAGCCCCACGTCTGAAGGTTGGCAAGGCCCGCCGCATCGAGCGGGAACAGAGGGAACACGACGTTGTTAATAAGAACCGCGATACCCGCAAGGATATAGAGCGGCGTGATGGTCGCGAAGGCGTCACGCAGGGAACGCAGGTGAACCTGGTTTCCCACCTTCGCAGAGACCTCGGCAAACTTGTCGAGGAAGCTCTTTCCGTTGTCACTGGCCATGATTGCTCCTAACTTTCAAATCCGGCCTTTTCCTATGCGCACGGTGGTCTGTCGCCCTCTGCCACCAGATGTGCCATGTGTTGCGCGCGGCGGCGCGCGGTCTGGGCGTTCGCCCGGTCGCTAATCAACCACGTGGGTCGTGGCGACCTGTTTGAGCCAGGCCGCCGACTTCTTAAGGCGGCGCTTGTAGCCGTCCATGAGATCGACCTCGACAAAGCCGTAACGATTCTTAAAGGCATTGGCCCAAGACCAGTTATCGATGACGGCCCAGTAGTGATAGCCCCGGCACTTGGCGCCCTCGTCGATGGCCTTGGCCACCCACTCCAGGTGCTGACGTACAAAGTCGACGCGGTAGTCATCCTGGATGGTTCCTTCGGCGTCACGGTTCTTGTATTCGTCCATGATGCCGATGCCGTTCTCGGAAACGAACCACTCAAGATCGGGGTAGTTCTTAGCGCAGTCCATGCCAAAGTCGTAGAGGCCCTGCGGGTAGATCTCCCAGCCGCGGCTCTCGTTCATAACGGCGTCGGGCCATACGTACTCGTCGGCAAAGTGCGGCAGGCCGTACTGGTCGACCTTGCTCGCCGGCGCCTGAACACGCGTGGGGTGGTAGTAGTTGCAGCCGAGCCAGTCGACAACACCCTGCTTGAGGATCTCTTGGTCGCCGGCGCGGAACGGGAGCTTAACGCCGCCCTCGGCCAGGCTGTCGAGCACGTCGGCAGGAAGCTCGCCCTTGGTGATGAGGTCGAGCCACCAGCGGTTGTTGATGCCGCTGGTCATGCGCACGGCCTCGAGGTCCGCCTCGCTGGGGTTCTCCTTGGTGTAGACCGGGGTAAAGCAGTTGATCATGCCGATCTTGGCATCGGCGCGAATAGCGCCCTCGTCATAGGCGCGACGATAGTTGGCCACGGCCAGCGCGTGCGCCAGCGAGATGTGATACTGCACGGTGCGGGCGCGGTTGAAGTCGTGGAGCTGCGGGAACCACACGCCCTCCTGATAGCGCTGCTCGGGCTCGACGATGGGCTCGTTAAAGGTGAACCAGTACTTAATCTCCTGGCCAAACTCGTGGAAGGCGACGTCGGCGTAATGTGCGTAAGCCTCGACAACCTCACGGCTCTCCCAGCCGCCACGGTTAAAGAGGTAGGTGGGCATGTCAAAGTGGTACAAGTTGACAAACGGCTCCAAGCCGGCTTCGCGAGAGGCGCGGAACAACTCGTGATACCACGCGGCACCTTCCTCGTTGAGGTTGCCGTCGGCATCGAGCAGACGGCTCCACTGGATGGAAGTGCGATAGGTATCCAGACCCAAGTCCTTCAAAATGCGAAGGTCTTCCTGGTACTTGGCCATAAAGTCATTGCCGGCGTAAGAGCCAACGCGGTTGTAGAACGAACCCAGATCCTGGATGGACCAGGTGTCCCACAGGTTCTCGAGCTTGCCGCCCTGGTTCCACTGACCCTCAGTCTGCGGGCCGGACATAGCAGCGCCAAAGAAGAAGTCGTTGGGCAGCTGATACTGTGCCATCAAAGTCCTCGCTTTCGTGTTCTAGAGCTTCCGGTTGGAGACGGGTTTGCTTTGGCAGGTTATCCGGCGCGGGCGCGCACCGGCCATACCGATATCCAACCCGCCAAAACAAAACCGTCCCCAAACGGTCGATCCTGTTGTGCGGAAGGATTCCGTTCGTTGCTTAAACTATAGCGCCCTAATTTTAAAAGTAAAGCGTCTTTTTCTTTTTTCTTTCTCGAACTTCTTAGATAAAAGTAATATGGATGCCCTGTTGAGGGTTATACTTACTTTTTGTATTCATATATGTCGGAAAGGAGGTTCCATGATTCCCAAATACGAGGCGATAGCTGCAGATATTCGTCGGAGTATTGAGGATGGCGCTCTTAAACCGGGCGACAAGCTTCCCACCGTCGTTGAGTTCTGTGAGCTCTATAGCGTTTCCAAAATCACCGTCAAACGAGCTATCGAGCAAATCACCGAGGAAGGTCTTATTACCAGCCGGCGCGGATCGGGTACCTACGTTAAGGACACGGCGGGACTTCCCGGCCAGGCGTTTTTCCAGGGCAAAAACGACCGTGCCCAGGGTTTTTCGTATGAGCACCGCGGGGAGAAGGTGACCTCGGTGGTCTACGATTTCTCGATTGTTAATCCACCAGCGGACATCGCAGCCCAGCTGGGAATTGCCGAGGATGACTTTGCCTATCACATCGTGCGCGTGCGTCAGGCCGATGAGAAGCCCATCGTTATCGAGTACACCTACATGCCGCTCGAGCTGATTCCGGGCCTTAAAAAGAAGGACCTGTACGGATCGGTCTACCATTTCATCCGCGAGCAATGCGGGCTGAAAATTTCGAGCTTCCACCGTACCATTCGCGCCGTGGCAGCAACCAAGGAAGAAGCTGAGCGCCTGGACACCAAACCTGGCTCTCCCCTGCTCGAGCTCAAGCAGATTGGCTTTTTGGACAGCGGCGCCGCCTTTGAGTATTCGGTCTCGCGCAACGTTGGCGACCGCTTTGAGTTGCACAACGTAACATTGGCATAGGTTTTTGTAGTCATACAGGCGCTCGTTTTGAACAGTTTTACGCGGCGCCCACGCAGCACAATGGGGGTATGAACATGTCCGATTTGATTAAACTGACGCCGATCTTCCACGAGAAAATCTGGGGCGGCCGTCAACTCGAAACCGTATTTGGCTACGACATTCCCGAGGGTCCCATCGGCGAGTGCTGGGCCATCTCGGCCCATCCCAACGGCGACTGCCAGATTGCGGAGGGCCCGTATGCCGGCCACACCCTATCGTGGCTGTGGGCCGAGCACCGTGAGCTTTTTGGCAACTGCGAGGGCAAGGAGTTCCCGCTGCTCGTTAAGATTCTGGACGCCAAGGACGACCTTTCAATCCAGATTCACCCCAACGACGAGTACGCCGCCGAGCACGAAAACGGCAGCCTGGGCAAAACCGAGTGCTGGTATGTACTAGACTGCGAGCCCGACGCCACGATCATCGTCGGCCAGCGTGCTAAAGACCGCACCGAGGCCGCACAGATGATCAAGGACGGCCGCTGGGACGACATGCTCAACGTACTACCGATCCACAAGGGCGACTTTTTCCAGATTGATTCCGGTACCGTGCACGCCATCAAGACCGGCACGCTCATTTTGGAGACGCAGCAGTCGAGCGACGTGACATATCGCCTGTACGACTACGACCGCCCCGGCACCGACGGCAAGCTACGCCCGCTGCACATTGAGCAGAGCCTCGACTGCATCGACTTTGATGCTCAGGCTCCGACCGACGGCACGGTGACCGCGCCCGAAGTGGACGGCGTGACCGAGCTCGAGTCTAACTCCTGCTACACCGTCGATCGCGTGCGCGTCGACGGCAGCAAAACCATCGACCAGCGCTGGCCCTTCATGTGCCTGTCGGTCATCGACGGCGAAGGCACCGTCTGCGGCGACCCCGTCCACAAGGGAAGCCACCTGCTGGCTCCAAGCACCGTCAGCTCCATTGACCTCGAAGGCGAGATGGAACTGATCATCAGCCACCTGTAGGCCACCGGTCCCCAAGCGCTCGCCGGGACGGGGCGCGGGGTTTGGTCGCCTGCTCGGACAGTCCTGCTCGCACGGAGAGCACATTAAGTGCTCTCCGGCTCGTGCGGAACTCG
>CABVDH010000030.1 GCA_902497065.1 uncultured Collinsella sp. | reverse complement strand
GGTTCCCGGTTCCACCGGGCCGCGCGGCAAGGAGATATATTGCCAGACCGGAGGGCCCCCGCGGGCGGGAATCTGGGTGTACACATTTCCTACACATCCTGGGATTCGACTAACGTTTGCCAGCCGTTAACTACCGCTCGCCGAGCATCTCTTTATATAAGGCAGTCTCATGGTTAAAGCGGATACGTCCCCCTAGCTAAAGCACAGCCAGCATCGAGCAACTCATCGCGTTCTTCCACCGAGAACCCCTCGGCGTAGACGCGCACCACTGGTTCGGTCCCACTAGGACGGACCAGCAGCCACGTGTCATCCTCGAATGCCAAACGCAAGCCATCCATATGACTAACGTTTTGCGGCACCTTGCCACAAATCGACTTGGGGTTTACGCCCGGCAGCAGGGTTCGTAACGTTTCGGCATCTTCGGCCTCAAGGCGTAAATCGCGTCGACCGTAACTCGTCTTACCAAAACTGTCCTCGAGTTGGTCGACCAGAACGCCCAAAGGCGCGTCCGTCTTTGCCATAAGCTCACACAGAATCAGACAGGCGAGGATTCCATCGCGCTCGGGCATATGTGCGGCGATGCCGATACCACCGGCTTCTTCGCCGCCTATGAGGACGCCGCCCTTCTTCATCTCCGCCGCTATATATTTGAAACCGACTGGTTTGACGGTCACGCGGCAGCCAAGCGCCTCGGCAATGCGACGCACGAGCGTCGAGCACGAAAGATTGACGACGACGCGCCCCTCCAAATTACGAAATTGAACCAAGTCGCCCAAAACGAGCGCCATGATCTGATGCGGATGTATATATCTGCCGCGCTCGTCAACCGCGCCGATGCGGTCGGCGTCGCCGTCGGTCACCAGGCCAGCGCAAGCTCCGTCCTCGATAACCGTGCGCTCGCAAGCGTCCACCCACGGCTCAACGGGGTCGGGGCAGATATCTTCTTGGTCAGACGCCTGCCCGGCGTGAATCTCGTGCACCTCAACGCCAAGCTCGCGCAGCAAGTCGGCTAGATAGCCCTGGGCTGCGCCGCCCATGGGATCGACAACCACGCGCAGGTGCGCGGCGCGGATGGCTTCGGCATCGACAAACGATGCCACCGCCTGCATATAGTCAGGAATGATATCCGCGGTGCGATATTGCCCCTCGATCCCCATTGGCTCGGGAGCCATAGTCTCTTCGAGCTCTTCGATGACATCCTGGTTGGCGGTCGAGCCGTCACCCATGCGAATCTTGAGGCACAGATAGCCCTGCGGATGATGGGACCCCGTCACCATGAGCGCGCCGCACGCTTCACCGTCATAAGCCGCCGCCCACGTAAGGGCAGGGGTCGGGACAGGTCGCGAAGCGAGCACGGCGTCTAGCCCGTGCGCTGCTAGCACGCCCGCCGCAAGCTCAGCGAACTCGCGCGCCAGGGGCCGGGTGTCGAACCCTATATATACCGTTTTGCCAGGATTGGTCTTTTGCCACAACTCGCCGACGGCATCGGCGATACGGGCAACGTTATCGGCAGTGAAGTCCTCATCGACGCGAGCGCGCCAACCGTCAGTTCCAAAATGAATTATCGCGCACACGCGCAGACACCTCACAGTGTTTGGATCATGGTACGCATGGGGTATACCCGCAACATGCACTCGGCAACCTGCCGGCACCAGCATTCACCATTTGGGCAAATGCTGCCGAGGACATGCAAGCAATAAAAAAACCGCCCCGTATGGAGCGGTTTGCCCTTTATATATCGAGCGCCTCGGCCATCGCGGCCGTAGTGATTGCCGTGGTTCCACAGCAACTGCCCACCATTGCGGCACCGGCATGTCTCCATTCGATGCATGCGCGCGCGAAAGCTTCGGGGTTCTCGTGCCATACGGGGCCATCCTGAGTCTGGACCGGATCGCCTACGTTGGGACGCACCGTGACGGGAGTAGTCGCCGATGCAACCATCCTGGGCACCGCCGCGTTCGCGGCCGCAAGCGAACAGCAATTAACACCAACCGAATTTGCGCCGTGTTTTTCGGCGTACAAAACGGCTGCCTCGATGTTGAGGCCATCGCCCAGCAGGTCGCCTTTATCGTCAACGACAAAACTCACCAGAACAGGCATGCCGTCGGCGGCATCTCGGGCGCCGGCAAGCATGGGCTGCAGATTACGGATAGACGTCACCGTCTCGATCAGCAGACCGTCAACACCAGCATTGAGCAAGGCGTGCGCCTGTTCGCGCGCAATGCCGCGGATTTCACGATACTCGACAGAGTCCTCGGCAAACCACTCAATACCGATCGGGCCCATTGAGCCCAGCAGTAGCTGAGGGTGCGCCTGGCGGGCATCGTCGACGGCCCCGCGATTGACCTCCGCCACGGACGGCGCAATCTGGTCGTGCTTGAGGGCATAGCTCGATGCCTGAAAGGTATTGGTAATGAGCACCTGCGCGCCGGCGGCGACATACAAGCGATGGATACGAGAAACGGTCTGCGGCTCTGCCAGATTCCAAAACGCCGGTGGAATGTCGGCGGCATCGTACTCACTCAACAAAACACTGCCCATGGGGCCCTGCGCCAACAAGGTCTCGCTCGACAAGCGGCGCGTAAGTTCCTCGGCACCAAAGCGGTTGTAATAACTCGTATCCATATATATCCCGCTATTCCTCGACGCTGATTCCCTGCTTTTCGAGATAGGCGAGCCAGCGGCTCATCGTGTCCTCGGATAGCGCATGCTCCATCATGCAGGCCTCGGAATCGGCTCGCTCAAATTCGACACCGAGCTCCTGAACCAAAAACGTGCGGATGAGGCGATGACGGTACCAGATAGCCGTGCCAACCTCGCGGCCGCGATCGGTCAGGATCACCTTGCCGTAGTGCGATTGCTCGACAAGCTCGGATGCCTTGAGCGCCGAAACCGCTTTATTGACCGATGCCTTGGAGACGCCAAGGCGCTGCGCGATGTCGACCGATCGCACGCCGTTGGTTTCCCCCTCTTCGCTTTCAATGCGAACCATGCACTCCAAGTAGTCTTCGTTCGCCACCGTCAGATGTAGTTCGCGCGAGCTATTTGTCGTATCCATGATCTTCCGTCCCTTCTGCATTCAATGGCTGATTCTACCCCATCCAAGCGTCGTGGTATGCCGTGGCATACCGTGCTAGAGTTCTTGTTGCACACGACGACCAAGATTGGAGCGGTCTTTATGGAAAACACCACCACGAGCCCCGATGTCCTCGAACGCTTTTTGCGCTACGTCCAGATCAACACGCAGTCCGAGGATGCAAACTGCGACCAGGTACCCTCGAGCGCCGTTCAGTTTGACCTTGCCAACGTGCTGGCTGAAGAGCTGCGCGAGCTTGGTGCGGAAGATGCCCACGTGACCGAGCACGCCTATGTCTGCGCGCATATCCCCGCAAGTGCGGGCGCTGAGGACAAGCCCGCCCTGGGCCTGATCGCCCATCTCGACACCACCGAAGTTGCACCGGGCGCCGGCGTGAAGCCGCACATCGTACACTACGAAGGCGGCGACCTGGTCTGCGGCACGGTTGACGGTAAGCCCGTTGCCATGGGTACCGCCAAGCTTCCCGCCCTGAATGACCTCGCGGGTGAGGACCTGGTCTGCAGCGATGGCACCACGCTGCTGGGCGCAGACGACAAGGCGGGCGTCGCTGAGATCATGTCGCTTGTCGCGCGTATCGCTCAGGACCCTTCTCTGCCCCATCCCGCACTCGGCATTTGCTTCTGCCCTGACGAGGAGATCGGCCACGGAGCCGAGCTGTTGGATATCGATACCTTTGGCTGCAAGTACGCCTACACGGTCGACGGCGGCCCCATCGGCGAACTGGAGTGGGAGTGCTTTAACGCCGCCGAGGCGACCGTCTGCTTTGAGGGCCAGTCCATCCACCCGGGCGACGCTAAGGGCCGTATGGTCAACGCAGGCAATCTGTTCTGCGACTTCAACGCGTTGCTCCCCTACGTACAGCGCCCGGAGTATACGGAAGGCTACGAGGGCTTTTATCACCTTGAGGGTGTATCTGCGACCGTCGATCACGCCACAGCGCGCTATATCGTCCGCGACCATGACGCCGCCAAGTTCCAGCAGAAACTCGACCTTATTGATGCCGCTGCCTCGATGCTCAACCAGCGTCTGGGTGAGGAGCGCGTGACGGTCGAGATTAAGCAGCAGTATCGAAATATGGCCGAGATCGTTCGTGACTATCCCGAGCTTATTGATGTTGCCAAGGAAGCCTACCTTGCCTGCGGCGTTGAGCCCCAAGTGCTGCCAATTCGTGGCGGCACCGACGGCGCCCAGCTGTCGTTCCGCGGTCTGCCCTGCCCCAACCTTTCCACCGGCGGCTATTGCTACCACGGCGTCAACGAGTTCGTCCCGGTCAGTTCGCTCGTCAAGATGACCGACGTGCTCCAGGAGCTCGTCGCCCGCTTTGCATAAGGAACTCGAACAATCTAGGTAAGCAAAACCGCCCCGTCCTCAAAAACCGAGAACGGGGCGGTTTTTGGTGCAAGGGGAGTAGTCAGCACCGCATGTTGAGCCAACGTCAGCGAGCGACGTCCAAGGCGAACAAGTTGGCATGAAAAAGGCAGGGCATTGACCTTCTGGTCATGCCCTGCCTTTTGAATGACAAATTGTCGCCTTGGGCGGCGCGCAGCGTCGAGCCGTTACGGCGTTTGGTAAAACGCCGTAACTTAGTAATTGGCCTCGTAGCCGTTGCCGTCGCCGGTGGGCTCTTCGTAGTAGTCCGAATCGCTCGAATCGCTTGAGTCATCGGAATCGTCAGAGCTGACCGATGAGGTTGCGGTACCGTTTGCGTAGTCGTCAGACGTGTTGTTGTTCAGGTCGCCGATCGTAGAGCTGGAACCGTCGGAAAGACCCATGGTGTTGGGACCCTTGGGATCCTTGCCGGCATCGACGCGCTCCATCATTTCCTTGAGCTCGTCCTCGTAGACAAAGACGTAGCTCACACCGTCGATCATGGTGCTGTCGTCGGCGCACGAGGGCAGGTTGGCCGAGTAGATACCGTCGACATCCATACCGCGCATGGCGTTGACCGTAGCCACGATATCCTGAACGCTCATATCGGTTACGAGCATATCGGACAGCGAATTAACCAGGCCAAAAATCTTCGTGGCATCGAAGTTATTGAGAATCTGGTTGGCAAGGGCGCCAAGCACCTGACGCTGGTGGCGCATGCGCGTGTAATCGCCGTCGGCATAGGTGTAGCGGCAGCGGGCATAGGTTAGGGCGGTGGCACCGTCCATATGCTGCTGGCCAGCGGTAATCTTAATATCCAGGTGCTCAGGGTCGTCAACATCATCGGTTGCGTTAATGTCGATACCGCCAACCGAATCAATCAGCGCCTGCATACCGTCGAAGCTGACCTCGGCATAGTGGGAAATCTGAACACCGCACAGCTCGTTGACCGCCTCGACCATGGCCTCGGCGCCGCCAACGGTATGGCAGGCGTTGATCTTCATGGTCTCGCCCTTGTACTCGACCTTAGTGTCGCGCGGAACGGAAATGAGCGTCGCCTGCTTTTGCGTGGGGTCGATGCGTGCCAGGATAATCGAGTCGGCACGATACGTATCCTCGCCCGGACGGCCGTCGGTGCCAAGAAGCAGCACGTAGAACGGATCCTTTGCCTCATCGGTGTCAACCAGAACCCGACGCAGATTGTCGGTAATGACATTAGAATCGCCGAGCTTGCCCATAATGGTGGCAAACCACAGGCCGGCAGCGGTAGTGGCACTCAGCAGCACGCCAAGCACGACAATGAGCGCGACGTGACGAATCGTGTGGCTACGACGACGTTGGCGAGCGCGCTCGGAATAGCGAGCCACGTTATCGCGACTGTAGATCTTGGCCTGCGTACCAGTTGAGGGTCTTCGGGTGCTAGTATCCGCGAGGGGCTTTTTATTAAACATAGGCAACCTGTATTAGTAGATGACGGGATCGGGGACGGTAGCATGCTCGACATGCGCGCCGATTGCCTGCAGCTTTTCGACAAACTGCTCGTAGCCGCGCTTGATGTGATGGATAGCCGAAACCTCGGTCGTCCCGTCGGCGATCAAGCCCGCTACGACGAGGGCCGCTCCGCCACGCAGATCGGGCGAGGTAACCTGTGCACCCGAGAAGCCCTTGACGCCATGAATCATGGCATGATGACTCTCGATACGAATGTCGGCACCCATGCGCACCAGCTCAGAGGCAAACATAAAGCGATTCTCGAAGATGTTCTCGGTGATAACGGAGCTACCGTCGGCAAGGGCGGAGAGTACCATAATCTGCGCCTGCATGTCCGTCGGGAAGCCGGGGAACGGAAGCGTCTGGATGTCGACCGGCTTGATACGCTCGGCACGGTTTACATGGACGCCATCCTCGACGCGCTCGCAGTCGATACCCATGAGCTCCATCTTCTTGAGCACCATGCCCAAGTGAATGGGGCAAAAGCCCGTGACATCGACACCGCGATCGTCGGCCATCAACGCACCGGCAACGATAAAGGTACCGGCCTCGATGCGGTCGCCCACTACGCGATGGGTAACAGGATGGAGCTCTTCCACGCCTTCGATAGTCACGACGGGCGTGCCGGCGCCAACAATCTTGGCGCCCATCTCGTTGAGCATGTTGGCGAGATCGACAATCTCGGGCTCGCGGGCGGCATTGTCGATAACCGTGGTGCCCTGTGCGCGCACAGAGGCCATGATGAGGTTCTCGGTCGCACCGACGCTGGCGAACTCGAGCGTGACGGTGGTACCGCGCAGACCTTGGGGCGCATTAGCGTTGATGTAACCGTGGGCGGTATCGAACTCAACGCCCAGGGCCTCGAGACCCAGAATGTGCATATCGATCTTGCGAGCACCCAGGTTGCAGCCGCCCGGCATGGCAATCTTGGCGCGATGGAAGCGGCCCAGCAGGGGTCCCATGACGGCGGTGGAAGCACGCATCTTGGCAACGAGCTCGTAGGGGGCCTCCCAAGAATCGACCTGAGAGGTATCAATCTCGAGCGTGTGCTCGTCGAGAACATCGATCGTAGCGCCCATACCCTTGAGCACCTTGCCCATCACGTGAACATCGGAAATATCGGGCACGTTCTGCAGCGTCGTCTTGCCCGGCGCCAGAAGCGTTGCCGCCATGAGTTTGAGCGCGGAGTTCTTGGCACCCGAGACGGGCACGGAGCCTCCGATGGCGTGGCCACCCTCAACGCGGATAATATCCAAGGTCTACCCTTTCAAAAAGCATGCCCGGGGTGGCTGGGCCATCCCGGGCATGATGTGTTCGCAAATGGTCGAACGCTAAATCGTTTGACTATTGGGCAAGCTTGAGCTTACACCATGCGATTTCATTATAGAGGTAGGCGCGGCGTGCATCATCCTCCGACAAATTACCCAGCTTCTCTTCAAAACCTTGAATATCAGCTTTAAGCTTGTCGGCATCGACGGTCGCCAAATCGCAAGCGCGCTCGGCGAGAACGGTCACGACATCGTCCGCAACCTGGGCATAGCCGCCGGCCACGGCAAACGTGTGGTCGACAGTGCCCATGGCCTTATCGGAAACGCGAACGTAACCGCGGTCGATCGTGCAGATCTCGCTGGAGTGAGCAGGCAGAACGCCAAACTCGCCATCCGTGGACGGAATCGACACAAACGCAGCGTCGCCCTCATAGGCGCAGCTCACGGGGCACACGATGCGGATACGCATAACCTACTTCTCCCCCATCTTGCGGGCGCGCTCGCGCACGTCCTCAATCGTGGAAGCATAGCGGAAAGCCTGCTCGGGCAGGTCATCGGCCTTGCCGTCGACAATCTCGGCGAAAGAGCGGACGGTATCCTCGACGCGGACGTAGACACCGGGGTTGCCGGTGAACTTCTCGGCGACGTGGAAGGACTGCGAGAGGAACTGCTGAATCTTACGGGCACGGTTGACCGTAAGGCGCTGCTCCTCGGACAGCTCGTCCATACCCAGAATGGCGATGATGTCCTGAAGGTCGGAGTACTCCTGCAGGAGCTCCTGGACCTTGACGGCGACACGGTAGTGCTCCTCGCCGACGATCGAGGGATCGAGAGCGTCGGAGGAAGACGCGAGCGGGTCGATAGCCGGGAACAGGCCGAGCGACGAAATGCTACGCGAAAGAACCGTGGTGGCGTCGAGGTGCGTAAACGTCGTGGCAGGCGCCGGGTCGGTCAGGTCGTCTGCGGGGACGTAGACAGCCTGGACGGAGGTAATGGAGCCCGTCTTGGTCGAGGTAATGCGCTCCTGGAGGTCGCCCATCTCGGTTGCCAGCGTGGGCTGATAACCAACGGCGGACGGCATACGGCCCAGCAGTGCGGAAACCTCGGAACCTGCCTGGGAGAAGCGGAAGATGTTGTCGATGAACAGCAGAACGTCCTGGCCACGATCACGGAAATACTCAGCGGTGGTAAGGCCGGCCAGACCGATGCGCAGACGCGCTCCGGGCGGCTCGTTCATCTGACCATAGACCAAGCAGGTCTTGTCGATAACGCCAGACTCGCTCATCTCGAGGAACAGGTCGGTGCCCTCGCGGGTACGCTCGCCGACGCCGGTGAACACCGAAGTGCCGCCGTGCTCCTGGGCGAGGTTGTTGATGAGCTCCTGAATCAAAACGGTCTTGCCGACGCCGGCGCCGCCGAACAGGCCTGTCTTGCCGCCACGGATGTAGGGCTCGAGCAGGTCGACGGCCTTGATGCCGGTCTCGAAGATCTCGGTCTTGGTGGTGAGCTCGTCGAAACGGGGCGCTGCATGGTGGATGGGGTAGAACTCCTCCACCTCGGGCATGGGCTTGCCGTCGACGGGCTTGCCCATGACGTTCCAAATGCGGCCGAGCGTCTCGGGGCCGACCGGCATCTTCATGGGCTCACCGGTATCGGTGGCGATGAGGCCGCGCTGCAGGCCGTCGGTCGAGGACATGGCGACCGTGCGGACGACGCCGCCCGGAAGCTGGCTCTCGACCTCGAGGATCGTGCTCAGATGACCGATCGGGGTCTCGGCCTCGACCGTGAGCGCGTTGTAGATCGGGGGCACCGCGCCGTCAAACTTGACGTCGACGACAGGGCCGATGATTCGCACGATGCGACCATCACCGGCAGTCGTCTTCTTGGTGGCTTCCTCGACCGCAAGCTTTACGGTGTTATTAGCCATTACTGTTCCTCCAATGCTGAGGCTCCGCCGACGATCTCGTTAATCTCGGTCGTGATCGAAGCCTGGCGCACGCGACTATACGTGCGGGTAAGGGTCGAGATGATCGCGGTGGCGTTTTCCGTCGCGGAGTGCATGGCCTTGCGGCGTGCACCCTGCTCGGCAGCCGCCGAATCGATCAGGGCCTGGTAGATGACCGTCAGGATATAAGACGGCACAAGCTTGCCGAGAACATGCTCGGGAGAGGGCACGAACTCGAACGTGGACGAGATGCGCTTAGGGGCGTCGGTCTCGTTCTTACGCGGACCGTGGGCCATAGCGATCATCTCGGGGTCGAGCGGCAACAGATGCTCGACGCGAAGCTCCTGATCCACGCGATTCTTGGCGTGGTGGTAGACAAGCTCGACACGGTCAAGCTCACCGGCACGATACGCATCGCAGATATGAGAGGAGATCATGCGGGCCTGATTGAAATCGGGCTCAGAGGAGTTGCCCTCAAAGTGCATGACGACGTTTGCGCGGTCACGGAAATACGTGGCCGGCTTACGCCCGCACGCGATGATCTCGCACTCGATGCCGTCGTTCGCCCAAGAAGCGGCGAGCTTTTCGGCCGTGCGCTCCACCGTCGTATTGAAACCGCCGGCAAGGCCGCGGTCCGAGGCAATAACGACAATCAGGCCATGCTTGACGCTCTCATGCTTCTGCAGCATGGGATCGGTGCCCGAACAGGAGGCGTCGCCGGCGACCGTCAACATGACGTCGGTCAGCGCCTCCTTATAGGGCTCGGCCTGCTTGGAGCGATCGAGGGCACGACGGATCTTGGCCGTAGAGACCATCTCCATCGTGCGCGTGATCTGCTTGGTCGTGGTAACCGAGGAGATTCGCTTCTTAATGTCGCGAAGGTTGGCCATGGGGCTTAGTTCTCCTCTGATCCAGAAACATCCGAATGGTGCTTGGCCATGAACTGCTGCTTGAAGTCGCCGATGACGCGCAAGAGCTCAGCCTTGGTGTCATCATCGATCTTCTTGGCGCGAACCTTATCGAGCAGCGAGCCAAAGCCATTGTCCATGTACTCGATGAGCTCGGCACGGAAAGGCAGCACGTCGGCAATCTCCAGGTCATCCAGGAAGCCCTCGTTGCCAGCGAACAGCGTAACGATCTGCTCGCCAACCTCAAACGGCTTGTAGCGCGGCTGCTTCAGGAGCTCGGTCATGCGGGCACCATGGGTCAGCTGCTTCTGAGTAGCCTCGTCGAGGTCGGATCCGAACTGCGTAAAGCCGGCGAGCTCCTGGTACGAAGCGAGGTCCAGACGGAGGTTACCGGCGACCTGCTTCATAGCCTTGGTCTGCGCGTCGCCACCGACGCGGGACACGGAAATGCCCACGTCGACTGCCGGGCGCTGACCCTGGAAGAAGAGCTCGGACTGCAGATAGATCTGACCATCGGTAATGGAAATGACGTTGGTCGGAATGTAGGCCGAGACGTCGCCGTCCTGGGTCTCGATGATCGGCAGTGCCGTCATGGAGCCGTAGCCGTTCTTCTTGGACATCTTGACGGCACGCTCGAGCAGACGAGAGTGCAGGTAGAAGATGTCGCCAGGATAGGCCTCGCGTCCGGGCGGACGATGCAGCGTCAGCGACATCTGACGGTAGGCCACGGCCTGCTTGGACAGGTCATCGTAGATGACGAGCACGTGGCCGCCGGGGTTGGTCTCGCTAGCGGGCTTGCCATCCTCGCCGTTGTACATGAAGAACTCGCCGATAGCGGCACCGGCCATAGGCGCGATGTACTGCATAGGGGCGGAATCGGCAGCGGTTGCCGAAACGATGATGGTGTAGTCGAGCGCACCGTGCTGAGCGAGGGTCTCGCGGATGTTGGCAACCGTGGAGGCCTTCTGGCCGACGGCGACATAGATGCAGACCATGCCCTTGCCGCGCTGGTTGAGGATAGCGTCGATGGCGATGGCGGTCTTACCGGTCTTACGGTCGCCAATGATGAGCTCACGCTGACCACGGCCGATAGGCACCATGGAGTCGATGGCCAACAGACCGGTCTGAACCGGCTCACACACCGGGGTACGGTCGATAACGCCGGGGGCCTTGAACTCGATGGGGCGACGGTGCGTGGCGACGATGTCGCCCAGGCCGTCGATGGGCTGGCCGAGCGGATTGACGACGCGGCCGAGCATGGCGCGGCTCACAGGGATATCCATAATGCGACCAGTGGTGCGGCACTCGTCGCCTTCCTTGATGGAGTCGACGGCACCGAACAGAACGGCGCCGACCTCGTCACGGTCAAGGTTCTGGGCAAGGCCGAAGACGGTCTCACCGGTATCGGAGCTCTTGAACTCCAGAAGCTCGCCTGCCATGGCGCTCTTGAGGCCGGAGACGCGCGCGATGCCGTCGCCTACCTCGTCGACCGTTGAAACCTCATGCGTATCGACCGTCGCGGAGAGGCTCGTGAGCTGCTCCTGCAGTTTCTTGGCGATATCCTGGGCATTGAGGGTTTCGGACATTAGGCTTCACCTCCGTACGAATTAGCAGAGTTTGCGAGGGTCTCCTGCGCGATGCGCAACTGCGTCTTGACGGAAATGTCACGACGCTCGCCGCGGGCCTCGAGCACCAGGCCGCCCACGATAGACGGGTCGACCTGCTCGATAAGGAATACCTTGCGGCCGAAGTCCTGCTCGCATTTCTTAGTGATGGTTTGACGCAGCTCGTCGTCGAGCGGGATCGCCGTGGTGACGGTCACGCCCACTACATCCTCGTCTTCCTCGGCAACATACTTAAAGGCAGCTGCCACCTTGGGAAGAAGGTCGAGCTGGTCGCGCTTGGACATGGTGTCGAGCACGGCGATGATCTCGGGGCTGGCAGAAGCCAGGCGCTCGATCATCTCGAGGTCCTCGAACACATGGTTCTCGGCCTTAGCGGCTTCCAGAAGGGAGCGCGCGTAGGTCTCGAGCACCTTGTCCTGATAGCGGCTAGTCGGCATTCAGGCTACCTGCTTCCTGGATGTAGCGCTCGATGAGCTTCTTCTGCTCGGCCTCGTCCTCGAGTGCCTCGCCCACGATCTTGGTGGCGACGGCAACGGACAGGTCGGCGATGGAGCTCGCGGCACCGGCGTAGATGGACTTGCGCTCGTCCTCAACGGTCGTATGGGCCTTGGCGATGATCTCCTCGGCCTCCTTGTGAGCAGCCTCGATGATACGGGCGCGCTCGGACTCGGCGTCCTTACGGGCCTCGAGAACAATGTCGGCAGCCTGACGACGGGCGTCGGTGACGATCGAGTCGGACTCAGAGCGCTTGGCGATAGCCTCCTGCTTGGTCTTCTCGGCCTCGTCGAGGCTCTCCTCGATCTTCTTGCCGCGCTCCTCCATGGTTTTCATGATGCCCGGCAGGGCGACCTTGGCCAGCACGATCCAGATGATCAGGAAGGCGATAAGCGCCGGGATGAACTCCGCCATCTTAGGGATGAGGATGTCCGCACCGGCAGCGCCGTCCTCAGCGAACGCGGAAACCGGCATGAGCAGCGCGGCCGCGGACGCGGAGAGTGCGATCGCGCTCTTCTGGGATGAAAGATTCATACTTGACGCTCCGTGCTATTTAACGATCAGCGCGACAACGAAGCCGATCAGAGCCAGAGCCTCGCCGAAGGCGGAGCCCATGATGAAGACGGTGAACACGCGGCCCTGGACCTCAGGCTGACGGGCCATAGCACCCGTAGCACCCAGAGCAGACAGGCCGATAGCAAGACCAGCGCCGATAACACCGAGACCGTAACCGATAACTCCCACGATTCCTCCTTTGTCGTGCGTGTCTTATTTCACGCAGGATAACCTTTTTATAACTGCCGGGCTCCATGGGTACGGGCACCGGCGGTTTAACGAATTGCCTTACCTTTAAGGCGCGAACGGAAGACTACTCCTCCTCCGCGACCTCCTCTGCCTCGGAGACATACACGGCGGTAAGGACCGTGAAGACGTAAGCCTGGATGGCGCCGACCACAAGCTCGATCGCATAGATCAGGATGAGGATGGCAAGCCAGGCCAGCGAAGGCAGGGCGCCGACGGCGTGGGCCGCGGAAACCTGCTGAAGCAGCGGCTGCATGAACATGCTCGCCATGATGGCGAACGAGCCCATGACCACGTGTCCTGCGAACATGTTGCAGAACAGACGGACGGCGAGCGTGATGAGGCGCAGGAAGGTCGAGAAAAGCTCGACGACCCACACGAGCACGTTCATCGGGAAGCTCACGCCCTGCGGGGCGAGGCTCTTGATGTAGCCAATCACGCCGTGAGCCTTGCATCCGTAGTAGATGAAGTACACGAAGGCGAAGATGGCGAGCGCGGCGGTGGAGCCGATTGCGCCGGTGCCGGGCTTCATTCCCGGGATCAGGCCGATCATGTTATTGATCAGGATGAACAGGAAAAGCGAGCACAGGAACGGGAAGTGCTTCTTCCAGTTCTCACCCACGACGCCCTTGCCGATATCGTTCTCGACGTACTCGATGATGTACTCGAAACCGTTGACGAAGAAGCCCTTGGGAACCAGGGTCTGCTTCTTCTTGAACACGGCCAGGACGATCAGGAGCACGATCGTGGAGACGATCAGCCAAAACGAGTACTGCGTGATGCCGCAGCTCAGATCGCCCACGACAGGGGTGGAGCTGAACTCGCTGACCAGATGATTAATCTCATCAGGCAGCTTTTCAAAAATTTCCACGACTTACCTTTCGACCTCATGAGGATCTCGCAGCGCCTTGGCGACGCGAACCGTGCAGGCGGCCATAAAGGCCACGAAGCCGATCGCCTCGCCCAGGAGGAACATGCGAAATGCCTCTCCGAACAACACAAACACAACCAAGGTAAAGACGAGCAGGGCGATTGCCGAGACCGCCAGACTCACCATACCCTTGAGCATGTCCGCATTCTGCTTATCGTCAAGAACCGGCTTGAGCGTAAAGACAAAGGGAAGGAAGGCAATTGCGCCCGCGATGGCGCCTGCAACGATAGCGAGCAGATCGGCTATCTGAAACACTGGCGTCCTCACTTTCCTTTTTAACGCTTCACAGAACAGTTCCCGCCAAACATTGGTGACTATTGTACGAGCCAATCGCTAAAGTACAACCGAAAAAGCATCGGTTAATACGCACCTGTTCGTTTTCTTAAGACCTTCTTTATGCCGCAGGTACGGTAATACGTTTTTCTCGAACCCTGCAGGGCAAAACGTCCGTTAACAGGAGTGCGCGCGGTCGCCTTTTGTTCGTCCGCGCGCACCGTTTCTTCGTATTTGCAGCCGCGGCCGTCTTAGCCCAGCGACTAGAGCGTGCCGTAGATGCGGTCACCGGCGTCGCCCAGGCCGGGAACGATGTAGGCCGCCTCGTTGAGATGGTCGTCGATGGCGCAGGTATAGATATGCACATCAGGATCCTTCTCAGTCAGCGACTTGAGGCCCTCGGGGGCCGCGACGATGCACAGCATGCGGATGTCCTTGACACCGCGCTCGCGCAGGTAGCTAATGGCCATCTCGGCCGAACCGCCCGTGGCGAGCATGGGGTCGACGACCAGGCAGATGCGCTGGTCGATATCCTTGGGCATCTTGCAGTAATACTCGTGCGGCTCGTGGGTGACCTCGTCGCGCTCCATGCCGATGTGGCCCACGCGAGCGGAGGGCACCAGGTCGAGGATGCCGTCGACCATGCCAAGGCCCGCACGCAGGATGGGCACGATGGCGAGTTTCTTGCCGGCAAGCTGTTTGAACGTGGCGGTAGTGATGGGGGTCTCGACCTCGACGTCTTCCATGGGCAGGTCGCGCATGGCCTCGTAGCCGTCAAAAAGCGCGAGTTCGCGCACGAGCTGGCGGAACTGGTTGGTGCCGGTGTTTTTGTCGCGCAGGATCGACAGCTTGTGCTGGACGAGCGGGTGGTCGACAAGCGTCACACGGGACGCATCGTAGGTGACGGTCATGGATTGATTGCCCCTTTCGTTGCGGCCGCAAAACGGCCTTGCTGACAAGGCGTGCAGCAATGTTGCCGCCGCACGCCATGCATTAGTTTAGCGGTTTGTTGTATCGAGCAGCCCATCGCAGCCCTACTGTGCGGTGCTGAGCGAGCGCCTGACTGCATCACGCCAGCCCGCAAGGTTTTGCTCGCGGCGCTCGGCGGACATGTGGGGAAGGAAGGTCCTAACGATCTGGGCATTTTGCTCCAGCTCCTCCAGGTCTTCCCAATAGCCGACGGCAAGACCCGCCAAGTACGCGGCACCGATTGCCGTGGTCTCCACCGTCTCGCATTGCAACACGGGGATATCCAGCAGGTCGGCCTGGAATTGCATGATGAACTCGTTGCGCGAGGCACCGCCATCGACAGACAGGCGCTCGATCGAAAGCCCCACGTCCTGCTCCATGGCGCGCAGCACGTCGTAGCTCTGATATGCCATGGATTCGCAGGCGGCACGTACGATGGTCGCACGGCTCGAGGCGCCGGTCAGACCGCACACGATACCGCGGGCATGCGGGTCCCACCAGGGAGCGCCCAAACCCGCAAAGGCGGGAACGAAGTAGCAGCCCTCGTTGTCGCTAATCGAAGCGGCGAGTTGTGCCGACTCGCTCACGCTCGAGATGATGCCCATGTTGTTGCGAAGCCAGTTCATCGTTGAGCCGGCGGCAAAAATAGAGCCCTCGAGCGCATAGCTGACTTTGCCGTCCGCAGCGATACCGATGGTGGAGACCAGGCCATTCTTGGATTCGACGATCTCGTCGCCGGTGTTCATGAGCATAAAGCAGCCCGTGCCATAGGTGTTTTTGGTCTGGCCGGGATAGAAGCAGCAGTGACCGAACAGCGATGCCTGCTGGTCGCCCGCCACACCCATGATGGGCGGCATGTTGGTCATGATGTCGCTCGCGACGCGGCCGTAGTCGCCCGAGCTCCAGCGAACCTCGGGCATCATGGAACGTGGAACGTCAAAGAGCGCCAGCAGGTCGTCGTCCCAATCGAGCGTATGGATATTAAAGAGTGCCGTGCGGCTGGCATTGGTGTAGTCGGTGGCAAAGACCTGGCCGCCGGTGAGGTTGTAGATGAGCCAGGTGTCGATGGTGCCAAACATGAGGTCGCCCGCCGCCGCGCTCTCGCGTGCGCCGTCGACGTTGTCGAGAATCCACTGCACCTTAGAGGCCGAGAAATACGGGTCAAGCGTAAGTCCCGTGCGGGAGCGCACCAGCTCCTCGCAACCCTGTTCAACCAACGCGTCGATCGCCGGCGCGGTACGACGGCACTGCCATACGATGGCGTTATAGATGGGCTGGCCGCTCACGCGGTCCCAGACCACCGTGGTCTCGCGCTGGTTGGAGATGCCGATGGCGGCGATGCGATCGGAATGGATGCCGCTCTTAAACTGAACCTCCATCATCACGCCGATCTGGCTGGCAAGCACCTCCGTGGGATCCTGCTCCACCCAGCCGGGGCGCGGGAAGCTGGTTTTGACGCTACGACGCGCCTGGGCAACGATGCAGCCGTATTCGTCGACAATGGCCGCGAGTACCGAGGTAGTGCCGCAGTCGAGCGCCATGATGTAGGAACCGCCAAAGTTAAACGAGGCATCTTCCATGCCCAGGCTGCCCAGATTCAACGACATCGCTTACACCCTTCTATTGCATCGGGTCGGACAGGACCCGCTCGATCTCTGATGCGGGAAGTGCGCCTTGGCGCAGGATCTGGAGCCCGCCGTGCTGGAACGACACGATGGTCGAGGCGTCGCGACACGGGGTCTCACCGGCGTCGACGGCAACATCGACCCCCTCCAGGATGCGACCCTCGACGGCGGCAAAGCTTGCCGGCGAAGGCGCACCGTGCGTGTTGGCGCTCGTGCAGGCAAGGGGACTGCCGCAGGCGCGGATGAGCGCTTGGACCACGGGAGAGGCCGAAGCGCGCAGGGCCACGGTGTCGTCGGCAGCGCGCATAAAGGTCGGCACGTAGGGGGCTGCCTTGACCACGATAGTCAGGGCTCCCGGCCAGCATCGTCGCGCGAGTACGCGGGCATCTTCCGGGATATCCACGCCATAGCGGTCGAGTGCTTCGACGCCATCGACCAGCCAAGCGACGGTTTGCGTGAGCTCACGTTGCTTGAGAGTGAAGATACGGCGATAGCCGGTGCCGAGCGCAGGAACTGCGGCGCCATTGACGGCAGCCTGCGGATCGCGCGGCCACGATGGGAATTCGCTTGTATCTTGGGGCACGGCGTCCGAGAAGGCGTTGACTGCCACGGCGACACCGTAGACGGTCTCGGTCGGAATCAAGGCCAGGCCGCCGCGGCCGAGCACCTCGGCCGTGCGCTCGACGGCAAGCCGATGCGGCTCGCGCGTTCCCTCGTATACCCGATAGACCGTCTGCATGTGTATGCCAGCCCCTTACGCTCCGGTGCAAGTTTGTTTACTGTGGGGCATTCTCGCACGAAACATTCAACCTATTTGCCCAGAGCGCATGTTGGTTTGGTGAGCGGCTCTAGTAGTCGGTGAAAGTGAGGGGGTTAATTGAAGATTTTTAGCGCGCAAGCGTAACGGTACGATCGGGAAACTCGATGCTTGCAACCAGTTTTCCGCCGAGGCTCTCTGCGTACCTGCTCAGCGTGTCGAGCCTCATCGAACCCAACTCCCCACGCTCGAGCTCGGATACACGTTTTTGAGAAACGCCCATCAACTGGGCGACCGACGCCTGTGTTAGATCTTTTAACCTGCGAATCTGAGCAAGCTTATAGGCTTCGATACGATCGCGAGTCCTCTCCTGCTCGGCGGTAATGGAGTCGCGTGTTATCCCGCGAGATTCCATATACTCATGCAGTTCCATCTCGATCGAGCCTCCTTACGTGGCGACGGTATATTTGCTCGGCCCTTGGAATGTTGATCGCATACCAACCGTTCCATTTTGCCCTTGACGATCCCGCTCGCGACTTATCACCCGCCAATAGCAATACCGCCTGGCGCTTGGGGTCAAAGGCGAAGAGGATGCGAATCACCTGCCCACCACACGACGTCACTCTCAGCTCCTTTAAATGATGAAGCTTCGAGCCCTTTACGCGGTCAACCAGCGGACGACCAAGGCTGGGACCTTCCTTCTCGAGCACCAAAAGGTCTGCATAAATCTGCTTCAGCGTAGCTTCATCCTGCTCATCAAGCCAAGGTTCAATGTAATCAAGCACGATACGGTACCGATGCAGCTGATTTGACATACCTTTCTCCTTCTATAGTAGAAGTTTTACGGTATATTGCAAGGACAAACTTGCGCAAATGTCTATTTATTCAGCTTAAATACGCTGTTTGGGCTCGGTGACGATGGCTCGAACGATGCGGGGACGATCGGTGAGGTCGTGGACGATACGCACGTCCGAAAGGCCTGCTTGACGACAGAGCTCGGCCGCGGCGTCGAGCGCGCCCTCGTAGAGCTCGCAGGCAAACAGGCCGCCGGCACGCAGCATGTAGGGCGCCGCGTTGAGCAGGCGGCGGAAGATATCGAGACCGTCGGCACCGCCCTCGAGCGCCAGATCGGGCTCAAAGTCCTTGACCTCATGCGGCAGCGAGCGCATGACATCGGTGGGGATGTAGGGCGGGTTGGAGACGAGTACGTCAAAGGTGCCCCACTCTTCGCGGGGAATGGAGCTCACCAGGTTTGTGAGGCTGAAGGCGACCTCGTCGGACGTGAGGCCAAGCGCATCGCGGTTTTTCGTAGCAAGGTCGATGGCGCGCGGCTCGATATCGGTAGCAGTGCAGGTAACGTGCCCGCGGCGCTCCCAGGCAAGGGAGAGCGAAATGCAGCCCGTGCCGCAGCCGACCTCGAGAACGCGGGCAGTGCGGGGCTCGGCTGGGGCAGGCGCAGCGGCATCCTGAGCCGAAGCCGTCTCTTGGCCGGCACCCTCGATGGCGATGCCGTATTCGTCGAGCTCGGACTCGGCGGCTTCCGCGGCTTCGGCTTCTGCTGCCTGCGCGGCGGCTTCCTCGGCCTCGCGGTCGGCCAGTTCCTCGGCATAGGCACGGCTGCCCAGTACGTCGCCGCCTAGCGCCGCCTCATCGGCAGCCGTCAGGTTAGCGGCACGGCGCTCGGCGGTCGCCCGTTCGTCTGCCAGCGCGGCCTCGGCCTTGCGTGCCTCCTCGACCTCATCGTTCCAAGGCAGCTCAACACGCTGACGGGCAGCAGCCTCGGGGCTCAGCACCTCGGCATCCAGATAATTGAGGACTTCCTCGACGAGCATCTCGGTCTCGGGGCGCGGAATGAGCACACCGGGGGCGCACGCGACGTCAATCATGCGAAACTGCGTACTGCCCGTGATGTATTGCAGCGGCTCGCCCTTAGCGCGGCGGACAACGGCCGCGTGCATGGTCTCGAGTTGGGCCGCGTTAAGCGTCTCGTCCATGCGCATATATAAGTCGATGCGTGCCAAACCCGTGGCAGCGCAGAGCAGCCACTCGGCAGAAAGACGGGGGTGCTCCTCGCCGCGCTCGGCCAGGTACTCCTTGGTCCACTCGAGACAACGCTTGATGGTCCAGATCTCGTTTGCCATGGGGCCCTCCCCTCTTAAGCGCCGGACGGCGCGCGAATGTCGGAGCAGATTGTACGCGAGGCCAGCGCTTGGCAAGGGACGATTGAAGGCGATTATCGAGAATCAGCCCAGAATTTTGCTTGGAACCTGCCTGAAATGTTCATTCGTCGACGTCTAAATCTGCATTCGTCAAGCTTTTGGCAAGGTTGCCCAAAACTGACCAATATCTAACCAAGAACTTGCCAAATCACTTGACGTGCGACGCATCAAAAATCACCCCGCGACTTCTCGGACGATTTTTCGAGCAATATTTTCAATAGCAGATGAAGGCTGTTAATTACTTTAAGCAGGTAGGCAGCTTAATTTCTAACAAAACAGATTAAATAAACTCGAAAAGTAATTTACCCAACCTAGTCATTTAAGAACGTCCCCAATGACTACCTCTAAGGCGCCGCAGGTTGAGCATACCGCATCCGGAGCAAGGCAGCGCCGCAGGTAGAGGACGGACAGCGAGCGGGTCGCATTTGAGACAAGGTGACGTG
>CABVDH010000029.1 GCA_902497065.1 uncultured Collinsella sp. | reverse complement strand
CGGCTGGTCCGCCGTTCGGTAGAACGGCGGAACCTACACAGCCTGTGCCAGCTTCTCGGCTCGCTCGGCGGCAGCGAGCGCCTCGATCACGGTGCCGAGCTGGTCACCCAGAAGGACGCCGTTGTAGGTGGAGTTGAAACCGATGCGGTGATCGGTCACGCGGTCCTGGGGCTGGTTGTAGGTACGGATCTTCTCGGAACGGTTGCCGTGGCCGATCTGGCTCTGGCGCTCGGCACCGAGCTCGGCCTGCTGCTTCTCGAGTTCCATCTCGTACAGACGGGCGCGCAGCATCTGCATGCAGACCTCGCGGTTCTGGATCTGGGAACGCTGCTCCTGCGACTGCACCACGGTGTTGGTGGGCAGGTGGGTGATGCGCACGGCAGAATAAGTGGTGTTAACGCACTGACCGCCAGGGCCGGAGGCGCAGTAGGTGTCGATGCGCAGGTCGGACTGGTTGATCTGGACGTCGATCTCCTCGGCCTCGGGAAGTACGGCGACGGTAGCCGTGGAGGTCTGAATGCGGCCCTGGGACTCAGTCTTGGGAACGCGCTGGACGCGGTGCACGCCGGACTCGAACTTCATGACGGAGTAGACGCGGTCGCCCTCGACCTTGAACTCGATGGACTTAAAGCCACCGGCCTCGCTGGGGCTGGAATCGAGCACGGTAGTCTTCCAGCCGCGCGACTCGCAAAAGCGCTGGTACATCTTGTACAGATCGCCGGCGAAGATGGCCGCCTCGTCGCCACCGGCGGCGGAGCGGATCTCGACGATGGTGTTCTTGTCGTCGTTGGGGTCGCTCGGGATGAGCATGTACTTGATGTCTTCCTCGAGCTGGGGAAGCTTGGCCTCGTTTTCGGAGATGTCCATCTGGAGCATCTCCTTCTCATCGGCATCGGTGGTATCGTGCAGCATTTCCTTGGCAGCCTCGATGTCATCGAGCGCGCCGATGTACTCGCGCGAGGCGGCAATGAGGTCGGACTGGTGCGCGTACTCCTTGTTGAGACGCGTGAACTCCTTGATATCGGAGGCGACGGCCGGGTCGGAAAGCTTCTTCTCGAGCTCCTCGTAGGCCTTAATGATCTTTTCGAGCTTGTCGCGCATGGCGGGACTCCTTTATGTGCGTGAAGGCGAAAATCGGCAGAGTTGATGGGGCGCGCGGCGCCACTGCGGGGGTAAGCCCAGCTAGAACATGTCGATCTTCAGATACATGCGCATCCCTTCGCGTATGAGGTACATAGTTGCGGTCTAACCCATACATGATAGCGTGCGCAGGCATACCTGCATATAACCCGCACGGAATGCGACAAAGGGTCAGTCTCTTTCCTTGAATACAACTTCATCCGAACGCCTCCCGCATTCATCCGCACATATACGGATAAATTTGGGAATCCGATACCCTGAGGGCCGGATCGGCCGGCCCCGGGAGATCGGAGGACGCCATGTCCGGAAAGGGCGGGAAGGGCGCCGCGAGGGCGGTCCCGAGGACCCACGGCAGGCTCACCGGGTACGAGCGGGACACGGTCCAGAGGATGCTGAAGCGCAGGGTTCGCTCGGCCACTTCCTCGAGAGGTTCAAGGGCGTATCGACCCGCAGGCTCCACAGCTGCCTGATGTGGTTCAGATGGCTGCGCGAGGCCGCACGCGTCGGGGACAGGACGTCGCTCATGCGCGAGCAGCTCGACGACGGGCGCTACGAAAAGATCCGGAAGAAGATGATGGAGCCGAAGTACGAGTTCCATCTGGAGCCGGACGTGCAAACGGCGGGTTAACATAGCCTTTCACCAAAAAGGGCGAGCGGCCGCGCCCTGCGACCACCCGCCCTCAATCAAAGCCCTTCTCGGCCGCCGTAGCTACCGGTTCCGGCGCCGCAGGATAACGCCTGCGGCGATCAGCACTACCGCGCCGCCCGCGATGCCACCCAGGGCCATCGGCGACAAGCTGGTATCGCCCGTATACGGCAGACCCGGCTTCTCCTCCTTCGGCACCGGTGACTTGCTCGGCGGATTGGTGGGCGGCTCCGTCGGCGGGGTGGTCGGCGGCGTGTACGTGTTCTTGAACACCGGCGCCACGGCGCCGTCATAGGTTACCGTCGCCACCAGATGGCCCGCACCGTCGTCCGTCACCGTCACCGTTACCCGGTGCTCGGCCGCGTCGTACGTCACGTTCTTCTGACCGTCGTCCACCTCGGAGATGCTGTAGGCGTACGTTCCGGGCTTGTCGTACGAGATCGCCTCGAAGCCCACCGTGCCGTCCGCCGCGTTCTTTGCGGTCTGCAGCACCTTGCCGTCGGCATCCTTCAGCTGGAAGGAGAACTGCCCTTCCTTCAGGTCCTCGCCGCTCAGCACCTTGGAGGCCCCCAGCTTCACCTCAGTCGCGGCCGGCGCGTAACTGTTGCTGAACGCCACCGCATCCGCAGCCTTGCCGCCCTTGCTGTAGGCAACCTGCGCCTCCAGCGCGTGCGTCTCCGCATTCTCCGTCACCGTCACCGTCGCGGTAAAGACCGTCGTGTCGTAGGTGACGCCGTTCGCCGTCGCCCCTGCCCGCTCGGACACGGTGTAGACGTACGTCCCCACCTTGTCCAGCTGCAGCGGCGCGAAGCCGAACGTGCCGTCGACGCCGTTCTGCACCGTCTGGACCACGTTGCCGGCGGCGTCCTTCAGGTCGAAGGAAAACTCGCCCTCGGCCAGGTCGCGGCCGGTCAGGGCCTTCGTTCCGGTAATCGTCGCCGTCGTTGCCGTCGGCGTGTAGGTGTTGGTGAAGGTCAGATCCGCGGCCGTCTTGTTCGCCGTCGCGGTCAGCTGGCCGCTGCCGTCGTCGGTCACGCTCACCGTCACATCCAACACCGCATCGCTGTAAGTGATGGTGCCATCTTGGCCCGCAACCTCCTTCACCTGGTACGTATGCGAACCAGTCGCAGTGTACGAGATGGCCTTGAAGGTAAACGCGATACCCGCGTTCGTGGTCCGGTCAATCTCCTGCCCGGTGGCCGCGTCAATCAGCGCGAACGTGAACTCGCCATCGGCGGGCGTCCGCATGGTGGCCGAATCGGTATTCTCAAGCACCTTGATGCCGGAGATCTGGTAGGAGGTCGCGCCCGGCTGGTAGCTGTTCGCAAACGTCATGGTGTTGGGGGTGACGCCGTTCTCGGTGCCCTTGCTCGGCTTCGCCGTGGAGCTCTCTACCGCCAGCTTGCCGTCGTTGTTGTCCTTCACCACGTAGGTCAGGGTGTACGTCTTGCCGGTGTAGGTCACGCCCGGCACGCCCGGCGCGTCCCCCGTCGGCTGCACCTCGCGGACCGTGTAGGTAAAGGTGCCCGCATGGTCGAAGGTCAGCTTGTCGAAGGCAACCTTGCCGTGCGCATCGTTCTTCTGGGTCTGGATCACCGAGCCGTCAGACCCCACCAGCTCGAAGGCGAAGTCTCCCGCCTTTAGCTGATAGCTGCCGTCGTGCACGTCAACGCTCTTGGTGAGGGCGATCGCGCCGGAGTCCGTCGCCTGTGCCTCGTAGGTGTTGGTGAAGCTGGGCTTCGTGACATTCGTGCCGTCGTAGGCGACGCTCGCCTGCAGCGTGCCGGCATTGTCCGCAACCGTCACCACGGCATGGTGCACCGCGGCGTCGTAGGTCACGTAGGCCAGATCACCCTTCCGCTCCACGATGGTGTACTCGTGCGTGCCCGGCTTCGCGTAGGAGAAGGCGTCGAAGTTAACACTTCCGTCCGCGCCGTTGGTCGCGGTCCGGACGGGCTTGGCCCCGGCAAGCTGCTCAGCCGTCAGGTTGCCCTCGTACACATCGAAGGCGAACTCGCCGCACTTGGGGACGATCGGCGTGTTGTCGTCCTTCTTCACATAGCTCTTCTGCGCACCGAGGGCCAGGCCGGTCGCGGCCGGCTGGTAGGTGTTGGTGAAGGTATCCGAGCCGGATGCGCTCGTCACGATCGCCTTCGCATTCAGTGCTCCGTTCCCGCCGTCCGTGACCGTCACCGTATAGGTGAGGGGATGGCTGTCATAGACCATGCCCGGCTCCGCGCCCGGCTGCTCCACGATGGTGTAGGTGAAGTCCTTGCTCGCGGCGCCGTCCAAGTCGGAGAGCTGGAACTCGCGCGTGAAGCTGACCTTGCCGTTTGCATCGTTCTTCGCGGTGTCGAGCACGTTGCCGGCAGCGTCCTTCAGGTCGAAGGTGAACTCGCCGTCCGCGGGCTTCGTCGTGTGGTCGAAGCCGTCCGCAACCTTGATGGTCTTGGTCGCCGTCAGGATTACGGAACCCTTTGCGTCGTAGGTGTTGTTGAAGGTGGGAGCCGTAGCGGCACCGTCATAGGTGACGGTCACCTTCGTCTTGTTGTTGTCGCCCTGGTTCTGCTCTACCTTGACGTGGACCTTGACTTCCTTGGCGTCGTAGGCCACGCCGTCGACGGTCTGGCCGGCTTTCTCCTCCTTGAGCGTGTAGTCGTACTCGCCCAGGTTCAGGTTCTTGACGGCCAGCTCGACCTTGCCGCCCCGGTCGTTGGTGCCCTTGGCGACCTCGTTGCCGGCCTGGTCGTACAGGCCGAAGGTGAACGCGTCGGCCGTCAGGTCCTTGCCCGTGAGGATCTTCGTCGCCTCGACGGTAACGTCCGTCGTCGGCTTCGAGTTGGTGAAGGTCGGAGCGTCGGCCTCGCCGTCGTAGGTGGCGGTCGCCTTTAGCTCGCCCTTCTCATCGGAGACCTTGATGTGGACCTTCACGTCCTTCGTGTCGTACACGACGGTCGGGTCGTTGCCGGCAACCTCCTTGATGGTGTAGTCGTGATCGCCCGGCGTGTCGTAGCTGATTGCCTGGAAGGCGACCTTGCCGTCCTTGTCATTCTGGACGGTCTGGATCACGTTGCCATCCTTGTCGAGCAGCTGGAACGTGAAGTCGCCCCCTGCGAGCTCGCCACCCGTGAAGCGCTTCGTCGCCTTGAGCGTTACCGAGGTCTCCTTCGGGTGGTACGTGTTCGTGAAGGTCTTGTCTCCACTCGTTACCTGCGGTGTGGCCGTCAGCGAGCCGGTGCCATCGTCCGCGACCGTCACCTTGTAGATGAGCGCATGGGTGTCGTAGACCATGCCCGGCTCCGTGCCCGGCTTCTCCGCGATGGTGTAGGTGAAGTCCTTGCTCGCAGCGCCGCCCAGGTTGGAGAGCGTGAACTTGCGCGTGAACTTCACCGTGCCATCGGCCTTGTTCGTCGTGGTGCCGAGCACCTTGCCGTCGGCGTCCTTCAGCTCGAACGTGTATTCGCCGCCCTTCAGCTTGGTGTCGTGCGTGAAGCCCGGCGCGACCGCAACGATCTTGGTCGCCGTCAGCTCCACGGATCCCTTTGCGGTGTAGGTGTTCGTGAAGGTGGGGGCATTGGCCTTGTCACCATCGTAGGTAACAGCGGCGTCCAGCTTGCCGGCATTGTCCATGACCTTCACCACGGCATGGTGCACCGTAGCGTCGTAGGTCACGTGGGACAGGTCGCCCTCCTGTTCCGCGACGGTGTATTTGTACTCGCCGGCCTTGGTGTAGTCGATGGCCGGGAAGGTGACGGTGCCGTCCTCGCTGTTCTTGGCGCTCCGGATGGGTTGCTTGCCCTTCAGCTGCTCAGCCGTCAGGTCGCCCTCGTACAGGTCGAAGGTGAACTCGCCGCCCTTGAGCGTGGCCGGCGTGTTGTCGGGCTTCACGTACGATTTCTTCGCCGTGAGTGTAGCCAAGGTCTCGGCAGGCTGATACTTGTTAGTGAAGGTCGGGGCATCATTCTTGTCGTCATAGGTGACAGTCGCCTTTGCCTTGTCACCGTCCGCCTTCACCGAGACGTGGACCTTCACCGCCGTGGAATCGTAGGTGATGGTCGAATCGCTGCCAGCGACCTCCTTGAGCGTGTAGTCGTACTCGCCTATGGTCAGACCGGTGAGGATGAGCTTAATCTTGCCGCCCTTGTCGTTCTGGACAGTCTGGATGGGATCAACCGTAGTCGCGTCGCCTTGATATAGGCCGAAAGTGAACGCACCAGCCGTCAGGTCCTTGCCCTTGAGGGTCTTCGTGGCCTCGACGGTAACGTCCGTCGTCGGCTTCGAGTTGGTGAAGGTCGGCACGGCCTTCTCGCCGTCGTATGTGACGGTCGCCTTCAGCTCGCCCTTCTCGTCGGTGACCTTGACGTGGACCTTCACGTCCTTCGCGTCGTAGACGATGGTCGAGTCGTTGCCGGCAACCTCCCTGATGGCGTAGTCGTGCTCGCCCGGCGTAGCGTAGTCGATGGCTGCAAAGGCGACCTTGCCGTCCTTGTCATTCTGGACGGTCTGGATCACGTTGCCATCCTTGTCGAGCAGCTGGAACGTGAAGTCGCCGCCCGCGAGCGTGCCGCCCGTAAAGCGTTTCGTCGCCTTGAGCGTCACCGAGGTCTCCTTCGGGTGGTACGTGTTCGTGATCTTGGCGATTTTGTCAGCGACCTCGATCGGGTTGTCCTTTTGGCTCATACCGTCGTCGGTGTAGGTCTGCTCCATCTTGACTGCCGGCTGCGACAGCGTGCCGTCGCCGTTATCCCTCACCGTCACCGTGACACGGTAGGTAGCGCTCGAATACCCGAACCCGGGCAACCAGTCAGCGTCGTTTTGAGACGGCGTGGCCTCGGCAATGAGATAGGTGTAGGTGCCGGGCTTGGCGTACTCAATATTGCCGAAGTCGAACGTGTCCCCGTTCTTGACGGTCTTCACAACCTGCTTCATACCACTCACGGGCGCATCCTTGGCACCGGCGGGCATCGGCGTGCCCTTGTCCGCGCGCAGGTAAATCTTGAAGCTATCGCCATCCTTCCAGTCACGGCCCCGGAGCACCTTCTGCGCCCAGAACGCATTGGTGAGCGTCACCGGCGGCTTTACGCTGTAGGTGTTCGTGAATACCAGCTTGTTGGCTTCGGCCAACGTGCCGTTGGCGTTCTGCTTCGCAATCGTGCCGGAGATGCTGGCGCCCTCGCCGCTCAGGGCGTTGCCGCCCTGCTCGCGCTTGGTCAGCGTGTAGCCGGCCGGCATCTTATCCGTACCGGTCAGCTCCTGCACCGTGTAGGCGTCGTGCTCGTCGAGACCGTACACGCGGATCGTCTGGCCGGCCGTGATGGTCTGCTCGCGGCCGTTCGTCAGGTCGAACATATCGCCGACCTGCTTCTCATCGGCCGCGCCCGCCTTCTCGAAGACTGCAGCCTTATACGTCTTCCCATCAGGCACGGTGAACTTGAAGGTGAACCCCGCATCCGGTTTGCCCGTCAGCCCCTTCGGCACCACGACACTCTTGGTCACCTCGAAGCTTGCCTCGCGCTTGTTCGCCACGCGCACGCAGGTGGCGCCCGTGAACAGGGCGTTCAGGTTCATGCCACGCAGATCGGCGCGGGCACCTTTCGACGTGGTCCCCTTGGGTTGCTCGTCCTGCGTGATGCCCATACGTATCCAGCCCGTCTCGGTCTCCAAGCGATAAGGTTTACCCTCCTCGGTGGGCCCATACTGGTAGACACGTCCGTTGGCGCCGTACTTGAGGCGCACCTCATCCTCGCCGCCCTTGGCGTCATTGTTCCAGGAAAGGTTGCCGTTGCCGTCGAGCCTCCCGTCGGACGTCTGCCGCGCACCCTTGATCCACGTGAGCGTGTTGTCGATGTCGCCCTCTGCGCCAAACTGGCCCAGACTCTTCATGAGCGCGCCCGGGCCCACGAACGTCGAAACGCCGTCATCGTCCGTACCGGCATCGGCATGGACGCCGTAATCGTCCACAATCACCTTGGTGAGCGTGTCGTTAAGCAGGAAGCCCTTGGGCGCCGAGACCTCCTTTAGGAAGTAGGCGCCCTTCACGAGCGGCTTGTTGCCGTCGCTCGTACACGGGAATATGCCCGCCCCTTCGAGCTGGATCGGGTTGCTGACCTGCCCCGTCGTCAAGGTGTCGTAGGGGATCTGGTCGCCGTTGAGCACGACTTTGCCGTTCGCGTCTGTTGTCACCTGACCGTCCGTGTACAAGCCGAACTTCGCGCCGTCTACGGGGTTGCCCTCGGTATCGGTCTTCTGCACGAACAGGCGGTTCTGGATGTTCGTGACGAGCAGGCTCGTGGCGAACTGCCGCTTAAAGTTCACCTGGTCACCGGGGAGGTCATCACTGAACACATGGACCGTGTTGTCCGTATTCGCGTCGGCGATGGAGCTCGCCGTTGTGTAGTAGATGGCCACCGCGTACTCGGCATTCTTGCGGGCATCACCGCTCAGCAAGTAGTAGTACTTGGAGATGTCACCGGGCAGATACGGAATCTCTACCTGGTACTGGCCGCTAGTGTTGAGCGTGAAGGCGTACAGGTCCTTCTTCGCCGCCTCGATGGCGCCGGCCATGCCCTGGGCGCCGGCGAGGGTATACCCCTTCGTCGGGTCGCCCGACACGGCGTGCCAGGCGTTCTTGCTTTTATCGCGCTTGAAAACTACTGCGAACAGGGTGCCGCGCTTCATATCAACAGTATTGCCTGGCTTCATCGAGTCATCGTCCGCCTGGTACACGGTCGACGGCGCGGTGATGGTCTCCTTCGAGCCGGCGAACGCACCGCTCTGCCAAACGGAGCTGTCCGCGTCCATACCGCCGCGGTTGATGATGACGCCGCCCGCGCCGTTCTCGTCGCTCGCGGGCACGTACTCGAACTGCATGCTACCGTCCGTTGCCGTGAGGCTCGAGCGGTGACCTTCGGGCACCTTTGTTTCCTTCAGGAGGTAGTACCGGCAATTATGGTCTTTACTATAAAGGTCATCGAAGTTGATAACGCCGTTGTCCACTTTATTCGTGAGCGTCAGTTGTCCATTCGCGTCCGTGGTGCCGGAGCCAAGTAGTTTTTCCGAATTAGTAGTCGTGTCAGCGAAGCTCTTGTCTGTCTTGTACAGCTCGAACTGAGCGCCCTCCACCAGACCGCCATCCTGGTCGAACTTGATAATGTCGGACTCGGGAACCGTCACGAGGTTGTACTTGAGCTTCATGTTGGAGTCGGTGGCGCCACGCTCCAAGTAGAAGAACTTGAGCGTGTGGCTGGTATCGTTAGCGAAGGTGTTGCCAGTGAAGCCCGAAGTGCCCCGCCCCGCTTCCTGGAACTTTCTTAACAGCGTGCCGTTTGGGGAATCGTTAACCTTAATCTGGCCCGTTTGGAAGTCAATGGTCAGCTTAGCACTGGTGTGGATGCCGCCAATGTCGCCCACGAGGACATCGTCAATGAACACCCAGACGTCGTCGTCGCCGGCGAACTCAAAGGTCATGGGATCGCCAGCGTTCGTTTTGCCATCCGTCGGCTGCACGAAGCGCGATGACATGGAGAGGCCGAAATAATGGTTGAGGGGTTTGCCATCGTTATAATTCGAGTCGCCGTTGTTCGACGACGTAATGCCGTTCCGGACGAGGCGGCCGTTCTCCTCCTTGAATACCTTATCGGCCGCATCGAAGGGGAAGAACTGGCCTCCATTTTGAGAGCCAGCCCCCGCTTGCCCAACGCCGGCGACTTCGTAGACATCAAATGCATTCTTATTGACGTTGTACGCCGCGTAGTTCTTCGAGCTGTCATACTCGTAGTAGCCGCCCTTGGCCTGCAACAGACCCGTCACGCCCATATGGGATATCTTGCCCGTCTGGGCGGAGGAATCAAACAGGTAGCCGAGGGATTCTCCGCCCCAGCTGTCGGTGAGTTTCGGGTAACCGCCGGTAAGAACGTTGTTCACGATACCGGAGCGAGGAGAGGAGCCGCCCGTATACCGGTTGAGATCCTCACTGGCTCCCTGATCCTTGAACTTGAAGCGGTGGCCCTTGTTGATGCCGTCGGATCCACTGACCGACAGGTGATCCTCCGAATTCACCCAGTAATCAAACAGGTTGATTGTTGTCCCCGAAGGCGAAATCGTCGTGACCGTGTGGTCAGAAATCGCCGCTTCCGCACGGGCCGGCAGGAAGAAACTCGCCGTCAGCGCGATGGCGAGGGCCAGAACAATCGCATATGGCGAGACCGGGCGCAGCCCGCGACGACGGTCATAAGACATGACGGACCACCGCTCGCGCGGCCGATGTCCACCAGGAAGTTCCCTGCTGGGACACCCCCCCCGATAACATTATTCACGAGTAGAGACGTCGTCTCTCTGAGCTCCTGCATAATTTCCTCCCCAGCCACACGGTGACCTGCCTGGGCACCCCCCGGAGGGCCGAGGCAGTCTGACACATGCCCGCAGTCGTTCAAGAAATACCAACCCCAGCATATGCTTCTGAAGATATTTTAGTCTTTTTATATAACAGTTTTTATCTCATTACCGATGAAACCGGTTGCCAGTTGCCGGCTCAATCCCTTTGTCGCATTCTAGAGCGTGTGGAGCAGGGCGATGAGGAAGCGGATGCCTTGGAGGTAGGCGCGACGGGTGATGCGCTCGTTGGTGCCGTGGACGCCGCGGTCGCATTCGTCATCGTCGACCACAAAGGCGGAGAAGCGGATGCACTCGTGGCAAATGCGCTGGTAGTTGGCGGCGTCGGTTGCACCAATCACGGTCGAGGGCACGATGCTCATCGGCTCTTGGCCCACCGCAGACGATCCGTTTTCCTCCGTCCCCCTGGGATCACGGAAATAGCGGGTGGCAATGGCGCGAACGGCCTCGAGCCCCGGACCGCCCACGCGCGGGGACGGCGAGGGCTCGGAGCTGCCGGGGCCCAGCTCGACCTCGACTCGGCCAGCGAGCCCAGCGGCGGCAACGGCCTCGCGGCAGCAGGCCACGACATCGGCCACGCTCGTACCCTCGAGCATGCGGAAGTTGATATTGGCCCACATATCCTGCGGCATTACGTTGGCACCGGTACTGCCGCCTTCGATTTGCGTGGGCGCGCAGGTGGTGGTCACAAGCGGGTACAGCTTTTTGCTGGCGAGACAGTCGCGCACGATGGCATCCTTGCTGGTAGCAATCTCGTCTGCGGTATAAAGCCCCAGCTCGACGAGCTGCGCGGCAAGCAGATCGGTCACACGCGCCGGCCACTCGATATCGCAAATCGCGGCAATAGCGCGGCTGAGCACTTCGAGCGACGTGCCACCGTAAGGGTTGGAAGAGTGCCCGCCTTCGCTCTTCGTCTTGAGCACGATATCGGTATAGCCCTTCTCGGCAAGATCGGCATGCATGAGCCAACCCTCACCTGCGCCGTACTCGGCAGCCGCAACGATACGATAGTCGCCCTCGTCGATCAGGTACTCAAGCTCAACGCCACGCTCCTCGAGCGCGCGACCAATGGCGCCCGCGCCGTACTGCGTGGTCTCCTCATCCTGGCCAAAGGCCAGCAGCAGGGTTCGTTCGTGTTGCCAGCCGTACGCCAGCGCATACTCAACGGCCTCCAGGATGCCCGCAACCTGGTCTTTCATATCGATGGCGCCGCGACCCCAAATGTAGGTGTCGTCTACATGCCCGCTAAAGGGGGCGTACGTCCAGTCGTCCTCGGTACCCGGCACCACGGGGACCACGTCCATGTGACCCATGAGCACAACGGGCTTGAGTGCGGGGTCGGAGCCGGAAAGCGTCACCAGCAACGAATGATCGATGAGCTCGACCTTACCCGCTGTAAATACGTGCGGCCAGGCCTGCTGCATATAGGCGCGCAGGTCGTCGAACGGCTGCCAGTCCACTGCCTCGGCATCCATGCTCGAAATGGTCGGAAACGACAGCACGCGGCCCAGGCGCTCGCATGCGCCGGCCTTGTCCAAATCGGCAAAATCATCCTCATGCGCAAAGAAGCGCCAAACCTCGGCCATGACATCCTTTCGATTGTGACGACAAGGGCCGCCCCACCGGAGCGGCCCTGCCACATAAGCGCTTGCGGTTGGTTATTTGTCCTCGAGATAACGCGAGAGGAACTCGCGCGTGCGCTGATGTTTGGGGTTGCCGAAGAGCTCGGCCGGCGCGGCATCCTCGAGCACCACGCCCTTGTCCATAAAGACCACGCGATCGGACACGGTGCGGGCAAAGGCCATCTCGTGCGTGACGACGACCATGGTCATGCCGTCGGCAGCGAGCTTGCGCATGACCTCGAGCACCTCGCCCACGATCTCGGGGTCGAGTGCGGAGGTCGGCTCGTCGAACAGCATGATCTGCGGGTTCATGCATAGAGCACGAGCGATGGCCACGCGCTGCTTTTGACCACCGGACAGGCGACCCACGGCGGCGTGCGCGAATTTTTCGAGTCCCACACTCGTCAGATGCTCCATCGCAATTTTTTCAGCCTCGGCCTTGCTCATCTTTTTGAGCGTGACGGGCGCGAGCGTGCAGTTGTCGAGCACATCCATGTTGTTGAACAGGTTAAAGCCCTGGAACACCATGCCGATGTCCTCGCGCAGCTTGTTGATGTTGCAGCGCTCGGCCGTGAGGTCCTGGCCGTGGAACCAGATGTGGCCTGCGTCCGGGGTCTCGAGCAGGTTGAGGCAGCGCAGGAAGGTCGACTTGCCCGAGCCCGAGGCGCCGATAATGGTGACGACCTCGCCGGGGTTAACGGACAGGTCGATGCCCTTGAGTACCTCGAGCGAGCCGAAGCTCTTGCGCAGGCCCTCGACGCGGATGAGCGGCTCATTGGTCTGTGCGGCGGCCGCGGTGCCGGTAGTGGCGGTATCTGCCATGATGATTCTCCTCGTCTTGAGCCTAGTTGGAGCTGGGCAGCGTGACCGGAGCCTCGGCGCCGAGCTTTTTGCCAAAGGCCTCGAGCAGGCGGCTCGCCACGAGCGTCAGGATCAGGTAGACCACGAGCGCCACGCAGTAGACTTCCATCTGGCGATAGTACACGCCGGCGACGGTGGTGGTGGCGTACATGAGGTCGAACACGCCGATAACCGAGAGCACCGACGAGTCCTTGATGTTGATGATGAGCTCGTTGGTGAGCGCCGGAATCGCGTTTTTAATGCCCTGGGGGAACACGACCTTGCGCATGGCTTGCCACTGCGACAGGCCCAGCGAGCGCGCCGCCTCGGCCTGGCCGGGATCGATGGACTCGATGCCGCCGCGCAGGACCTCCATCATGTAGGCGGTGGAGTTGAGCGAGATGGTGACGAGGCCGGCGGTGAAGGTACTCCAAATCTGGTTGGCCTGAGCGGTCTCGAAGCCCATGCCGCGCAAAACGGTGAAGCCCGCGTAATAGATGAGCAGGCCCTGGACCATCATGGGCGTGCCGCGCACGATGGTAGAGTAGACGGTCGCAAAGCCGCGGCCAATGCTCTTAAAGAAGCGCACCAGGTCGTTATCCACGCGATCGAAGGTCTGAATACGCAGGAACACAAAGAGCAGCGCCAGGAAGAATGCGATGACGGTACCGAAGGTCGCAAGCGCGATGGTGATCTCGATGCCGCGGATAAAGAAGTCCCCGCTCTTGTAGGTCATGTAGACCAGGCTCGACAAAAAGTCGCTGGGGTTGGAGTCCGAGACAATGCTCACCTGCACCAGGTCGATAAATGACATGACGCAGCGGTCGACAAAGAAGATCGCCGCGATGGCGACCACGACGTAGCTGCCCAGGCGCGCGCCGCGACGGAAGCGCTCGGAAGCAAACGGCGACTTTTCGCGATAGTCGTTCCAGTGCATAAGCTTGGTGACCAGCGCCGCCGCCGATACGACGAGCCAGGCCCAAAGGATTGCCCAGAGGCAGTCTTGGAACGCGCCCGTAGGCGCCAAGAAGCTCAGCGGCGTGGGGTTGCGCTGGCTAAACGCCAGGCCGAGCGCCGCGATAACGCTCGTGCCCAGGTACACATAACGGTGGTCGGCCCTGATAAAGGAGGCCAGACGATTGATGGTTTTCATGCTGCCTCCCTATGCCGGCTGACGATCGAGGCACGCGTCCCACATTTGGTCGCGTTCCTCTTGGCTGACGCCCTTGAGCGTCTTGTCGATGAGCTTAAGCAGCTTATCCGAGCCCTTGCGGCAGCCGACGTTTGCCGTGACCTCCTGCTTAAAGCCCTCGCCCTCGGCAAATTGAATCGGCACGATACCCGGGTTTTGGGCCATATAGCCCTTCTCGTTCTCGGTGTTGTAGGTCACGGCGTCGCACGTGCCCTGCAGCAGATTCGAGAACACCGTGGGGACGGAGTCAACCGGGTTCTTGTGCACAACGCCCGGGATCTCGTCGATGACAGTGTCGAGCATGGTGTCCTTTTGGCCGAGTACCGTGGCACCGCTAAAGTCGCTGAGCTTGGTCGCGTTTTGGTAGGGCGAGCCCTCTTTTACGAACAGGCCAAAGTAGCCAATGAAGTACGGGTCGGAGAAGCCGACGGACTCTTCGCGCTCGGGCGTGGCGCTCATACCGGCGATGATGAGGTCGATCTGGCCGTTGTTGAGCGAATCGATGAGGCCCGAGAAGCTCTGCTTGACGGCAACGGGCTCGCCACCGAGGGCCTTGCAGACGATCTTGGCGATCTGCACGTCGTAGCCATCGGCATAGGCGCCCTGCACGTTGTCGATGGGGATGGTGTACTCACTGGCTTCGGAAACCTGCCAGTTGTACGGGGCGTAGGCCGCCTCCATGCCAATGCGGATCTTGTCCTTGCCGATCACGGAATCGGACAGGTCGTCGCGACCGCCACCCGTCGTGGGTTGAACCACCTTGAGCGTGGACGGGCGCTGACAGCCGGCGAGCGCGCCGGCGACGACGGAAGCGCTCGCAGCGAGAGCGCTACCCAAAAAGATGCGACGGCTGCATACCGGCTGGGTCTGCATGCCGCGCTGTTGCCGAGGTTGCATCTGGTGCCTTCCCTATTTTGCGTTACTGACAATAAGACAGGATATACGCCCTCAACCAGCAGCGCGGCATGTGCGCGAAAAATTAATAGACACACGAGGACGATTGGCGCAAAGCAACCTGTCCCCCATGCACCAAACCCTTGACGGAAACGGCGACGCCGATGTTTTGGCAATGCCAGCGAGCGCCGCCCAGAGCGAACAAGTTGGCATGAAAAAGGCAAGGCATAGACCTTCTGGTCATGCCTCGCCTTTTGAATAACAAATTGTCGCTCTGGGTGGCGCCCAGCGTCGACTGGTCCGCCGTTCGTTAGAACGGCGGAACCTCTAGAGCAGCGTTACGCTAAAGCTACGTTTATCGGTAGCGCCGGGAGCCAAGGTAATGGTGTTGACCTTGTGCTCAAAGACGTCGTCCTCGGTGTCCATGGTGGTGTGACCGGTCCAGGGCTCGAGCGCCACAAACGGAGCGTCGTTGGCGGCAGACCACACGCCGATGTACTTAAAGCCCTCAAAGTCGATCTTGACGCCATGGCCCGACTTGCGACCGCGCAGCGTGAGCGTGGAGCCCGGGGTATCGGTGAACATGATGGCATCGTTATCGAAGCTACGGTGCGTTATGGGCAGCACGTCAGAGTTATCGGGCGCCTTGTAGCTGCCCTCGAACGTCATGAGGCCATCGGGCGTGATGATGGGGGCCTCGTTGGTCCAAGCCTCGGTAAATGCCAGCTCGTAGTCCTCGAACGTCTCGTCCTCGGCACCGGGGGCGGGCACGTTAAATGCAGGGTGGCCGCCCACCGAGAACGGCAGGTCCACGTCGCCGGTGTTGGTGACGGCAAAGGTCTGCGTGAGCGTGGCGTCGCCGGTCAGGGCATAGGTCATGCTGAGCTTAAAGTGGAAGGGGAAAGCCTTGAGCGACTCGGGCGTATCGGTGATCTCGTAGGTGACGGACGAGCCGTCCTCGGAGACCTCGACCAGCTTGTGTTCGACGATGCGCGCGAGTCCGTGGCGCGGCATCTCGCAGGTGCCGGCCGCAGACGTCGCCGTGTTGTTGCGCAGCGATCCCACGATGGGGAACAGAATGGGCGCATGCTTGCCCCAAAAGGCCGGGTCGCCCTGCCACAGATACTCGTTGCCGTCGAGGGCAAGGCTCGTGAGCTGGGCTCCCATGGAATCGATGGCCGCGGTGAGGCCGCCGCGCTTGATGGTGGTGACGGTGGACATGCTACTTCCTCCAAAAGTAAACAATAGTGTCGAGGGCTATTGTGCCACTCTTGGCGGCACGGAGAGGCGGCAGGCGCAGTTATTGAGCGATCGCGTAAAGGTCGAATCCGCCCTGCGGCGTGCTGTCGACCGTATCGGGCGCCTGCGAGTTAAAGCTCACGGGAACCATGCGCTTTGAGGCGCGGAAGCGCGTGCCATCGGTGGCGACGGGCGGTTCGTCGACCGTGAGCTCGTAGTCGCCGGGCTTGAGTTCGATGCCGTCGCCAGCGGAGTTGACATATTGGTACTCGTCAATCGCCTGCCCCCTGAGTGTGCGGCCCACGATGTGGATGAGCATCTGGCTGTCGCCGCGGGCGGTGTCCCATGTCGCACCGTCCTTGACCTCGACCGACACATGCACCGAGCGCGTGCGGCTGAGCGATTGCTCGACAGACATCTCGACCTTGGCGGCATCTTTGCGCTGTTGCTCCACATGGCTCCAGACATTTCCGATCGCCGAGCAAGCGATGACGCCGGCCATGAAGGCGATGAGGATGGGACCGAGTGGTGAGCGGCGGCCAGCATCTTCCTCGCGAGCCAAGTCGGGACGATGCGTGGGCGCGGGCGCCCGGGCACCCTGCGCGGGCACGTCGAGTATGCTGAAGGATGCCGTGCTGCCGGGGTCGATGTTATGGCGCGGCTGCGGGGTCTTGGCCGGCGAGATGGACATGTCCGCCGGCTCGCCGAGCGTGGCCGTGGCATCGGCCTTAGCCTCATCGGCCTCGGCTTGGGCCCAAGCCTGCTCAAAGGTCAGGGGCTCGGCGGCATCGGAGGCGGCGTCAGGCTCGACAGCGGCATCGTTGCCGGTCTCGTCCTCGTCGCTCGACACGTCACGCGGCGCGGGCTCGTCCCACTCCTCGTCCGGAGCCTCGCCCTCGCTATACCACCATTCAAAGTTATCGATATCCATACGGGGCGCCCCTTAGGCCTCGCAAATAAACACTTGCTAGCCTTATACCCCCAGACGGCGCTGGAGCTCGCCGGCACAGACAGGAAAACCGTCACAACATTCGACGCTTTTCCTCGATTTCGAGATTTTCGCCGAATGTTGTGATGGTTTGGGCGACTGGCTGGCAGCGCAATGTGACAAAGGGACTGTCTCTTTGTCACATTCTGTTAGAGTTGCAGGGATTGAATCCCGCTTATTCATGCGACATTGGAGTGACAACCTTGACCGCCGCAGCCACGCCTAAAAGCAAGTCAACCGCCGCCGCGCTCTCCCCCGCGCGCACCAAGCTCTGCCTGGCGCTGCTCGTACTGTTGGGATTCTCGCTCGGCTGCTCCGAATTCGTGGTCATCGGCATCGAAAGTGACTTGGCGACGGAACTCGGCGTATCGCTTGCCACCGCAGGCCAACTTATTAGCGTGTTTGCGCTCGTCTACGCCATCGCGACGCCGGTGCTTGCGCTCAGCACGGGGCGATTCCGCCGCTACCAGTTGCTCGTGTGCTACAGCATCGTCTTTGTGCTCGGCAACCTGGTCATGGCGTTGGCGCCCAACTTTCAAGTGCTGTTTATCTCGCGCATTGTCCTGGGCTCTGTCTCAGGTGCGCTGCTCGCCGTGGGCGTGACGTACATCCCCGAGTTGCTGTCCCCGCAGCAAACTTCGCTTGCAATCTCGGTGGTATATGGTGCGTTTTCCGTGGCGATGGTCTTTGTCACTTCGATCGGCAAGTTTGTGGCCGACACGCTCGATTGGCACGTGGCCATGTACGGCACGCTGACCTTTGCCGTTCTGATCTGCGGAGCGCTTGTGGCGTTTATGCCGCGCGCTGGGCAAACCGACGAGCCCGCCACCTTTCGCGAGCAGGCGGGGCTGCTGCGCGAGCCGAGCATCATCACCGGCATGCTCATCTTTTTGTTTGGCGTGGGCTCGGTCTATGTGTTCTACGGCTATGTGACGCCTTATCTAGAGCAGGTGCTGGGCATGGGCACGGTCGAAGCCAGTACCACGCTTATGGCCTACGGCGTGTTCTGCCTGATCTCGAACATCCTGGGCGGATGGATCGATGCGCGCTTTGGCATGAAGGCGCTGCTCGTGACGTTTGTGCTGCAGGCTGCAGCGTTACTCGGGCTGTTTGCCGTGGGCGGCACCATGCCGCTCGCGCCGGTCTTTGTCTTTAGCTTGGCGCTGCTCATGTACCTGTTCTCGGTGTCGTGCATCACGCACTTTATGGACGTGGCGCGCAGCCGCCATCCCAAGTCGATGGTACTCGCAAGTTCGGTTGAGCCCATGGCGTTTAACGTCGGCATCTCGTTTGGCACCGCAGTGGGCGGCGCCGTGGTAAGCAGCGTTGGCATTGCGTACGTGGGCGCCGTGGGCGCCGCGTTCTCGCTTGTGGCCTGGGCGTTCACACTGGTGACGATTAAGTTGGCTCGCTGGGAGCGCAAGCGGGCGCAGGCGTAGGCGCAGATACGATACTCGAGCTTGATGATGGCGATCGAAAGGAAACCGCATATGCAATGCGTACTGTTTATCTGCTATGGGAACATCTGCCGCTCGACGATGGCCGAGTCGGTGTTTACTGAGCTCGTGCGCCGCGCTGGGCGCGAGGCGGAGTTTGTCATCGATTCCGCTGCAACGTCGACCGAGGAGATCGGCAATCCGCCGCATCGTGGCACCGTTGCCAAGCTGCGTGAAGTCGGAATTCCTGTCGTTGCCCACCGTGCGCGCCAGGTGCGTCGCGCGGAGTATGGCGACTGGGATCGCATTGTCTATATGGATACCGAGAACGCACGTGGCCTGCGTCGCATCTTCGGCGACGACCCCGACGGCAAGATTACGCGCTTGCTCGATTGGACTGATCACCCCGGCGACGTGGCCGATCCCTGGTACACCGACAATTTCGATGCCACATACCGCGACGTGCTCGCCGGTTGTACCGCTATGCTCGAGCAGCTGTAGGCAAGCGAGGTCGCGGGCCACGTCTTCGGCGCGAAATGAGCGTGGATAATCTCCCGCATACAAATTGAGCGTGGACAATCTCCCACTTTGAGCGCTCAAGTACGCTCTAAACGGGAGAAAATCCACGCTCGACTACTCGTCGACGATCTCGGCGAGCCAGACGTTCAGTGTATCGACTTCGGGGCAGCAGAACTTTGCCGTGCCGGGCTCGTTGCCAGGCACGGTTCCGCCATAGCGCAGGATATCGATATAGGGAAAGCCCACGTGGCAGGCCATGGCGCACATCTTGCCGCGGTCTCGGTCGAAGTCAAAGACGTCGCCCGGCTTGTGACCATGGTGGCAGCGGCACGCACCCAGCTGGTCCACGCAGCTCACGCGGATGCGCGGACGCTTGCCACGCGGCGCGCCGAGCGGCTTGCCCCCGCCCGCAGGCTTGGCGCCGCCCTCGCCGGCGTTACTCATGGTCAATCACATCCAGGCAGGCCTCGATGGGAAGGCCAGCCGACTTGTCCTCTTGGCCGGCATTGCGCTCGATAAGCTCAGCCACCACACGCATGGCATCGGACGTCGCGCGCTGCAGACTCCAACCCGCCATAACGCGGCCGACGAGCACCGCCGAGAACGTGTCGCCCGTGCCCGGAAAATAGACCGGGATGAGCTCAAAGGGAATCGTAAAGTACTCCCCCGCCACATGGTCGTAACCGATAACCGCGTTCGTGCCATTGACTACGGCGCTCGTAATGACCACCGACTTGGCACCCAGCTCGCGCACGGCGTCCACAAGGGCGCGGGCCTCATCGGGCGTAATTTGCTCGACGATAGGCGTGTCGGTGAGCAAACAGGCCTCGGTGTAGTTGGGAACCGCGTAGTCGGCGCACTCGAGCAGGTGCCTCATGAGACCGATCGTGGACTCGGGCACGCCCGCATAGAGCTTGCCGTTGTCGCCCATGATGGGGTCAACGAACACCTTGGTGCCCTTTTGCGCACGGCGGTGGCAAAAGTCCGAGATGATGCGCGTCTCTTCCTCGGTCACGATAAAGCCGGTCGAGATGGCGTCGAACTCAAAGCCGAGCTCCTCCCAGATAGCGAGGCTTTGGCGCACGTACTCGGTGGTGTCGTGGATGTAGAACTTGGGGTAGTTGAGCGTGTCGGAAACGAGCGCCGTCGGCAGGTTATGGATACGGTAGCCCATGTGCGACAGCACCGGCAGCATGGCGGAAAGCGCGACCTTGCCGTAGCCGCACATATCGTTGATCAGCAGCAGCTGAGTATTCTTCATGAGGGTCTCCCTTGGTTCGGGCACGGCGCGGCGGCGCCACAGTGCGACTAAGTGTAGCGCAGGGGACGCTACGGACGGAAGTTTGCACCGCGGAGGGCGAAATGTTTCGGAAACGAGGGGCCAGCCTGCTTCATTGTGGCTCATTTACCGTCACTCATTCAGTGCCATTTCAAAACTATGCCGGATTACGGGGCTGAACCTGAATGAGCCAACCACACCCCCTATTTTCAAATCATTGCAAGCCTTCTACCTGCGGTTTTCTTTTTACCAATTTCGGTATGGTCGGCAATCCGCAGTTCAGCCCCGTAATCCGGCATAGTTTTGAAGTTAGTCGTTGGGGACGTTCTTAAATGACTAGTCAAACAAGAACGTCCATTACAGTCGAAATTGTCAGCCCGGGACCGTCTCGGGCTACGATTGAGGCGCGCCCAGAACGGGCCGCCGACCGGGCGCCCGCGC
>CABVDH010000028.1 GCA_902497065.1 uncultured Collinsella sp. | reverse complement strand
AGAGCAGGGGACTCTTAATCCCAAGGTCCAGGGTTCGACCCCCTGACGGCCCACCCAAAGATTGTTAAAGCGACTGGCTCAGGCTGGTCGCTTTTTTGTTGACCTCGCATGGGGTCGAAACCGAAAGGGCACAGCCGCTTTCACAGATCGAGCTTACCCTGGGGATCGGTAAAACCGTCAGTACCCTCCTTGAGTTTCTTCTCGTCTGCCTTCACGCGACGCTCGAGCTTTTTTGTATCCTCGGCAGGCGGTAGGTTCTCGGGGACAATTCCGCGGTCGATGAGGCTGCCACGCACGCTTGTGTTGTTCTCGACGTGCTCTTGCTTGATCTGGTCCAGGCCGTACAGGTCGTGTTCCTCGGCGTTGAAGGCCGTCATCGAGTTCGTAAGGTCCTTTGCTTTGATGAGGACATCGGCTAACCTGTCCGCCAATGCCGCGCTCTTGGGCACACCAAGCTGCTGCTTCATTTCCGCCGTGCTTCTGCCGCCGAATAACGCCTCATCGCCCTTCGACTTGATGATCGCGAATCCTTTGGAGTCCACGCCGCGTTTGAACGCAATACCCGAGAGCTGTTTCTCTGAATCGGATAGCGAGTGGCGCGCCTGCAAGCGCTGAATCTCTGCAAAGCGCTGCTCTATGAGCTCTTGGCGGCGCGTCTGCACGGCAAAGTATGCCTGGGCGAGCGCGATCTCTGGCTTGTTTGAATCTCCGTTCTGTGCGATTAAATAGCATGCATAGCGCGTAAGTTTGTAGTCTTTAACCGCGCGAGCGGCGACACCGGCAGTTACCATTTTCGTGGTATCACGAAAATGGGAATCAACTGGAGTTTTGTTTGTTTCGCACGAGACTTTTGCCCTCTTAACAACTTCGGCGAAGTTCTCCCATCGAGTGTACCCCATGGGTTCCATTAAATCGCGTGCGAGCCAATACTCAACGCCGTCTTCCACATTGGCGTAGCTATCAAGTTTGACACGCCACTTCTCGATATCACTACTGTCCATATCTCCTCCTCGCTGGTCTATTGTCTGTGCGGGCTTTGCCCGCTCTGTATTCAGAATTAGGATACGCTGCCGTGCGGACACGAATAGGCCCCGTGCCACCTCGAGCTCACGGGGCCCATAGATATCGATTAGTTGTGTTCTGCTTTAGACGGGTGTCCAGTTTAGTCCGTTCGATAGTGCGATCCGAGGCTTTCGGTTCGCTTGCGCATGGCTTTGACCATTTCCTGTGCTAGTCGAATCTGCGACTGTAGACGGGCGAGGGCTGCGACTTCGCTGTCCTGGGCTTTCTGTGTGCTCAAGGTCGTTGCCTCCGTCTTTAAGCCCTCAAGCTTGTGTAGTGCCTCGGATAGGCCCGTCTCGGTGCGGTTGATCATGCAATAGGTGCTCATCGTGTGCTTAAGGCTGCGTGCCAGGCGTTCGGCGACTGTTGTGGCAATGCCGTACTGGGGGAGGGCGATATCCGCCTTCGGGGCCTCCTCAGGTGTATTCTGTGCTGCTTGGGCTGCCGATGCGCCTGCGATGCGTCCGAATACGATGCCGTTGGCGCTTGACAAGCCGCCAATACGGTCGGCGCCGTGCATGCCGCCTGTCGCCTCGCCGCAAGCGTAGAGGCCCTCAACGCCCGTGTGCGCGGTCTTATCGATCTTGATGCCGCCGTTAGCGGCGTGGGCATACATCGCAACGCGCATCTCGTCAGTCGGGGCGATGCCGTGCTCGTCTTGCAGCCAGGTGGCAAAGTTCTGCACAAACTCTGGGACATCCTCGCGGGGGAAGTCGTAGTGGAGTGCCAGGCCTTCGGCACCTGCCTGATCGATGACGAGATCGATAGCGCGGGAGGCCAAGCGTGACGTGAAGGGACCATATCCAGAGCGCTGCTCGAGCAGGTCGTCCAGCTTGTCGTCGGCAATATCTACCGGCTGGTCTACATGTACGTAGCGCCAGGTTTTCTCATTGAAGACCAAGTTACGCCTGGGCTCGATGAAGCCGGGCATTATCTGCATGAACTCTATATTAGTAAGTGTTGCGCCGTGCGCCAGCGCGATGGCCTGCGAGGAGCTGAGCACATCAGCCGACGTAAGGCTGTGCTCGAACAGGCCGCCTGTGCCACCGGCTGCGATGATCGTGGCCTTGGCGGTAAAGGGCACGATTCGATTTTCGGTAAGGTCGTAGAGTACGGTTCCGGTTATTCTGCCGTTCGTGTCCTCAACAAGGTCGATAAGCTCATGGCGGGGGAGCAGGCGAATGCCGAGCGACTCGATCCAGGTCGTCAGAGCGTCCTCAAGGGGCTTGCGGGTGAGGCCGCGCCACATGCGTGTCTTGTGGTCAAAGCAGGGGATAAATTGCTTTTGTTGAGCACTCTTGGCGCTTTGCGGACGCTGGAGCTCAACGCCCAGGTCTTGCTCGAGCCAGTCAATCGCTTGGGGAATGCCGTGGACGAACGTTTGGACGAGTTCGGGGTCGGCAACGCCGCCGCCGACGGTCAGGATGGTGTCGATGAGGTCTTGTTCGTCGTCTTCGTTAACGGGTCCGATAAGCCCCAGGCCCCAGGTTCCGGGGAAGAAGCTCGATCCACTCATAGTCTTGCCGGCGCTTGCCACAGTGACGGTTGCACCCGTGCGTGCCGCTTCGATGGCGGCGCAAAGGCCCGCAATGCCAGAACCAATTACCAGTACATCAGTCGATTCCATCGGATTCCTTTCTCGTCCGGCGCATTGTCGCACGGGTGATCGACAATAGAGCCGCAAAGACCCGGCAAATCGGTAAAGGGCAAATATGGCAGGTGGGCGTCATGGACGCTCTGACGCTCCATCTCATCACATCTTGTATTTCTCCCCAACTGATATATCGGCATTAGCTACCCTGCGACAGCGCAAACAAAAAGAGCCGCTACCCGGGTGGGTAGCGGCTCCAAAGCTCAACTATATGAGCATCGCGCGGGCGCGATTAGGCCTTGAGGGCCTCCTCGACGGCGACAGCGCAGGCGACGGTGGCACCGACCATGGGGTTGTTGCCCATGCCGATGAGACCCATCATGTCGACGTGCGCAGGCACGGAGGAAGAACCGGCGAACTGGGCGTCGGAGTGCATGCGGCCCATGGTGTCGGTCATGCCGTAAGAGGCAGGGCCGGCGCCCATGTTGTCCGGGTGCAGGGTACGGCCAGTGCCGCCACCAGAAGCGACGGAGAAGTACTTCTTGCCAGCCTCGAGGCGCTCCTTCTTGTAGGTGCCAGCGACGGGGTGCTGGAAGCGCGTGGGGTTGGTGGAGTTACCGGTAATCGAGATGTCGACGTTCTCGTGCCACATGATGGCAACGCCCTCGCGGACGTCGTCGGCGCCGTAGCAGTTGACGGCGGCGCGGGGACCATCGGAGTAGGGGATGGTCTCGACGACCTTGAGCTCGCCCGTGAAGTAGTCGAACTGGGTCTTCACGTAGGTGAAGCCGTTGATGCGGGCGATGATCTGAGCAGCGTCCTTGCCCAGACCGTTGAGGATGACGCGCAGCGGCTTCTTGCGAGCCTTGTTGGCGTTCAGAGCCAGGCCGATAGCACCCTCAGCGGCAGCGAAGGACTCGTGACCGGCCAGGAAGGCGAAGCACTCGGTGTCATCGGAGAGCAGCATAGCGCCCAGGTTGCCGTGGCCCAGACCGACCTTGCGGTCCTCGGCGACGGAGCCGGGGACGGTGAAGGCCTGAATGCCCTCGCCGATGATGGCGGCAGCCTCAGAAGCGGACTTGGCGCCACGCTTGACAGCGAGAGCGCAACCGAGGGTGTAGGCCCACTCGGCGTTCTGGAAGGCGATGGACTGGGTGTTGTTGACGATCTCACGCGGGTTGAAGCCCTTGTCGGTGCAGATCTGCAGAGCTTCCTCGAGGGAGGCGATGCCGTTGTCGGCGAGGCACTTGTTGATCTTGTCAGCGCGGCGCTCGTAACCTTCGAACGTAACAGTCATAGTTATTTCCCTCCCTTTCTACTCGTGAACCGGGAACACGCTGGCGACGGAGTGAGTCTCCTCGTCGGTGCGCGGGTCGATGTACTTGGCAGCGTTCTCCCACTGACCATAGTGGCCCATAGCGCCAGCGATGGCCTCCTCGGGGGTCTTGCCGGCCTTGACGGCGTCGGTGAACTTGCCGAGGTTCAGGAACTCGAATGCGATGATCTCGTTCTTGTCGTTGAGAGCCATGCGGGTGACGTAGCCCTGAGCGAGCTCGAGGTAACGAGCGCCCTTGGCCTTGGTGCCGAACATGGTGCCGACCTGAGAGCGAAGGCCCTTGCCGAGGTCGTCGAGGGAGGCGCCCACGGGCAGGCCGCCCTCGGAGAACGCGGTCTGGCTGCGGCCGTAAACGATCTGCAGGAAGATCTCGCGCATAGCAACGTTGATGGCGTCGCAGACGAGGTCGGTGTTGAGGGCCTCGAGGATGGTCTTACCGGGAAGGATCTCGGAAGCCATGGCGGCAGAGTGGGTCATGCCCGAGCAGCCGATGGTCTCAACGAGGGCCTCCTCGATGATGCCGTCCTTGACGTTCAGCGTGAGCTTGCAGGCGCCCTGCTGAGGTGCGCACCAACCCACACCGTGCGTAAGACCGGAGATGTCGGAAATCTCCTTAGCCTGGACCCACTTGCCCTCCTCGGGGATGGGTGCGGGGCCGTGGTATGCACCCTTGGCAACGGGGCACATGTTCTCCACTTCCTGTGAGTACTGCATGCCTCTCCTCTCTATCGTGTTGGCGTCCCGTCTGGGGGTCGTGGCTGGCGATTGCCGGGCGACCCTTCGAAAGGGACATGACATGCAGCCCCTATAATACCGCGAAATGCACGGAATATTCGGCGAACGGCTCAGTTTTCGTAGCGAGAAGTCCGGAAGTTTTAATTGAAACGTTTTAACTTTATATTCTGTGGTCGCGAACCTCCGTAGAGTGGGTCCGTCTTGGGCAAGCTTTTGGTCAGCTTTTGTAAGCGTTGCAGGGGTTGACCTGTTGCAACGGTGCCGTTCGCCGCCTGTTTACTGCCTTTGGCCGCGCGAGTGTATTGTTTTGCGTGAATGTTTTGATGGCACGCTTCAATCGTGCTGTATTGGATGGCAAACAGATCCCGGCGAAGGGGGCGCCATGCAGCGCGTTTGGAGAACGGTTACCGGCTTTTACCATGTCTGTGCCCGCGGTACGGGCAAGCAGCTCATCTTTGAGGGCGATGAAGACCGGTGGGAGTTTTTGGAACTGATGCGCGACTGCTGTCGGGAGGAGGGTGTGACGGTTATCGCCTGGTGCCTTATGGGCAATCACGTGCATTTGGTGCTTGCAGATTACGAGGACAGGATGAGCGCGGCAATGCACCGGCTGCTTTTGACGTACGCGCGGCGGTTCAATAAACGCACGGGGCGCACAGGCCATCTGTTCCAGAGCCGTTTTGACCGGCGCTCGCTCGATACCGACTGGCAGGTGATGGAGGCTATTCGCTCCGTACACGCTGATCCGCAGGAGGTGGGCGTCAGCCTAATCGAGCGTTATCCCTGGAGCAGCTTTCCGGAACATCTACGCGCTTACGACGGTGACGCGGCCGATGCCGCGAGGGGATTTTCTGATCCTTCTTGCGTGCTTGAGCTTTTTGGTTCTGCCGAGGGCTTTATTGCCTATTCGCTTTCGACGCCCGCCGGCAGTGAGTTAGCGCTGTGCGATATGAAAGAGACGGAGTGGGAACGCCACGCCTTTGCCGACAAGATGGCGAAGAGTCTTGGGGTTCCGCTCAACGGGGTTAAAACTGCACCGCCGGCGCAGCGCAACATCGTTATTCTTGGATTGCACGATGCCGGTTTTACGGTGCGCCAGATTGAGCGGTATACCGGGATTGGCAAAAGTACCGTCTCTCGTATCGTGCGCGCCCGCGCGCGAACGGCGATGCGGGCTGGCGGAAACGTGATGTAGGGTCGCCTGTTCACCGCAGCTGAGGTCGTCCATACGCCGCAACCAGCGTTCAAAAGCTTGGTACGGTAACTGCACTTCTTAATATGCATAGAACAATCGTCATCTTGCATAAAATAACAGCTCAGTCCGGGTTTGCCTGTGCCTACCCCCGTCTGCGCCGTGCAAAAAACGGAGTTTTCAGCATCGTGGTGCTGTCGGCACTGCCACAATCTTGCAACATACGGACCCCTAAGCTATTGACCCCTGCCGTTGCACCCCCGGAGTATGTGCCTGCGTCCCGTCAGACCGCGATGTCTGGTCTAAAACACAATATTTATGCGCCTGGAGACGTTGATTAACGCTTCCGATGCGTATACACACAGCTTGGCGTGCTGAATACTCGCAAAAATGCACGCCGCATCCTATGGGACCCTTCTGCGGCAGGCGCGAAGCGAGTCGGAGCTCAGCAGAACGGGGCTTGGCGCATTGCTTGGCGGGCCCGGGGCCCTGCCGCAGGCCTTTGGTGCTGTGGAAAACGCCCGTGTTCGCGTCTGCTGTGTGGTAAATGACAGACGGAGCACCGGACGCGCGGACTTCGTGCGTCCGGCGCTCATTAGGAAAAAAAGAGCCGCCCGTATCGGGCGGCTCGGCAATCAAAAACCTTGGATTCGGAGCATACGCTACTGGTTAGCTTGCCCCTCGAGCATGCCGTCGAGGGTGCGCCAGGCGAGCTCGGCGCATTTGACGCGGGCGGGCATGTGCGAGATGTCCTGGAGCTGGGCGGCTTCGTCCAGGTCTTCCAAGTCCTCCTCGGAGAGCTGCTCGCCGCGGATCATGGCGAGGAAGAGCTCTGCCAAGCGGTGAGCTTCCTCGACGGTCTCGCCGGTGATGAGGTCGGCCATGATGTCGGCACTGGCCTGACTGATGGCGCAGCCGTGGCCGGTAAAGGAGGCCTCCTCGATCACACCGTTCTCGACGCGCAGCTGCAAGGTGAGCTCGTCGCCGCAGCTGGGGTTGATGCCGTCGTGCTCGTGCGTGGGGGCATCCATCTCGTACTTGTAGTCGGGGTGCGAGTTGTGCTCCATAAACGTGGTGGAGGTGTACAGATTACCCATTGAACGTGCTCCAAACGTGATGCAGGCCGGCGATGAACTTATCGATGTCGGCCTTGTCGTTGTAGAAGGCCACGCTGGCGCGGCAGCAGGCGAGGTTCTCGACGCCCAGCCAGGTAAGCAGCGGCTGCGCGCAGTGGTGACCGGCGCGGATGCACACGCCGTCCATGTCCATGATGCTCGCGACGTCGTGCGGATGGATACCCTTGACGTTAAAGCTGACGACGCCGTGATGGTTGTCCCAGTAGATGGAGCCGATGATCTGGACAAAGTCGAGCTGCATGAGCTCGCCCATAAGGTAGTGGACGAGTGCCTGCTCGCGTGCCTGGATGTTTTCGTAGCCAACCGTGTTGACGAGGTAGTCGAGAGCGGCGCCTGTGGCGAAGATGCCGGCGGCGTCCTGTGTGCCTGCCTCGAACTTCTCGGGGACGGGCGCCCAGACGGCGTCCTGCTCGGTGACCGAATCGATCATTTCGCCGCCGGTGAGCATGGGCGGCATGGCGTTGAGCAGGTCCATCTTGCCCCACAGGACGCCGATGCCCATGGGGCCCATGGCCTTGTGCGCGCTAAAGGCAAAGAAATCGGCGCCCAGATCGGCCACATCGACCGGCATGTGCGGCAGCGACTGCGCGCCGTCGACGACCAGATAGCCGCCGTACTTGTGCACGAGCTTGCCGAGATTCTTGACCGGGTTCTCGACGCCCAGCACGTTAGACACCTGACCCACGGCCAAGATTTTGGTCTTGGGGCCCACCTTGGACAGAACCTCCTCGGTGGTGAGTTGACCGGTCTTGGTGGGGTAGAGGTAGACGAGCTTGGCGCCGGTCTCGCGGCAGACCTGCTGCCACGGAATCAGGTTGGAGTGGTGCTCCATGATGGTGATGACGACCTCGTCACCGGGCTCGAGCACCGTGGGTGCAAAGCTCTTGGCGACCAGGTTGAGCGACTCGCTCGTGTTGCGGGTGAAGACGACCTCGTTGGCCTGGGAAGCGCCGATGAGGTCGGCGATCTGCTGGCGCACCTTCGCGATGGCCTCGGTGGCCTCGACGGACAGCGAGTACAGGCCGCGCAGCGGGTTGGCGTTCATGCGCTGATAGAAGTCGCGCTCGGCGTCGAGCACACAGGCAGGGCGCTGCGCGGTGGCGGCGCTATCGAGGAAGGCGATCTCGGGGTGCTGCTGGAACAGCGGGAACTGCGCCTTGTAGGGATTAGTCTCGATGTCGACGGTAGGCCAGCCGCGCGAGGCCTCGTCGCTGGCGTCGAGCTCCATAGGCTCCGGTGCGGTACAGGTGTCGCATTTAACGTGCTCGGTGTCGATCATGCGAGCTCCTCTTCAAAGTTGTCGATCAGGTTGTTGCCCAGGCGGACGACGGCGGCGCGGGTGCGCTCGTCGGTGGCGGAAAGTGCGGCGTCCTCCAGCTTGGCGCGGACGAACAGGTCCTCGGCGGCGTTTTGGTCAAGGCCGCGGCAGGCGAGGTAGAACAGTTGCTCGTCGCGGACGTGGCCGATGGTGGCTCCGTGGTTGCCGGCGACGTCGTCCTCGTCGCAGAGAATGACGGGAACGGTCTTGTTGTCGACGCCCTTGTTGGCCAAAAGCACCGTCTCGCGCTCGGTGCCGGTTGCACCCTTGCAACCGTGCACGAGGTCGATGGTGCCGCGGTAGACCTTCTTGGACGTGCCGGTCAGCACGCCGTTGGCGTCGATCTCGCACTCGGTCTTGCGACCGCGGTGGCGCAGCTCGTAGTTAAAGTCGCGCACCTGCTCTCGGGCGCCCAGGTAGTCAGTATCGATGGTGACCTTGGCGGTATCGCCCAGCAGGTCGCCGGCAAGGCCGGTGGCGCTGGCGCCGGCACCCAGGACGGTGTGCTGCACGTTGACGCGCGCGCCCTCGTCCAGGAACAGGCCGGTGTCGTCGAGCGCGATCCAGCTATCGTCGAGCGTCTGCGTGCAGGTCACGTTGACGGTGGCGTACTCGTGGGCGCACACGCGTAGCACGGATCCCACGACGCCTTGGCCGGCAACGGGAGAGTCCAGGGCAATAAGCAGATCGAGCGTCGACTGGGGACGGGCGACGACGTCGATGGCGGCGATGGCCGCGGCTGCATCGACACCGCTCACGCGCACGGTAACCGTGGCGTGCTTGTATGCGGGCACATCGATGACGATGCGCTTGGTGGCGTGGTCGGCCAAGTAGGTGTAGGCAGCCTCGCCCATGCCAGTCTCGAAGGCCTCAGCGGGGGAGAGCTCCTCCTCCAGCTTAATGGCACCGGCCTGGTAGACGGAGGTGGCGGGCACGTCGAGCTCGGTCTCGGGCGTGATGCGGGCGCGGTCGGCGGCATCGCCGGGCGCGGAGGCGCGGCGCTCGGGGAAGCGCTCGGCGATGGCGTCCATGGCGGCGTCGAACGCGTCGGCCGTGCCAGCAAACTGCTCTTCCAAGCCCTCAACCTCAACGGCCTCGGCGGGAGCGGCGGCAAGCTCGTCAGAGAGCTCGAGCTTGGTCTGGTTCATCTTGAGCCAACCCCAAGTGGCAGCCGGCATCGCATTGACCTGCTCAAGGGTGGTAGCAGCGGTGTTCGTGGTCTGTTTCATTATCCGATCGCTCCTTCCATCTCGAGCTTGATCAGGTTGTTCATCTCGACGGCGTACTCCAGCGGCAGCTCCTTGGAGACCGGGTTGGCAAAGCCGTTGACGATCATGGTACGGGCTTCTTCCTCCGAGATACCGCGGCTCATCAGGTAGAACACCTTATCGTCGCCGATACGGCCGATGGTGGCCTCGTGGCCGATGTCGACATTCTTGGCGCGGATGTCCATGGCCGGAATAGTGTCGGAGCGGCTTTGGTCGTCGAGCATCAGCGACTGGCAGCTCACGGTTGCCTTGGAGCCCTCGGCCTTGGGCGTGGCAACGATAGAGCTGCGGAAGGTCTGGATACCGCCGCTCTTAGAGATGCCCTTGGTCTCGACGGTTGCCGAGGTATCGGGTGCGTTGAGCACGACCTTGCAGCCGGTATCGAGGTTCTGACCGGCGCCGGCAAAGGTGATGCCGGTAAAGCTCGACCGGGCGCGGCGGCCGTTGAGCACGCTCATGGGGTAGAGGTAGCCCACGTGGCTGCCGAAGGAGCCGCTGATCCAGTCGATGTCGCCATCCTCGTCCACGCGCGCACGCTTGGTGTTGAGGTTGTACATGTTCTTGGACCAGTTCTCGATGGTCGAGTAGCGCAGGTGCGCGCGCTTGCCCACAAAGAGCTCGACGGCGCCGGCGTGGAGGTTGGCCACGTTGTACTTGGGCGCGGAGCAGCCCTCGATAAAGTGCAGGTCAGCGTCGTCCTCGACGATGATAAGCGTGTGCTCAAACTGGCCGGCGCCCTTGGCGTTAAGGCGGAAGTAGCTCTGCAGCGGGAAGTCCAACTTGGTGCCCTTGGGCACGTAGACAAACGAGCCGCCCGACCATACGGCGCCGTGCAGGGCCGCAAACTTGTGGTCGGTGGGCGGGATGAGCGTCATAAACTTCTCGTGGATGAGCGGCTCCCACTGCGGGTCGTGCAGGGCCTCCTCGATGCCGGAATAGACGATGCCCATCTTGGACGCCGTGTCCTGCATGTTGTGGTAGACCAGCTCGGAGTCGTACTGCGCGCCAACGCCCGCCAGGTAGCTGCGCTCGGCCTCGGGGATGCCCAGGCGCTCAAAGGTGTTCTTGATGTCGTCGGGCACCGACTCCCAGTCGTGCTTTTGGTCGGTGTTGGGCTTGACGTAGGTGACGATGTTGTCCATGTCCAGGCCCTCGATGGAGGGGCCCCACGTCGGGTCGGGGAAACGATTGAAGATCTCGAGGGACTTTAAGCGCAGGTCGAGCATCCACTGCGGCTCGTCCTTCTTTGCGCTGATCTCGCGCACGATGTCGGGCGTGATGCCGGCGTCGAGGCGCTCGAATCCCTCCTCGCCATAGGTGAAGTCGTAGAGGCTGCGGTCGATGTCCGCGACCTCGGTGCGGTTCTTGGTCATTGCGTCGCCCCTTTACGCCTGCTGCTCGGCAGCGGCGGCCTCGGCCTGGGCGCGCTGCTCGGCGGCCTCGCGCTCGAAGGTCTCAAAACCATTCTTGTCGATCCAGGGGATGAGCGAGGCATCGTCCTCGCGCACGATGTGGCCCTTGACCATAACGTGGACGCGGTCGACATCCAGGTGCTCCAGGATGCGCGTGTTGTGCGTGATGATGAGCATGGAGCCGTCGCAGCTCTTGCGGTACGCGTCCATGCCGTGGCTGACGGTGGACAGGGCGTCGACGTCCAGGCCTGAGTCGGTCTCGTCCAGGATGGCGAGTTTGGGCTGCAGCAGCAGAAGCTGGAGCATCTCGACCTTCTTCTTCTCGCCGCCCGAGAAGCCTACGCCCAACTCGCGGTTGAGGTAGGCGGTATCCATGTTGAGCTCGGCCGCGAGCTCCTTGACGCGGCGGCGGAATTCCTTGCCCTTCATCTCCAGGCCGGGGCGGCCGGCGATGCTCGCGCGCAAAAAGCTCGACAGTGGCACGCCGGGGATCTCGACCGGGGCCTGGAAGCTCAGGAACAGGCCGGCGCGCGAGCGCTTGTCGGTGGTGAGCTCGGTGATGTCCTGGCCGTCAAAGACGATGCGGCCGTCGTTGACCGTGTAAACGGGGTCGCCCATGACCAGGTGGCCGAGGGTGGACTTGCCGGCGCCGTTGGGACCCATCAACACGTGGGTCTCGCCGGCGGCGACGTTGAGGTTGACGTTGTGGAGGATGGTCTTCTCGTCCACGGAGGCGGTTAGACCTTCGATGGAAAGCAGCGGATTTGCGCTCATGCTGTCCCTCTCTGTATATGGTGTACTCATAGGTGTACTAAACCCTAGGAATCTTCTCGGAATAAAGTTACTATGGGTTCGGCGTTAGTCAAGGGAAAACCCGACTAATCCACTCGACTTTTCAAATTCTGGGACAAAATAACCTGTTGTGTTTGTCCCACTTACTTTAAATTTGGGACAAACAAACCTGGTTATGTTGTCCCAGATGCGATGGGAGGGTAGGTATGCTCATTTCTTCCAAGGGCCGCTATGCCCTCCGACTGATGATCTATATCGCGGCGCTGGGCGACGCCGAGGGCAAGATTGCCTTGCGCGAGGTTGCCGACCGCGAGCATATCTCGCAAAAGTATTTGGAGCAGCTGGTGCGTCCGCTTATGAAGGCGGACCTGCTTAAGAGCGTGCGTGGCAAGGGCGGCGGCTACATGATGGCCAAGGACCCGGCCGAGGTGCGTGCCGGCGACATCTTGCGTGCCGTTGAGGGCAGCACGGCTCCGGTGGCGTGCGATGGCATCGACAACAGCTGCGCCCGCAGTGACTTGTGTTCCACCGTCAAGTTCTGGCGTGGCCTTGACGAGGTCATCGAGAACTATGTCGACGGCGTGACGTTGGCCGACCTGGCCGCCGTCCCCGAAATCAACTTTGACATTAAGCTGTAGGTTGACCGCAATTCCTTAAGATTTCGCGGAGGGTTGTTGCCGTTTACCGAGGGGCTGTTGTGTAACAACGGGCGAGCTGCAATACTTATTTTTATCTTTGCAAACTGAACTTTAACTACACCAATGCAGGGAGGATCTTATGCAGCCCAAGCATTCTGCTATTGTCGCGGGCCTGACGTTGGCGCTTTCGTTTGGCGCCGTTTCCGCGCCGGCACCCGCTGCTGCCGAGGAGCCCACGCCGGGCGTTGCCTCGGATGCCACCGATATCGATAAGGGTCTCTACACCCAGCAGTCCTTCTCGGGCGTGCTGAGGTCGGTCCAGGGCGTTTCGTTTGTCAACGTGACTCCCGAGATGAAGTACTTTACCAAGTACGAGAGCCATGGTAACTACAACCAGGGATTTTCGTATGGTGACGGCTATAACGCACTGGGTTACTATCAGTTTGATCGCCGCTGGTCGCTCATTCCGTTTATGAAGCAGGTTTACAACTACGATTCTGCCAAGTACGGCATGCTCAAGGATGCGATTGATCGCGGCAGCGAGATTTCCAACGCGAGCAATGCCATGTACGAGAACGGCCAGCTCACCGAGTTGGGCCGTATTGCGCAGGAGGCCTTCCAGGGCGCTTATAACACCGACCCTGCTGAGTTTTCGGCTCTGCAGGATGCCTATGCGTACAACTCGTACTATGCGGTGACCGAGGCGTGGCTCAAGAGCGGCCTGGGTATTGATATTTCGGGTCGCGCCGATTGCGTCAAGGGCATGGTGTGGAGCATTACCAACATGTGCGGCACCGGTGGCTGCAGGGACTTCTTCCGCTGGGCGAATCTTTCTAATGATATGACTGACCGTGAGTTTGTGACGGCGCTCTCCAATAGCGTGGTCAACAATGTCGCCACCAAGTATTCGAGCCAGCCCCAGTATCATGAGGGCTGGAAGAACCGTTATAAGAATGAGCTGAAGGACTGCTTGGTTTATATCGCCGAGGATGAGGCTGCCGCCGCGACGCCCGTGCAGCCCGAGCCTACGCCGGCGCCCTCGCCGACACCTGATTCGAATGACGGCTCGAGTGACGATGTCAACGATGACAGGATGGATGCGCCCACGACCGATGCTGACGGTAATGGCTCTGCTGGTGGCACTACCAACGACGGCTCTACCTCGAACGGCTCCGATTCGAACGGCTCTGCTGCGGGCGATTCGTCTTCAAGCTCTGCCGGCAATACGGACGGCGACGCTTCAGGTTCGACCGACGCTGACACCTCTAACTCATCCACCGGCTCGAGCGATTCGTCCGCTGACACCGGCTCTAACAACGGCTCTGGCTCTGACGCAACCCCTGATTCCGATGCTTCCGAGGACGACTCGAATAAGGCGCCGGACGCTCCCGTTGCTTCGCCGGACAAGAAGCCTTCTTTCTCCGAGCAGCTTGGTTCTACGCTAGGCTCTTCGCTGATGGCTGGCGTCAATAACGGCTCGACCCAGAACAAGGACAACTCTGATCAGGTTTCCACGGAAAAGACCGAGGCTGCAAAGGGCGACTCCAAGGACGAGGCTCCCGAGAAGACCGAATCCGATAAGGGTTCTGGCTCTGAGGAGAAGGGCGACAAATCCGCTCAGAAGAAGGACGAGGATAAGAAGTCTGAATCTGAGAAGAAGGACGAGAGCAAGACCGAGGGCGAAAAGAAACAGTCCGAAGACGACGACAAGAGCGGTGCTGACAACCAAGTCCAAGAGCAAAATGACTCCAAGACGGTGACCACTACAACCACGACGACCAAGTCATCTGGCGGTAACATGCCCAAGACGGGCGACCTTATCGTTATGGCGAGCCTTGCCAGTGCAAGCTTGGCCACGCTGGGTGCCACGTCTATTGTGAGTGGCAAGCATAAGCTCGATCAGCAAAAGAAGGCTGCTGGGCAGAACGACTCCGAGGAGTAGTCCCTTTCGGTTGCCCGACAACTAAAGATTCGCAATGGGGGCCGGTGCAGTTGCATCGGGCCCCATTTTGTTGCACAACGATTTGTTATGCCCCCTCAAGGCCTTTGTTCCTACCGTTGCCCGATGCTTTTGCACGGATCCAGCGTTGCACTTGAACTGCTCGCTACAATGGGCTTCGTGCTGCGTTTTAGGGAGAAGTTACGGTGTCTGAACAGGAGTATTGCAACAGTGACGATACTTTTGGCGTACGGCTTGTCAACCATGTCGATGATGCGGTTTTGCCGGTCGGTGTGCATGATTTTGCCGATGCCATTGGTCGTTGCATGCTGGTTGACAAGACCATGTTTATTGCCGATGTGTTGGACTGCGACGCGTCCGTTGTGGTGTGCTGTCGACCCGAGGGTTTTGGCAAGAGCATGAACTTGTCGATGCTCAGGGCTTTTCTGGAGCGTCCAGCGGTCGGTCGCTCTGGTCAGCGTTTGTTTGCCGATGCTCAGATTTGGGATGCGAACGGCGGGCGCTATCGGGATGAGTATGCTTGCTATCCGGTGATATCGCTGGACTTTTCTGGCGCTGGGAGGCGTGGCCCCGCTGTTGCCGGCGTCGTGCGCGATGCCCTTTCGGGCGAGTGCGCTCGCTTGTTGGCGCTCTTGGAGGCTCCGGATTTAGCTCGAGATAAGGTGCGTCACATCGAACGTGTCGCGCGTGGCGTGGCGAGCGCGGACGAGGTTGACTCGGTGCTCGGTGTGCTCATAGAGCTGCTGGAGATTGCCTGCGATGAGCAGGTCGTATTGCTCGTTGATGGGTACGATGCGGCGTGGTCTCGCCGTGCGAGCGCGAGGGACGCTTCCGACGCCGATCCGGCAGAACTACTTGACCGTGCGCTGTTTGACGCCATTGCCACTGCGCGCGATTCGTTGCGGCTGACGTGTCTGATGGGGGAGTGTCCCGGTCCTGCCGAAGCGGCGCTTTCTTCGCGCGGCTGCTCGTATTGTCTGACGACGCCGCTGTCGGCGTGGTGTGACCGTTGGTTCGGTTTTTCGGATGCCGAGGTCGAGGCTCTTTTGAATCATGCTGGGCGCGAGGAATACCTGAATGATGCGCGTGAATGGCTCGAGGGGTATCGGTTTGGCAGGGTCTATTGCTCGAGTCCAGCGCGTGTGATCGGTTTTCTGGGCCGAGGCTGCACGGCGCCTGTGCGTGCCGATCTGTATGGATATGCCGATTGCCTGAGTAGGGTAGTTGCCGGGTGGAATCTCGACCGCCTTTCGGTCTTGTTTGATTTGCTCGAGGCCCATGGGTGCGCTGAGGTCCCGCTTTGTTTGGGCACTGCAGAGCCAGATGTCTCGCCTGACGTTGGCATGTGGACAGCGCTGTATCTGTCCGGTTTTCTCACGACGGATATGACTGAGGAGCCAGAGCATGGCGATCGCTTCCGTGCTTTGCGATTGCCCAATAACGAGCTTCGCCAGGCCTTGCGTCTAGTGATTATTGAGTGGTTTGAGTGCGCTGCCGAAGACATTCGAGACGTCGATGCGTTTCGCGACGGGCTGTGCCGTGGGAACGAGGATACCGTGAGGCGGGCGCTAAGCCGCATCCTGGGGGATGCGGGAATCGGTGCGACCGACCCAGATACACCGCTGCCATATCACCTACTCTTGCAAGGACTCTGCTTTGGATTGCCGGGCTATGCCAATCCTGCTTCGAGGCGAAAGTGTGGCGCGGATCGCTGGGACATCCAGGTTTTTCCTACGGGCGCCGCGTTCGACATAGCCGATACGATCGGTATGCTCGATGAACGTCCGCTGATAACGATCAACATGATGTATGACCCCGGTGTGGATGCGCTGGGCCTGGAATTGCTGGCCGTGCAGGCGCTGCTCGACATAGAGCGCGACGGCATCGACGAAATCCGTGTGCCGCGACCCGGCGTTGGCCGCATACGCTGGGGGTTTGGGTTTGATGGACAGCATGTGGCTACGGTGTACCAGCGGCTTTAAGCGCTGAGGTGTTTCCGGCTTCCGTTACTCGGTGTCCTTCATGGGTGGCATGGGCTTCCAGTTGGGATCCTTGATGATCTTGCGGGCGTCTTTCATGCCACGGCGCAGCGCCGGAATACCGGTCTTATAGCACTTATCGACCGCAGCCAGGCGAATGAATTCCTTGCAGAAGGTCGCGGCATTGCCCAGGCGGAACAGCATGGGGTGGTAGTCACCGTAGATCTGCATATAGCGAGCGAGGAAGCCTCGGTTGCGCATGATGTAGTAGCGGTTGGTGTCGCTCGTAGAGTTGAGCTGGCGCTTGCCGGCGATATCCCAGTTAGAGACGGCGCGGGCGCGCTTGAGCACCACGTCGGCCACAACGGCGGCGGGGAAGTGCTGGCTGGCCACGTAACCATAGCAGGCATCGTCGCCGTAGATGAAGAATCGCGCATCGGGCAGGCCGATCTTGTCGACCACGCGGCGCGAGAACATGCCGCCCTCAAAGCATAGCTGGTTCATGGCGCGGTAGCCCTCGGGTCCCAGGTCCCACTTGGCGACAGGGTTGGGAATGCCGAGCGAAAGGATGAGTTGGTATTGCCAAAAGAAGGCGCCGCCGTCAAAGTCCAGGCGCGAACCCTGGATGACGTCGTAGCGGTCGGTCCACTTGGCAAGACGCTCGATGCCTTCGGGGATGACGAGCACGTCGTCGTCCATCACCCAGAACCATTGAGCGCCCAGGTCGTAGGCGCATTTAGTGCCTGCGGAGAAGCCGCCCGCACCGCCGCCGTTTTCGAGCTGCGGGGCGTAGATGACACGGTCGGTGCCGCCCTGTGCGTCGGGCTGCTCGGTGTCGATGCCCCACAGGTTGGCCAAGCGCTCGTTAAATGCGGCGCACATGGCCTCGGTCTCGCGCGAATTCTCGTTATCGACAATCACGATGCGCCAGGGCGTTGCCGTGAGCTCGGTCATGGAGTCGAACAAGTTGGCCAGGAGTTCCTGGCGCTTGTACGTAACGACGACGATGGCGAGCTTGTCGATGGGGGCGGGAAGGGTTGAAGGCATGGGGCAATATATCCTTTCACGCGCGGCTGGCGATCGCTGCGCGGAAGCTATCGAATACGTCCTTGGGACTGTCTTATTGTAAAGGCTCGGTGCGCTTTGGCGGCAAGCTTTGAATAAAACGCAGGAACCTGCCACGGGTGCAGCGGCTTTAGGGTCTGACGGCAGCGTGTCTATTGCCGCTTGAGCTTGCGAGCGATAAGGCTTCTAGCAGCATCGATGATGAGGAGCGCTAAGGCAAAGACGATGCTAATGACGGTGCCTGTGACGATACATATAGCTGCCGGGCTGTTTTGGCTGATCAGTATGTTTGCGAGCAACGTATTGAAGACGGGACGCCACAGGCTACTGGTGAGCGACTGCATCACATAGAAACCAAGCGTGGCGGTCGATAAGGTGACGATGACACCTGCGGTCCGTGGATTGCCTGAGGCACTGCGCCGGGTCGCCGCAAAGAGCAGAGAGGCGGCAGCGAGGACAAACGAGATCAACGAGGTTGATTTGTAGGAGAGGACTGCCATCGCCGTGAGGTTGCCGGTGAAGGAGAGTGCTCCTTCCAGGATGGTGGCGAGCACCAAAACCGCTGCGAGCGACCGCGTGCCTAAGGCGCCCGCCTTGTCCGAATCCATGGCGCCGGTTACGTCGCGGAGCAGTCCGCCGATCAAAAACGCGACTACGTACGTGGTAGCGCTCATGAGCTTTTGGAGCCAAGAAAACTCGCCGGCGCTTGTCGCACTCATAGCGGCTAAATACCCGTTAACAACAAATGCGAGGATGCCAACGGCGATGACCGTCGTCTTGTAGGTTTTCTGGGGGAGTCGACTCTTAGCCAGTCCAAACCATGGCGCCATGAAGACCGTGGCGGCATAGACCCAGATAAACTCAAGGCCTAGCGTGTACCAGTAGTGCGTATTGAGGGTAACATCGGGAATGGGTGAGACGACCGTGGACCACGCGAGCGCCACGAGGCAATAAAACGCAGTGGGCAAAATGACCTTGCCCAGGCGCTGCGCCGTCCGTTGCATTTGCGACTTCCATGTTGCTCCACCGTCCCAAGCACGCTCGGCCGAAGCGATGAGAAAATAGCCCGAAATCATAAAGAAGACCTCGTTGGCCCAGCAGCCAAGCAAGTTAATGAACCCCAGCAGTCCCGAATAGGGGAAGGCGGCGAGCGGTGCATATTCCGGCACGCTGATGCAGACGGCCTGGAAGGTCCACTGAAACGTGTGGAATACCGCGATGCCAGCGACCGCTACCAAGCGCAGCGCTTCGATGGAGGTGTTTCTGCTTGTTTTGCTGCCCATCAGACTATTTTCCAGCGCGTGCGTTGTATGAACCAAAGTGCGATGTGATCATTTTTAGAGTTTGCTTGGGCCCCTTGTTCCATACGTTATACAGGCCCTCGCCCACGAGGTCCTTGGCGTATGCGCAGTAGCTGATTTTAGGGTTGGCGATGCCCATATACTCGGCATAGAGCTTTTTGGCCGCAGGGGTAATGCGAGGATTGGCAAATACCAGCTCTTGCGGCATGCGTTCGAACATCCTGTGGATCGCCCGCTCGATTTCGGGGTGGCCATCAATTCCGGTGTGCTCAATCATGATGCCCATATAGGTGAAGCCACGTGTGATTTGGGGTGTCCAAACGGCGGGGTCGGTGACGTTGAGCCGCTCAAGAATATCGACCATGTCGTTCCAGCGATTAAACGGCATCAAGGGGTCACGCTTTGCCAGAGCAGCTGCCTTTTCGGGTGTTTCCTCGCGGTAGCAATAATACGGCTTGGGCCAGTAAGCGATCGCCTTTGCCTGACAGAGCGTTTCGACAAGGAATGGATTGTCGGCCCAGCCCGCACCGGGGATTTCCTTAAACCAGATATTGTTTTGCATTAGGAAGTCGCGACGATAGATTGCCGACCAAATGGACGGATGATGGGCCAGCAGGTGTGGAGCGTCGTGAATGGTGAACGGTTGCCGAGACGGTTTGATGCGACCACGATATGCGCAATGTAGTTTGACCTCTTGGGGGGTATCGGGGTTGCGAATGATCCAATACGGGGTCTCGATAATATCGAGCTTGTTCGGATCGACAAATTCGCGCTTGGCAAAGGCAAGCACATCGGAGTACATTCCGGGCTCGATCCAGTCATCGGGCTCGAGGATGGCAATCCAGTCGCCCTTTGCCTCGCGAATGCCCAGATTGCAGGTTGCGCCGTAACCCTGGTTTGCCTTATCGACCACTCGAACGCGCGAGTTGCGCGCAGCGAAATCTTGCATAATGGCGAGCGAGTTGTCGGTGGATCCGTCGTTGATGGCGAGGATTTCCAGCTCAATTTTGTTTTCGCTTAATAGGCTGCCTATAGCCTGAGAAAGATACGGCTCGGCATTGTAAGTGGGCACGATTACGGTCAGCATTCAAACACTTTCTCTAGGCGATTTGGAAGAATTATACCTAATTGCATTTGCAACGGTTTTAGTTGCGTTCGCCTAATACTGCCAAGGGCTGCGCGACTATTGCTGACGCTGCGCCTGTAATGGATGTCAGCGATCGGCTGCAATAAAAATGTCGGCAGTGGCGAGACGGTTGTCCTTCCCATTCTTGCTCGTTATGGGACCGATCGATTGTGGACGCGGACTGAACCTAAAGACCAATCGTTGCCCAACAGGACGCGTGGGTTCGAAGGTGCCCTACAGGCATCTTCGAACGATGCACGTATGAATGCATGGTTTAAATCTCAATCCATTTGGGAGTAGCAGAATAGGCGTGACAGCGCACTGTTCTCTGCGGTTAAAAAGGCACCGGCCTCATGTTTTGATGCCGCTGCTTCTACCGTGGACGCGATGGTCGATTTTGATGCCGAACTCGGCCAGCTGGTGTTTACATATAAGCACTGCCGATGGTAGTTACCATCGCGATAGGATTCACTCTATGAGCGACGGATATCGTGGCACGTCGAGCCTTTTTGCGGACATCGCATATCGCATGGCGATGTTGAACCCCGCACTAGGGGATCGTGTGCTCAAGACGCCGGGCGTGGTAATGATTGACGAGATCGACCTTCATTTGCACCCTCGTTGACAGGCACGAATTCTGGAGGACCTCGTTCGCATCTTCCCCAACGTGCAGTTTGTCGTGACCACGCATTCGCCGGTTGTCGTGGCTTCAGTGCCTCGTGACAATATTTGCATTCTTGATGGCGAGACCACGTCGGTTCCTCCGACGGAGACACACGGACGTGATGCGGGAGACATTCTCAACACTGTTTTAGATGCTTCCTCGCGTCCCGAGGAAGCAGCCCATTTGTTCGATGCATTTAACCGTGCTGTAGACGAAGGACGTCACGCCGACGCTAACTGTGCGGGCTTGGCCCCCGTCCCCCCAATCTAGTAGACTCTAAACCGTTGCTAGATTAGGG
>CABVDH010000027.1 GCA_902497065.1 uncultured Collinsella sp. | reverse complement strand
ATCGCCTCCGCTGACAGCCAAACAAGTAGTCCCATGCTAACGCAAGAGCGCGGCCTCACATGTGCAAGGCCGCGCTCACTTAGGTATTTACAATCTTTCGACGAACGGGGCCCCTACTCCTCGTCGTCCTCGGCGTCGTCCTCGTCCTCAAGGTGCTCAAGCAAATAGCGAAGGCCTTCGCTCACCTCGTTAGCAGGCACCTTGGCAACATAGCCCGCATCCACGGCGGGCCTCATGATGACACCCTCGCCCGAAGGCACGCGCATGCTCTCAAGCTCATCCTCGTCCGTACGGGCGATATCGCCGGCAGTCATGCGCTGTCCGGTCAAAAGGAAGGTCAGACGGCAGGCAGCATCGATGGAAATCGAGGCGATACGATCGAGGTAGCGCGAAACCATAATGGCGCGGCGCAGATCGTCATAGTTGCTGTCGTCGTCCATAAAATCGCCCGTGTCCATGCGGTTAAAGATGCGGAAGAACTTCTCGTACGCCGCATGCACCGGCTCGTCCTCGACGGCCAGGTTGCAGATGATGGACATGTCGTTGGTGACGAGCGCAGAAAGTGACGAACCCAGCACCTGGTAAACAGCCTCGGCCTCGGCCTCAACCGTACCGACGAGTTCCTGGGGCAGCGAGATGTCGGCCTTGACCATGTGACGCGTGGCGCGGCAGATCTGGCGAACCTTATCGGTCATGCGCTGCAGGTTAAAGTCGACGTAGATGATCGTCTGCAGCAAGCGGAAGTCGGAGGCGACCGGCGACTGCGTAGCGATCAGGTTGTAGCACACGGCCTCCAAGTTGGCGCAGCGAGCGTCAATCGAAAGCGTACGCTTCTTGGTCTTGGTGGCGAGCTTACGATCATCGGTCACATAGGCCTTCACGGCGTCGTGAAGCGCCAGATCGACGGCCTCGTAGATGCTCAGCATCTCGTGACGGGCCTCGATGAGCTGACGGGAAAACAGTTTACGCATGGTTCACTCCAATCAGTTGGGTGCGGTCATGCCGCCCGCACAGTGAATACGCACCGGACCAGGTCCGATCGGCTTGGGACTAGTCGCACCGATCAGCCAAAGCGGCCGGTGATATAGTCTTCCGTCCGCGAATCCACCGGGCTTGTGAAGATCGCGTCGGTTTGACCATACTCGATGAGCGTGGCGGGCTCGCCGGCAACTTCCTGCAAGAAAAATGCGGTGTAGTCGCTAATGCGAGCGGCCTGCTGCATAGAATGCGTGACGATGATGATCGTCATCTCGGGCGCCAGCTCGGCCATCAAATCCTCGACCTTAGAGACGGACGTGGGGTCGATGGCGGAGCAGGGCTCGTCCATCAGCAGGACATCGGGCTGCACCGCAAGCACACGCGCGATGCACAGACGCTGCTGCTGACCGCCCGAGAGCGCCAAACCATCCTTGTTGAGCTGATTGGATACCTCTTTCCAGAGGTTGGCGCGCTTAAGCGATTCTTCCACGATGTCATCGAGGTCGCTTTTGCTAGTCACGCCCTGCAGACGAGGGCCAAAAGCGACATTCTCGTAGATGGATTTGGGAAACGGGTTGGGCTGCTGAAAAATCATGCCCACGCGGCGGCGAAGGTCGACCGGGTCGACGCCCTCGGCATAGATATCGTTGCCGTCAAGCGTCATGGTACCCTCGACGCGGGTGCCCTCGATCAGATCATTCATGCGGTTGATGCAGCGCAAAAACGTCGACTTGCCGCAGCCCGAAGGGCCAATGAAGGAGGTGATGGCGTTTTTGGCGATGTTGAGGTCAAGCCCCGTCAGCGCATGAAAGTCACCGTACCAAAAGTTGAAATCCTTGGCCGTAATGGCCGCTTGCTCCAACGTGGGAGCGGACTGATAAACGGACATGGGACTCCTTAACTAGCGACGCTTGCGCGACAGGAAGCGCGCAAACAGGTTGAAGGCCAAAATGATCACCATCAGCAAGAGCGCAGTGCCGTAGGCTGCGTTCATGTTGATGCCGTCGTTGGCAAGCAGGTACAGGTGAACCGTCATGGGGCGGCCGGAATCGAGCGGCGAAATAGGCAGGTTGATGGCCTGGCCCATGGTGTAGAGCACCACCGCGGTCTCGCCAATGGCACGGCCGATGGCGAGGACGATGCCCGTGGCAATACGGCCAAAGGCAGAAGGAAGCACGATCTTGGAGACAACCTGCCACTTGGTGGCGCCCAGGCCGTACGCGCCCCAACGGATATAGCGCGGAACGGCGCGAATGGCCTCTTCGGTGGTGCGCATGACGATGGGGAGCATCAAGAGCGCGAGTGCCAGAGCGGCAGAGACCATCGAAAGGCCCAGGCCCATAGCCTCGACAAACAAGGCGTAGCCAAACAGGCCCATAACGATGGAGGGCACCGAGGCCAAAGCGTCAGCAGCGTAGCGAATGAGCTCGACGACCTTGCCCTGCTTGGCGTACTCGGCCAGATAGACGGCTGCCAGCACAGCGATCGGCGTGCAGATAAGCATGGCGAGCGCCGTCACGTAGACGGTCGAGACGATCGTGGGCCAAATTCCGCCCTCGGCGTTGACGCCCTGGGGCCAACCGAAGATAAAGTCGAGCGAGATGTGTGGCAGGCCGTTGATGACCACGTAGGCGATGATAGCGACCAGCACCAGCGTGGTGATGTAGGCAGCGGCACGGAACACGCCAAGCATGATCTTGTTGGACAGGTCCTTGTTGATGCGGCCCTTCTTGCCGTGGGAAAGGGCACGCTTGATGCGCTCGCGCGACGAGGTCGCATCGACCGTCGCGTCAACGGAATCGGACATAGCCTACCCCCTCTTCTTCTTGGAAATCAGACGGACGATGCCCACCAGTGTGGCGGAGATGATAAACAGGACCACGCCCATGCCGAACAGCGCCGAGCGGTGCAGACCCGAGGAATAGCTCATGTCGAGTGCAATCTGGCTCGTGAGCGTCGAGATAGGGCTCGCAATGCTGTCGGGAATAACCGGGGCGTTACCTACGACCATGAGCACGGCCATGGTCTCGCCGATGGCACGGCCCATACCCAGCACGATGGCATCAACGATACCCAGCTTCGCGGCAGGTAGCACGACCTTATAGATGGTCTGCCACTTGGTGGCGCCCATGGCATACGATGCCTCGCGAATGCCCATGGGAATGGAATTGAGAGCATCGATGGTGAGCGTGGTGATCGTGGGAACGATCATGATGGCAAGGACGAACCAAGCCGTCAGGGCACCAAAACCAAGGCCACCGGTCACCTGCGCGATAAACGGGCGGATGATGATCATGCCGAAAAAGCCGTAGATGATAGAAGGGATGCCGGCCAGCAGGTCGACGGCAGGGCTGATGAGCTTGCGCACGCGCTTGCTGGCAATCTCGACCAGGTAAACGGCTGTACCCACGCCCAGCGGCACGCCCATGGCGAGCGCACCGACGGTCACCAGACCCGAGCCGGCAAGCAGCGACAAGATTCCGTAGTGGCCCTCGGAAGGCGCCCACGTAAAGCTAAAGAAGTCCGCCAGACCGATGTCAGTAAAGACGGGCAGCGCCGAGTACGTGGTAAAGACAAAAATCAGGATGACGGTGACGACCGCCAAGAACGCGCAGGCAAAGAAGATCCACTGCAGCGCCTTCTCCTTGATATAGGTGCTGCGCGATACGAGCGCCAGCTCGCGCTTCTTGGGCGTCTGAACATTCTGCTCAGTCTGGGAGTTTTCCTGTGCTTCCATGCTACTCACTCCCCTTCTCGTCGTTGGTGACGGGGATAAAGCCCGCCTCGCGAATCTGCTTGTCCATCTTTTCGGACGTCACATAGTCAATGTAATCCTGCGCCTGCTGCGAAGGCGCACCCTTCACAAAGAAGTAAAGGTCGCGCGAGATGGGATAGCCGCCACTCGCGACCGTCTTCTCGGACGCCTCAACATGATTGACCGAGACGGCCTTGACCGAGGTCTTGGCGTTGAGGCTATCGACGAAGCCCAGCGAAATGTAGCCGATGGCCCCACGCGAACGAGATACCACGTCGCGCACCTGGCCCGTACCCGAAAGAACAGCCGAGCGGCGATCGAACGGCGTGCCATCCATCACGATGGTACGGAAGGCCTCGCGCGTACCGGACGCCTCGTCTCGGTTGATGACCTGAATCCTCAGGTCCTCGCCACCGACCTCTTTCCAATTGGTAATCTTGCCGGCGTAGATATCGCGGAGCTGCTCGGTCGAGAGGTTATCGACGGGATTGTCGTCGTTCACGATGACCGCAATACCGTCGTGGGCAATGACGATGGGAGTCAGGCCCAGATCCTGTTCGTCGGCATTGAGTCCACGGGAGGAGCTGGCGATATCGGCCGTGCCGGCGCTGACGGCCTCGATCCCAGCGGAAGAACCCAAACCGGAAACGAGCACGTCGATGCCGGTCTCCTCCTTAAAGCCCTCGGCCGCAATCTCGGCGATAGGAAGGCAGGTCGTGGAGCCGGCCACGGTAATGGAAGAGGTAGAAGATCCCGAAGAACAGGCGCACAGCGTAAGCGTAAACACAGCGGCGCTCAGGACCGATACGATCTTTCTCATAGCATCATGCCGATCGCAGCATGGCGCCCACAGGTGCCGTCCTCGTTACGGTAGGAATAAAAGCGGTCGTTCTGACGCACGGTCGAAAGCTGGGTATCCACGATATTATCCGCGTCGACACCGACATCTACCAGCGCCTCGCGAATGGCAGCGGAAAGATCAAGCATGCGAGAGGTATTCGCATCGATGCAAGAGAACTCGGCGGCAAAGCGATCCATGAGTTCCTGGGATACCTCATATTCGTCACCCAAGATATGGGGGCCGATATAGGCGGAAACGTCGCTCGCATCGCAACCGGCAGCATCGCAAAGCGCCTGGCACGCCTTGGCGGAAATACGTGCAATCGTGCCCTTCCAACCGGAGTGCACCACGGCAAATCCGCCGGGGGCCACCAGCACCACGGGAACGCAGTCGGCAAAGCAGAGCAGCACGGGCACGTTATGCGCCGTGCAGACGATGGCATCACAGCCCTCGGCAATCTGCTCGCGAACGTCCTCAAGGTCATCGGCGCCGTTCGAGGTCACCGCAACGATATGATCACCATGGACCTGATTGGGAACGAGCAGGTTGTGCTCGCACTCGGCGGCACCCATAGCCTCGAGCGCACGACGACGATTTTCTTGAACAGCAAAGGGGTCATCGCCAACATGCGAGCCCAAGTTGAGTGAGGAGTACGCATCTTCGGAAACGCCACCGGCGCGCTCGGTGAAGGCAAAGCGAACATCGGATGTCGCGCCCTCCACCAACGTAACTCCATCATGGTCGACACGCGAAACTTTGTCCGCACGTGCTGCCATACTAAAGCCTCCTAATAACACAAGTACCGCGGCATCGCCGCTACAGCCCGCGTTTATACGGCTGTCATACTTCTCTAAAAGGATACCTGCTGCGCTGGAGGCAATCGTAAAGGGAACGTAAAGAGATTGGAGGTTCTAGTTTACAAAGTCGAAATAAAAAGGGCGCGTCCATACGGACACGCCCCTGTGCACAACAATGCAAAGAACGACTTAGAAGCTACCGCGCTTCAGGAAGTCGGGAAGCTCGAACTGATCGTTGCCGAAGTTAGGAAGCTCGGTGCCACCGACGTTGCGGGTCGGAGCGGCCTGAGCCGGGCTCGTGGCAGGAGCGGTGCGCTGCGGCTCAGCGGAGGCAGCGGCCTTGCTCTGAGACTGCTGAGCAGCAAAGAGCTCGTCCTGACGGTTGACGTTGGAGTCGGAGAAGCCCGTAGCGATGACGGTGATACGCACCTGATCGCCCAGGGACTCGTCGACAACGGTACCGAAGATGATGTTGGCCTCGGGGTCGACGGCGTTGGCGACAACGTCGGCGGCGTCGCTGATCTCCTGGATGCCCAGGTCCTTGGAACCGGCGATGGAGAGCAGCACGCGCGTGGCGCCATCGATGGAGCTCTCGAGCAGCGGGCTGGAGATGGCCTGCTGGGCAGCGTCGACGGCACGGGTGTCCCCAGAAGAGGTACCGATACCCATCATGGCGGTACCGGCCTGCTTCATGATGGTCTTAACATCGGCGAAGTCCAGGTTGATGATACCGGGGACGGTGATGAGGTCGGTGATGCCCTGGGTGCCCTGGGAAAGGACGCCATCGGCAATCGCGAAGGCCTCGAGCATGGTGGTCTTCTTCTCGGCGATGTCGAGCAGCTTATCGTTAGGGATGACGATCATGGTGTCGACGCAATCGGAGAGGGTCTTAATGCCCTCCTCGGCGCTCTTCTTGCGCTTGCGGCCCTCGAAGGTGAAGGGCTTGGTCACGACGGCGACGGTCAGCGCACCGACCTCGTTCATCGCGATATCGGCAACGATGGGAGCAGCGCCGGTACCGGTGCCACCGCCCTCGCCGCAGGTTATGAACACCATGTCGGCGCCAGCGAGCGCCTCGGCAATGTCGTCGCGGGACTCATCGGCAGCCTTGCGGCCAACCTCGGGGTTGGCGCCGGCGCCCAGGCCGCGGGTAAGGTCGGTGCCGATGTGCACCTTGATATCGGCATCAGAGATCGCGAGTGCCTGAGCATCGGTGTTGATGGCAACAAACTCGACGCCGCGGATGCCCTCTTCGATCATTCGATTGACCGCGTTGGTACCGCCGCCGCCGACGCCGACCACCTTAATGACGGCAAGGTAGTTGTTGATCTCTGTCTCGTGCATGTCGGTCCTCCGAACAAAGGTTATAGCCATAGCATGGGTCGACCCCTGCGCACATTAACCTTCAGGTTGAAAGTAAATGCAAAGGTAAACCGTATTATGTTTGCACATTATGAACGTATCAGTCAAATAATTGACCGTGAAAACCAAACAAACCAGATAAACGGCGTGGTATGGCCCCTCAACAAAGCATCAACCAGCGCTACGAGGTCGGAGCGTTCCTAAATGTATAGTTACCCGGAGAGCGCACATTGATATACGTTACGCCCTCTACCTGCGAAAGCAGCTTGGTGACTACGCGCTCCTTCTTGACGATATCGTTCGAATCGCCCAGCGACACCTCAATGCCGTTATTGAGGTTTGCCGAGATGGCTTCGACCGAAGGCGTGGAAATATCCTTGACTTGTCCCAAGAACTCGCTCGAAAAACCACGCACATAATCCAAGCCAGCCTTAACGGCCTTGGAGCTCACCGCCTGGCCGGAAACCGGAGCGACATCCGCCGAGACATCAGTCAACAACACCGCGCCATAGTGCTTAGCGAGCGCCAGCGCGGCATCAATGCCGGTCAGGGTATTTGAGCCCTGCCCCGTCGTGATGACGTTGCCCTGGTCATCCACTTCGACCGACGTCGACAGCGGGGCGATCCAGGTGTCATCATCCCCGATGGCCCAGGCAAGGTCATCGGAGCTGATATAGGCAATTGCAATGACCTTGCGCTCCATCGGCGTAATGATGAGCGTATGTGGGAACTGACGCTGGACATCCACGCCCGAGACCCACGGGTTCTGCTTGAGGTCCTCGGTAATCTGGTCGGGATCGACGTTAAAAAGCGACGTTCCCTCGGGCAAATCGATCAGCTGGATAGCATCGTGCTTCGTCACATGCTCGCTGCCTTGAATCTGAATATCAGTGGCGGTAAACAATCCAGAGTTAATCACCACGATAGCAACGACGACGAGCACGGCCAAGACGGCCAAAACGCCGCCCACGATTTTGCCTTTGCCTGTAACGACAGAAGCGGCGTCTGATGTTTTATTTGCCATCGCCCTAAGTAAAGACAACGGGTTGACGCCTTTTTTACCCGAAGGCTTCTTGGCGGTAGCCGGCACCGATGTCAGCGAGCGCGGTTTCGATGCGCCCAGCGTGCGACTCGGACGCGCCGCCTTAGTTCCTGTCGAGGGCTTAGGAGTTGCCATAGGACGGGCAGGCTTGGCGCCCATAACAGGCTTTGACGTCACCGAGGGACGCGAGGACTTTTTTGCGGCCGGACGATTACCGAGCTGCGAGCCGACAACCGGACGACTGGTCTGTCGAGCATGCCCGACAGGCTTAGAGTGCGCGACGATATTGCGTTGAGGTTTGGCAGGCGCGCCGGAACGCCCTCCGGCGCGGCGGAAGGTGGGTTTCGATGCTCTAGAAGCCGAGGAATTTAACTTCCGGTCTGAGCTCGATGCCATACGCCTCCCTCACCTTTCCGTGCACATGTCTGATAACCGCGGCAACGTCATCGGCCGAGGCAGTTCCGTTATTAACGATAAAATTAGCGTGAACGGGCGAAACTTCCGCGCCGCCAATCGAAAAACCCTTTAATCCACAATCCTCGATAAGCTTGCCCACGCTCGCATCGGGCGGGTTGCGAAAGACCGACCCGCAGGATGCGCGACCCATGGGCTGTGTACGCTTGCGCCTCGTCAGGTACCGCTCCATGCGCTCGCGAATGTCGGCCTTGGGCGCCGGTTTAAGCTTGAGCACGCACTCGAGGATGATCTCATTGCGGGGAAGGCTACATTCGCGGTAGCCCCAAGTGATCTCGGACCCCGCATAATGTTTGATACCGGATGCCGGGTCAAACGTTACGACATCCTCAACCAGCGAGCCAATCCACTCGGTCCGTGTGCCGGCATTCATAGATATCGCACCGCCAACCGAACCAGGGATGCCAACGGCAAACTCAAGGCCCGAGAGGCTACGCGACAGGGCATCGTTGACCAGGCGCGCAAACATCACGCCCGCACCGACCGTCAGCGTACAACCGTCATCGGCAACAACCGTGCGCTGAAACTCACGTCCGAGCGAAATGACGGCGCCGCGATAACCGCCATCGGCAACCAGCAGATTGGAGCCCTTGCCGATGATGACCCACGGCACCTGCTCGCGATCGAGCACCGCCACGGCGCGGCGGAGGGCATGATAGCTATGGCACGTCACAAAGAGGTCGGCCTTGCCGCCGATACGATAGCTCGTATGACGCGCAAGGCGCTCGTCCTCGATCACATCCGTGTCGATCATGCCCGAGAGCGCCATGACGGCGTTAAACAGACCCATTAGACTTAAGCGTCTTTCTTGGCAGTCAGATACTCAATGAACTCGGGACCGACGGTCGTAACGTCACCGGCACCCATAGTGAGCAGCAGGTCGCCCTCGCCCACCATCTGCTCGAGCTCCTGATTGAGCTCAAGACGGCTGGAGCAGTACACGACCTCCTTGCCAGGATGCTTGGCGCGCACGGTATCGGCGAGCATCTTAGAGGTGACACCCGGAATGGGCATCTCGCCAGCCGAGAACACATCAATCAGCAGCAGTTTATCGGCATTGGCAAATGCATCGGCAAAGTCGTCGCACAGGGCCTGCAGGCGCGAATAGCGGTGCGGCTGGAACACGACGTCGACGTGCTTGTAGCCCAGCGACGAAGCAGCAGCAAGCGTCGCCTTGATCTCGGTGGGGTGATGGCCGTAATCATCGACCACGGTGATGCCATCGATATCGCCCACGTGGGTAAAGCGACGGCGGACGCCCTCAAAGCTCGAGAGCGCCTTGGCGGCGGCGTCGATGTCAAGGCCCAGGACATGGGCGACGGTGAGCACCGCCGTGGCGTTGAGCATGTTGTGGCGACCGGGATTGCTCTTGATCTCCACAGCGTGCTCAGTGCCGTCCTCAAAGCGAACGATAAAATCGCTCTGGATGCCCTTGACATCCGGGTGCATGCAGACGATGTCGTTGCTCTCGGCAAAGCCGTAGGAAAGCACGTGACGACCCGTCGACTTGGCGAGCTCGACCAGATGCGGGTCCTCACCGCAGACGATGACGGTGCCGTCCTCGCCCACCAGGCTCATGAATTTGGCGAAAGTTGCCTCGATCTCCTCGATACCCGAGTAGTGATCGAGGTGGTCGGCCTCGACGTTGGTCACGATGACCACGTTGGGGTTCAGGAACAGGAAGGAGCTGTCGGACTCGTCGGCCTCAGCGACAAAGTAGTCGCCCGAGCCGTTCTTGCCGTTCGTGTCATAGCCCTCGACGATGCCACCGATCAAGAAGCTCGGATCCAGACCCATGCGGTCGAGCATGGTGGCGCACATCGAAGACGTGGTGGTCTTGCCATGCGTGCCGGCAACAGCGACGGTGGTGTAGCCGTGGCCCAAAGCAGAGAGCATCTTGGCACGGGGCCACACGGGAATACCAAGCTCGCGAGCGCGCACGAGTTCAGGGTTGGACTCCGGAATAGCGGTGGAGACAACAACCACGTCGGGCTTGACCTCGTCGATCGTGGCGGCCTCATGGCCCACATGCACCTTCACACCAGCGCGGGTAAGCTGGCGGATATAACGTGACGTCTTAAGGTCGGAGCCGGTAACGGCATAACCGCGCTCGTGAAGAACGAGGGCGATGCCGCTCATGCCGGCGCCGCCGATACCGATAAAGTGGGCGCTCTTAAACTCGGGCGCGGAGGTTGCAGTCTGGGAATCAGCCATGTGCTCGTGTACTCCTTGCGTAAACACTGCCTGTAACCCGTTAACTGTACCGCACCTACCGCATCAGCGCGAGGGCGACCGACGATATCCCGTCTAACTAACGCAAACCCTCTACCGCATCCGCCAGAAGAGCGGCGGCCCTATCCTGAGCCAGACCACGCGCCGCCTGACGCATGGCGTCGCGCGCCGCCGCGTCATCGACCAGGTGCAGCAGTTCATCGGCAAAGGCAGAACCGTCGATATCGGCATCGGCGCAGAGCACGCCGGCCCCGGCGTCGACCAGATAACGAGCATTGGTGGTTTGGTGGTCGGCTGTCGCATGCGGATACGGCACGAGCACCGAAGGCACGGCGAGCGCAGCGATCTCGGCCACGCTCGATGCGCCCGAACGCGAGAGCACCAAATCGGCAGCAGCCAGCATATCGCCCATGTTGTCGATGTAAGGCTGGACGCGGTAACGCTTCGCCTCCTCGGGCGTCAGCGCCAAAGCGCGCTCGGTCTCCTCAAAGCCGTCGGCACCCGTCGAATGCAACACATAGAGAATCTTGCGCGAAAGCAGCTCGTTTTTGAGCGAAGCCACGCGCTCGTTGAGGTGCTGGGCGCCAAGTGAACCGCCAAAGACGAGCAGCAGCGTAGCGTCCTCGGGAACGCCAAGTGCCTTGCGGCCGCGAGCGCGATCTCCCTCGATCACCGAGCGACGTACGGGATTGCCGGTCATGAGCACGTGGTCAGGGTCACCTTCGCGCTCAAAGACCGAGCGCGCTGCCGGCACCGAGATGCACACGCGGGCGGCGTGGGAGTTCATCATCTTGTTGGCCAGGCCCGGAACAGAGTTCTGCTCATGCAGCAGATACGGCACGCCTGCGTCCTTGCACCACCCCAGCAGTGGAACCTCGACATAGGCACCAAAACCGATGGCGGCATCGGGCTTGCCGACCTTTGAGAAATGACTGGCGATCGCACGCTTGGCCTTGTTGACACGCCACAGCGAGGTCAGCGCCGTCCAAGGGCGGGAGCGGTCGAAGCCCGTGACCGTAATGGGCACAAAATCAAACCCAGCCTCGGGGACCAGACGACCCTCGAGCTTGCGCGACTGGCCCACGAACACAACGCGGTGGCCACGGTCACGCAGCTCTTCGGCCAAGGCGAGTGCGGGGTTGATGTGCCCTGCCGTGCCGCCGGCTGCAATAGCAACGGTCATTTTATCGGTCATGGTAGTCCCTTCGTACACGCGGTCCCTGGTCGTCGGTATGCAGACGCGCCGACGGGTCCGAGTTCAAATCGATTCGATTATATCCGCCGCCCGCGTTGCGAGGGCTGGGGCGCTGAGGACGACCTTGCGGCGCCGTTCGCTGACGCGGGCGGGCTGCCGGCTCGGTCGCAGAGCCATCCAGGACGGTAAAACCGTTACGCGAAGATCGCTCGCCGCGCACGTGGGGCACGCCGGCGGTACTCTCATCCATAACGGCAAAGCTCTCGCGGCGGCGGTCATACTCATCCCGGCGGGCGCTCTCGTACGAAACGCGCAGGATCAACCCGGCAAGCATGAGCGACACAATAATCGACGAACCGCCGTAGCTAATAAACGGCAACGGTTTGCCCGTCATGGGAAACACGTTGAGGATGCCCAGCGCGTTAATCAAAAACTGCACTGCGAGAATGACCGCGGAGCCAGACGCCATAAGCGCGCCCCGGCGATCGGTCGCCTGCTCGGCAATGCGAAACGCCGAGTAGATCAGCATCGCAAACACCAAGAAGAACAGCACGGTTCCGACAAAACCGACTTCCTCGCCAATGATGGCCAGGATGTAGTCATTGTGCGCCTCGGGCAGATACGAGTACTTCATGGTTGAGTTGCCGATGCCACGGCCGAACAGACCGCCCGAGGCAAAGGCCATAATGGCAAGCGTGGCCTGATAGCCGTCACCATACTCGTCGGCCCAAGGGTTCAAGGCAACCTGAATACGCACCATACGGTACGGCTCTGCGACAAGCGCAATCACGATCACGAGAATGCCGAAGATTAGCACGCCGATGATAAATCTGGGGTCGAGACCCGCAAACAACGCCATGCACATGAGGGTCAACAGGATGATCAGGACAGTACCGAAATCGGGCTGGATAAAGATCAGAAAGAGCGAAATGCCCAGGTAGATGCCCATCTTGCGAAGGAATTCGTTGATGTTGCCACCGGGCGAAAAGAAGCGATCAAGCATGATGGCCGAATACGCAATGGCAAATGGCTTTAAAAACTCGGAAGGCTGGAACTGAATACCGGCGATGTTAAGCCAGCGCGTGGCGCCACGGCTGCCGCTGCCCACCAAGAACACCAGAAACAGTAGCCCTATCATGCCTATGAGGAAGATCCTGAGCACATCCTCCCCAAACCAGCTGTCCGGCAAAACGCGCACGATGGCAATCAGCGCCAGAACACCGACCACGGCAAACGCGGCCTGTCGACCCAGAAAAAACGTCGCCGAGCCATTCTCGTGCAGCGCCTCGACCGAAGACGCCGAGTACACCATCAGCAGGCCAAAGCATACCAAGGTAAACAAGCAGGCCATGAATATCAAACGGGGGCGCATGATACGGGCGGGAACGCCGGCAATATAGCGTTCGCTAAACGACTGCCCGCCGCGGCTGGAACGCGGTGTGATACGACGTGAGGAAGCACGGTCCGAGTCGGGCCTCCTCATACCTTGTCGGGGGCTCTCCTCTCTCACCGCAACCCCTATTCCATTTGTGATTTCGCTGCAGCGGCAAGCTGGGCCACGTAGTCCTTAAACACGCGGCCGCGCTCCTCATAGCCCGAGAACTCATCGAACGAAGAGCAGGCAGGAGAAAGTAAGATCACGTCACCACGGCTCGACAGCGAACGGGCGACGTCCACGGCGTCGCGTAGGTCATCCGCCTGGACGATATCCACATCGCCATCGACATCGGCCTCGTCCATAGCGGCGGTGAAGCGCTCGCGCGCATCGCCAAAGCAGACGACCGAGCGCACGTTGTCCATAACGACGCGCGCGAAGTCCGTGAGCGGCGTGCCCTTATCGTGGCCGCCGAGCAGCAAGATCACGTCGTCATTGGGAAATGCCGTCAGTGCCTTCTCGACCGCATCGGTGTTGGTCGCCTTGGAATCGTTGACGTAGCGCACGCCGTCAATCTCGCCACACGGCTCCACGCGGTGCTCGAGCGGCTGGAACGAGGCAAGACCGCGGCAGACACCATCGACATCGGCACCGACCGCCAAGGCAGCCGTGGCGGCGCACAGGGCATTGATAACATTGTGATGGCCCGAGATCTTGAGCTCGGATGTAGCGATGAGCGGGGTCTCGACGCCCTTCAGGCGCACGACCATCTTGCCGTCGCGCACAAAGGCGGCATCCTTGCCCTCAGGCTCGTCAAAGGCAACCTTGCAGATGCGACGACCCGGCGTGTAGATGTACTCATCGAACTCGTGAATGCCGGCGTCTTCGACGTCGACAACCGCCAGATCGTCATCGACCATATTGTCAAACAGTTTGATCTTGGCAAGCGCATAGTTCTTATGGCTCTTATGCCAGCCCAAGTGGTCGGGAGTGATGTTGAGCAGCACCGCCACGCGGGGGTGGAGCTCGGTTGTAGTAGCAATCTGATAGCTCGAGAGCTCAGCCACAAACCACTCGTTGTGGGCTCGGCCGTCAATCTCGTTGACCGGCGGCTCGCCGATGTTGCCGACAGCAACGCTGGCCTCGCCGGCAGCCTTAAGCAGATAATCAGTCAGCGACGTGGTGGTCGTCTTGCCGTTGGTGCCCGTGATGGCAATCCAGTTATCGGGCGACAGGCGATAGGCAAACTCGGGCTCACCCATAATCTGGGCGGCATGCTCGCGCCCGGCCTTAAAGAAGCCCGAGAACTCCGAGATGCCCGGGCACGTCACGCATACGTCATAGGCGCCCTCGACCTGTTCGGTCCCATAGACAAACGACGCACCAGCAGCCTCGAGCGCACGCGTGGCGTCATTGGGCTCAGAGGTGCCACCGCCATACACGGTAACAGCACTTACGCGCTCGGGATGTGCCAACGCCCAGCGGGCGACATCGAGACCGGATTTGCCCTGACCCAAAACGAGCAGGCTAAAGACATCAGCAAGAGACATGAAAGACCACTATCCCAACTGGAAGAACAGAGCAAGGCCAACGGCACCAAAGGCCGCAGCGATAATCCAAAAACGGATGACGACCTTGGTCTCGGCCCAGCCCTTCTTTTCGAAATGATGATGGATGGGCGCCATAAGGAAGACGCGCTTGTGCGTAAAGTGGAAGTAGACAACCTGAATCATGACCGACAGGGTCTCAACGATAAACAGGCCGCCGATGATGAGGGAGACGACCTCGGTGTTGGTCATGATGGACGTGCAGGCAAACGCGGCGCCCAGGGCAAGCGAGCCGGTATCGCCCATAAAGATGCTCGCCGGATAGCAGTTGAACCACAGAAAGCCCAAGCAGGCACCGGCACACGCGGTGCAGAAGATGGACAGGTTCACGTCTCCGTGCAAAAACGCCATGGCAGCCATGGCGAGCATGGCAATCATGGAGGTGCCGCCAGCAAGACCGTCAAGGCCATCGGTCAGGTTCACGGCATTAGAAAGACCGGCGATCATCAGCCAGCAAAAGACAATGTAAAGCCACGGGAACGAAAGGCCGCAGATAGTGGTCGAAAGCACGCCGAGGTCAATCGTCAGGCCGCCGGGAAAACGAATCTCGGGGGCGACGCCGCACCAGTTAACGGCAAGTACCGTAAAGGTGACACAGATAATGGTTAGGCCGATCATCTTGGCATGGGGCGTCAGACCGAGCGAGCGTCCATGCGTAACGGAGGTCAGGTCGTCGATCAGGCCCAGCACGCCGGTCGCCAGCGTGGCGAGCAGCACGAGCACGAGCTCGGTGGTGAGCTTGCCCATCAGCAGGCAGGTCAGCGAAATCGCGACGAGGATGACAACGCCACCCATGGTGGGCGTTCCCTGCTTAACCAAATGACGCTTGGGGCCGTCGGCACGAACCTGCTGGCCGATACCCTCGACCTTGAGCAGCTTGATCCACCACGGCATGAGCAGCAGCGCAATGGCGGCGGCGATGCCAAGCCCCAAAAAAGCCTGATACGTGGGATACGAGGGATTGCCGAACATGGGCTAGCACACACCTTCCACAAAGCGGTCGAGCTCAACAAAGCGGGAACCCTTGACCAGTACAACATCATGTTTTTCAAGCGCGCCGCCCATGCGGTCGAGCACCTGCTGATAATCGGAGAACACCTGGATGCGGTCCTCGTCCATGCCCATCATGCGCGCGGCATCGGCCATAAGCTGGGCCAGCTCACCACCCACGCACGCCAGCATGTCGAGCTTCTTGGCGGCGGCATAGGCGCCCACGAGCTCATGCATGCGAGGAGCCTCATCGCCCATCTCGCCCATCTCGCCCAGGATCGCCATACGAGACCCCGTGCACGAAAGCGAGCACAGCAGATCGAGGCCAGCAGCCATGGATTCGGCACTGGCGTTATAGGAATCGTCGATGACGCGGGCACCGCTCTTGGCGCGCTTGATCTCTTGGCGGTGACCGGTGATCGTGAGGCCCCTAAAGGCAGCATCGATCTGCTCGGGCGTCACGCCCAAGCGATAGGCAACTGCGGCGGCCTTAACGGCATTTGGGACGGACTGCACGCCGGGGATGGCAAGCATGGTATCGATCGTCTCACCCTGGCCAAAATCGAGCGTAAAGACCGGACGGCCCTCGTCATCAACACGAACGTCGCGGGCACGGAACTCATCATCGTCCGAGACGCCGGCCAGCATCACGTCGATACCAGCAGGCTGGGCGAACGTATCGCGAATGAACGGCGTAAAGTCGTCCTCGCCGCCCAAAACCAGCAGCGGCAAGAAGTCGCCAGCGGCGCACATACCCTGGACAATCTCGGCCTTAGCGCGGGCGATGTTCTCGCGGCTACCCAAAATGCCGATATGAGAGGTGCCAATCTTGCTCACGATGGCAAGGTTGGGATTGGCGGACTGGGACAGGCGCTCAATCTCGTGGAAATGGTTCATGCCCATCTCGAGCACCAGGACCTCGGTATCGGCCGGAGCGGAAAGCACCGTGAGCGGCATGCCGATCAGGTTATTGAAATTGCCCTTGGTAGCCCAGACACGATAGCGCTTGGCGAGCACAGCGGCGAGCACGTCCTTGGTCGTCGTCTTGCCGATGGAACCGGTAATGCCAACGACCAGGCAGCCAAGCTCCAGACGGTACGCGTGCGCCAAACGCAGCAGAAACTCCTCGGGATCATCGGTCAGCAAGATGGCACAGCCCTTGTCCTGCGCCAGCGAGACCAGCTCGGCCTCGGGCTCACGCGTCATCACGACGGCGCCGGCACCCGACTGGACGGCACGGGAAGCAAAATCATTGCCGTCGACGTTTTCACCGGGAAAGGCGACGAAAATCGTCCCTTCCTCGACCTGGCGCGAGTCGATAACGCACCCGCGGCATACCCGATCGGCTTCTCCCGTCACGGTTCGGGCCCCTGTTGCGGCCGCGAGGTTGTTGACGGCGATCTCTATCATTGCAGCTCCCCTGTAAACCTAATAATGCTATCGGCGTATTGTATCCCAGCGCCGCGCATGCGTGGTGCAGGGCATGTGAACACCCCTCATATGGGACAACAAACCACGCCCCAAAGATTGTAACCCCCTACTTCGTGTGCGGGATACCCAGCACGTCGAGCGCGTTGGCCATAATGGACTGGAACGGCACCGCAGCGGCATCTGAGCCGCTCGGCGTTCCGTCGAGCGTGATATAGCACAGCACCTTGGGCGATTGTGCCGGCGCAAAGCCCATAAAGGACGACATGTAGTTCTCCTTGAGGTAGCCGCCGTTCTCGTCGGCTCGTTCGGCCGTACCGGTCTTACCCGCCACGTCATAGCCGTCAACCGCGCCGCCAACGCCCGTTCCCTCGGACACGACCGTCTGCATGCACGATGTCACCTGGGATGCGGCGTCCTCCGAAATCGCGCGCTCGCCTTCGCCCCAGTCCTTCTCGTCGCCTTTGCTGGACTTATAGAAGTGCGGGGTCATCATCACGCCGCCGTTGGCGATGCCGCCCACGGCACGTGCGACCTCAATCGGCGAGACAGACAGCGCCTGTCCAAAGCTCATCGATCCCAGCGTGGCGCCGTCATACTGGTCACGCTCCTTGACGATGCCCAGGCTCTCACCCGGAAAATCGACACCGGAGCTGTGACCGATGCCCCACTTGTCCACATAGGCGGCAAAGTCGTCCGCACCGATCTTGCGCCCCACCAGGACAAAGCCCACGTTGGACGAACGGCGCATCATCTCGCGCACATCCATGGTCATGGCATAGTCGCGCTTGTCGGCATCGGTGACGGTATCGTCACCCACCTTGATGCTCGCCGGCACCTCAAACGACGTACTCGATCGCACGACGCCCAAGTCGAAGCCGGCGCCCGCCACGAGCGTCTTAAAGACCGAGCCGGGCTCGTAGGCGTCGGTGACCAGGCGCAAGTTCATATCCTCGGTCTTGGCGTTTTCCAGATCGGTCTGGTCGTAAGTCGGATACGAGCAGGCTGCCAAGATCTCGCCTGTCGTAGGATCGGTGACCATCGCCGAGCCGTTCTTGGCCTTAGTCTTCTCAACTGCCTCTGCCAGGGCATCCTCGGCCGCACGCTGGATATTGACGTCGAGCGTCGTCACGATATCAACGCCGTCGACCGCAGCCACCTTTTTATAGGCACCGCCCGCGATATAGCTGCCGTCCCTCGCGCGCTCTCGTACGAGAGAACCGTTCGTGCCGGTCAGAAGCTTGTTGTATTGCTTTTCGAGACCCGTCAAGCCGTCGTTGTCCACATTCACTACACCCAGCACCTGCGATGCCAGATTGCCGTATGGATATACGCGCTTCATGGCCTGCTCAAAAAGCACGCCGGGCAGGTTCTTCTTCTCCAGCGCCGCAGCATCGTCTTCGTCCACTTGGCGCTTGATATACACCCAGGTGCCATCGGACTCGACGAGCTTGCGGCAGGTCTTTTTATCGATTCCAGTTGCCTTGACCAGCGCCGACACCGTCTTGTCGACATCCTCGACAAGCTGCGGGTTCACGGCGATGTTGCGACATTCGACCGACGACGCCAGCACGTTACCGTTGCGGTCGTAGATGGTGCCGCGTTTGGCATAGAGGGTCTGCGCAAGCAGGCGGCGCGCATCGGCACGCTCGCGCAGTTTATCGGCTTCGACAATTTGATAGTCGGCAAGGCGAAAGACGCCCAAGCCCAAGCCAAGCCCAATGAATCCCATGACGGCTTTGCGGCGAGGCAGAGGCGCGCCTGTGAGCCATTCGGTCGACGAACTCTTGCGCGACCTGGTGTTATGCACTTGAGGGCCACCCGAGCCGCGAAGTCGCGACGCCGGGTCGTTGCCACGGGACTGCCCGGCGTTGTTAGATTGCCGACCCGTTCCTTGATAACCAGAACGTCCCCGCGACGAGGGACGTCCAGAACCGCGGCCCCCATCGGAACCGCGGCGATAGTCATTTGTCATACTCAGCTACCGTCTTGTTACTGAGCGGTCGCGGTCGAGCTAGCGCCCGCGGCTGCATCCTGCGAAAAATCAAGTGTAACGCTCTCGCTGGGCTCCACCATGCCATAAGCGCCCGCAAGGTCGCGAATGCGTGTGTCGGCACCATAGACCGAATGCATGACCTCCAGGTCGGAGCTCTCGTCGGTCGCCTTCTCGAGCGTGTTGGTAAGCGCGGCGTTGCTGTTGAGCACCTGGGCCGTAACGCCGGCGAGCGCCACACGGGCGACGCCGATCGTCATGAAGATGGCCGCAATGATGCAAAACGTTTTAAGAACGCTCATGAAAACCGGGCTTACCGCCTGGTTTGCCTGACGGCCCGCGCCCGTGTAGACATCAAAGCGCGGCGTGCGCTGCTCGCGGGGAGCAACGGGGGCCTGCGGTGCCTCACGATAGGCGGGCATGGCGTTCATATCATAGGCGAGTGCTGCGTTTGAGGTGTTGTAGCCCATGATATGCCGCCTCCCATCCCGAGTACGTTGGTAGTGTGTTTAAGCTTCGTTTGTGGTACGAGCGGGAGGTCCAATATCGCGCGGTCGCGTCTACAGACGCTGCGCCACGCGGATCTTGGCTGATCTCGCCCGAGGGTTGCGCTCAACCTCATCAGGCTGGGCAACCAAGGGTTTGCGGGTGATGACCTTGAGTATCGGCACGTTGCCGCACACGCACACCGGAATCTCCGGCGGACACGTGCACCCCTGGCTCATCTCCTTAAAGTGGTTCTTTACGATACGGTCCTCGAGCGAGTGATACGAGATGACGCAGATACGTCCGCCCGGGTTGAGCCACCTGGTGGCGGCATCAAGCCCTCGTTCGAGCACATCGAGCTCGTGATTGACCTCGATGCGAATGGCCTGGAAACTTTTCTTGGCCGGGTGTCCGCCATGCCGACGAGCGGCAGCCGGGATACCCGCCTTGATGATCTCGACAAATTGGCCGGTGGTTTCGATCGGTTCTTGCTCGCGGCGGCGCACGATCTCGCGCGCGATCTGCGAGGCGAACTTCTCTTCGCCGTAGACGCGTAGAATCCGGGCGAGGTCGTGTTCGTTATAGGTGTTGATGACCTCAGCTGCGTTTAAGGTGTTATTGCCCGGATCCATCCGCATGTCCAATGGGGCGTCCTCGTTATACGAAAAGCCCCTGCCAGGGATATCGAGTTGCGGTGACGAAACGCCCAAATCGAACAGGAAGCCATCGACCCCGGGCACCTCGGCCGAGCAAAGCAGCTCGTCCAAGTCGCCGAAGTTGCCCTTCAGCAGCTGGTGCGGAACGCCGGGAACCTCGCGGTCCAGACGGGCACCAGCGGCCTCGAGGGCCATGTCGTCCTGATCGACGCCGAGCAAAAGGCCCGTCTCCCCCACCTGCGCGGCCATCTTTACCGAATGGCCGGCACCGCCAAGGGTGCAATCGCAGACAACGGAGCCGCTCTTTAGCCGCAGCGACTCAAGCACTTCGCCGAGCATGACAGGTTCATGCCGATATTCTTGTGTCAAGATCCCACGCTCCATCCGTTACCCGTGCCTTGCCCTTACGAGAAGAAGAGGTCCAGCAGGGCCTCATCGTCATCGTCCTCATCGGCCGCGGCGCGATCCCAAACCTCAAGGTGGTCGTAGTTGCCCACAACCGTGACCTCGCGGTCGAGGTTCGCCTGCTTGCGGAGAGACTCGGAAAGACCGATACGACCGGCGCTGTCCACGTCCATCGACGTGGTGCGCTTGTTGATCGCCCTCATGAGCTTCTGGTCATTAATGTCACGCGGGTTAAAACCCTCGTGGCCCTCACGACCCGCGAAGAGTCCTTCGACCCACTTATCGAAGGCCTCGGCAGAGAACACGTACAGAGCATCGACATCCAGGGCCTTGAACACGCGAACGTGCTCTCCAAGCTCCTCGCGAAGGGGTGCAGGCAGGGACAGACGACCTTTTGCATCGAGATTGCGCTCGTATGCACCAGTCATTCCCATGTGCGCCCTCCCCTCGGTTACTCAGATGGCACGTACGCGGGGAACCACCCCGCCTGTCGACGTCATC
>CABVDH010000026.1 GCA_902497065.1 uncultured Collinsella sp. | reverse complement strand
CCTCGGTCGACAAATCGAAATTTGCCGTACAGCAGGCACTCGACGAATTGAATGCGACAACGAAGAAAATTTTGAACCAGGAGTTAGGACTCGGAGATGTTTAACGAGGACAACACCATCGAGCAAATGAGCGTCGAGGCGCTTGCCAGCCTTGGCTGGAGATACGTGGCCGCCGAAGACCTCCCGCGCCGCCATGCCGACGTCATGGTCGAGCCCATGGTCAAGGACGCCCTCATCAGGCTTAACCCGGAGATCGCAGAAGACCCCGATCGCGCCGACGAGATCATCTACCGACTCAGGGCCCTCATTCAGTCCACAAGTCCGCAGAACCTGGTCTCCACCAACGAGCGGTTCAAAAAGCTCATCATCGAGGAGAACTCATTCCCCTACGGCAAAGACGGTCGCATGGTCCCCATCCGCTTCTTTGGCACGGCGGCGGACGGCGATCTTGGCAAAAACGAGTACATCGTCACCAACCAGTGGGTCTACCCCCAGGAGCAGGGCGGCAAGCGCCTCGACCTCGTCCTTCTTGTCAATGGATTTCCGCTCGTCATCGGCGAGTTCAAGACGCCGGTGCGCGATTCGATAACCTGGCTCGACGGCGCTGGCGACATCGCTAAATATGAGAAGAGCATCCCGCAGATGTTCGTCTGTAGCGCGATCAACTTCGCCAGCGAAGGAAAATGCTATCGCTACGGGTCGGTGAACATGCCTCCCGAGATGTGGGGACCCTGGCATGAGGGCGACAAGAAGAGCGAGGGCACACTTGCCGACGTCAAGAGAAGCATGGCGTCCATGCTAACCCCCACGAACGTCATGGACATCTTCCAGTTCTTCACGCTCTTCGCCACCGACAAGAAGCATCGACGCATCAAGCTGATCTGTCGCTACCAACAGTTCGAGGGTGCGAACCTCATCGTGGACCGCGTCCGCGCAGGATACCCGAAGCGTGGCCTCATTTGGCATTTCCAGGGCTCAGGAAAGTCACTGCTCATGGTATTCGCCGCCCAGAAGCTGCGCATGGTCCCCGAACTCAAGAACCCGACCGTCGTCATCGTGGATGACCGAATCGACCTCGAGACCCAAATCACGGGGACCTTCAACGCATCCGATATCCCCAACCTCGCAAGCGCCGGCAGCAAGGAAGAGCTTGAGTCCTTCTTCAAGCAGGACATGAGAAAGATCCTCATCACCACCATCTTCAAATTCGGCGAGGTTGCGGGGACGCTCAACGAGCGCGAGAACATCATCCTCATGGTCGACGAGGCGCACCGCACCCAAGAGGGCGACCTCGGCGAGAAGATGCGACTCGCCTTGCCAAACGCCTTCTTCTTCGGCTTGACCGGCACGCCCATCAACCGAACCGACAAGAACACGTTCCACACCTTCGGTGCCAAAGAGGACAAGTCCGGCTACATGAGCCGCTATTCCTTCGCCGACTCCATCCGCGACCACGCCACATTGCCGCTCCATTTTGAAACCGTTCCCGTCGAGCTCCACGTCAACCAAGAGGTCGTGAACGCCGCCTTTGACGAATTGACCCGAGACCTCAGCAAAGAGGACAAGGCGGAACTCACCAGGCGCGTCAAGATCGAGTCCGTCATGAAGGCCCCCGACCGCATCCACAAGGTATGCGAGCACATCGCCAGGCACTTCGAGTCAAAGGTTGAGCCCGACGGCTTCAAGGCGCAGGTAGTCTGCTACGACCGAGAGTGTTGCCTGCTGTATAAGGAGGAGCTCGACAAACTCTTGGGCGCTGATGCAGTCACCATCGTCATGGACACGAACAACGACAAGGAAGACCGCTACAAGGCATACCGTCGAGATCGCGATGCCGAAGAAAAGCTCCTTGACCGTTTCCGCGACCCGGACGATCCGCTCAAGATTCTCATCGTCACTGCAAAGCTGCTCACGGGATTCGATGCGCCCATCCTGCAAACTCAGTACCTTGACAGGCCCTTGCGCGACCACACGCTGTTGCAGGCAATCTGTCGAACCAACCGCGTCTACAACGACAAGAAGACATTCGGTCTCATTGTCGACTATATCGGCCTCTTCGACAACGTCGCCAAGTCTCTGCACTTCGACGAGGCCGAGGTGCAGAAGGTTATAACCAACATCGACGAGGTAAAGGCCGAGCTACCTGGGCTTATGCATTGCTGTCTTGAGTACTTCTCAACGGTCAGAGACCGCCGCAGCGCGGATTGGGAGTCCCTTCTCGAAGCTCAACAATGCCTGCCAACGACAAAGGTGAAAGACCAGTTTGGGGCCGACTTCTCGGTCTTGAACAGAGCGTGGGAAGCCCTTTCGCCCGACCCATGTCTCAATCCCTACAAGCCCGATTTCATCTGGCTCTCGCAGGTCTACGATTCCGTGAGACCGGTAGACAATCGCGGGAAGCTCATCTGGGCAGCGCTCGGGCCCAAGACAATCGAGCTCGTGCACGAGAACATCACCGTCGAGAGAGTCCGAGACGATGACGACATCCTTGAACTCGACGAGGACATGATCGAGCACTTCATCAACGACAAGAGCAATACTGAGAAGATCACGCGTAAGCTGGAGATAGATCTCGTCGCCCGAATCCGCAAGCACGATAAGAATGGCAAGTTCCAGAAGCTCGGCGAGCGCCTGGAGGACCTGAGGGAACGTCACGAGCAAGGTCTCATCAACAGCGTCGAGTTCCTCAAGATGCTCATCGACCTCGCCAAAGAAGCACGAGCCGCCGAAAAGGAAGTCGTACCCGAGGAAGAGGAGGACAAGGGAAAGGCTGCTCTCACTGAGCTCTTTAACGGCATCAAGAACGGCGACACGCCTATCATCGTCGAGAATATCGTCAATGACATTGACGAGATCGTTAAGATAACTCGCTTCGACGGCTGGCAAGCTACCACGGCAGGCGTCAAAGAGGTCAAGAAGCAGCTCCGTGCCATTCTATGGATGCGCTACAAGCTCAAAGACCAGGCTCTTTTTGATAAGGCGTATTCGTATATCGAACTCTACTATTAGGTAACAGAAGACAGACTTCTAGGGACGTTCCGCATTAACCATTTCATAGGATGTGGAGCGTCCCAATTTGAACGAGTAACGTCTTGCGATGGGCAAATGTTGCAGCCCCAATGGCTCGACAACCCTTTCATAGTCTGGTGTTTAAGTCTTCACTAGAAGCCATCCACACTTTGTAGTTAATTGATTCCTTCTTCGCAGGCGAAAACGACAATGATGTCCGCCCCCTATCTCCCCTCCGCCTTCAGCTTCAACAGCAGGTCGCCCAGCTCGGGGCACTTGCTAGAGAGGCGTGTCTGGGCTCGCTCGCCCATCCCCCAACGCTGGCGGACTTCCTGGGCGCGCGGGCTCACGCGGTAGTCCCTGTCCATCACCTGCTTGAGCAACTTAGCGGTCACGCGCGCATCGGCCAGGGCGCTGTGGGCGTGGCCCGTCGACTCGTCGAACTCGATGCCAAACCACGTCGCCGCATCACTCAAAGAGACGCACCCGTGGCTGCCCACGTCCATGATCGAGGTGTAAAACGCCTGCAGATCGGCCCAGTCCGTAGGAAATGCGGCAAGGTCGATTTGCTTTGCCTGGCACTCGGTCATAAGCTGTCGACGGTCCGTCCCGCTCCAGCAAACTATCTGGGCGGAGTAGCGGCCGATCCAATCGCTGAGCCTTTTGATCACCATGTAGAGCGGGTCGGCCATCGCGGTGTCCACGGCCGATATACCTGTGAGCTCGCGGACGGGAAACGCAACGCCTTCGGTAAATTCCGTCTGCACAAACTGCGAGAACTCGCCCATAACGTTGCCGTGGTAATCGAGCTTGACGGCGCCGACCTCGATAATCTCATTGCGCAGTCCACGGCGCTGGCGCTGCTTTGGCACCGGCGCAAACTCAAAGTCCAGCACAATCTGGCGCGCAAAGTTCGTCGTATCGATAGCCGAGATACCCGGCGTCTTTTTCAACTGACACGGTTAGGGCCTTTCTCCGTTGCCTGCCGCTTGCTACATAGGCGGCTACATTGCCGTAAGGATAGGTGGCCGCGCGGACATGAAAGCTGGGCGCAATACCATGCGCCAGGCACACGCCATGCAGACGGCCCCAAGAGAGTTGCCCGCTCTATTCAAATGCATGAAAAAGATTTAGGCCCGGTGACTTGAATCAGCGGTCATCCCGGGCCCATCAATATGCAGTGTACCTACAGAGGACTGGTTAATCAAACGGGCTTTCGGTGACGAAGACCTGCGCGTCTAGCCCCAATCGCCCAGCGCCGTCTTCTGCCGCCCTTACGAAAGGCTGCTATTCGAGGGAATCACGTTGCTGTTATTATCGAACATATATTCGTATTTATGACCGCGCTTTGATAGAATGGCAGTTGTTGACGGCAGTTCCATGTGCCGGGCAGCGCCCTCCATGCGACGGGAGGTGATGCCCATGACCGATCTGATTGATTTCGTGAAGCTCCTGACCGCTTTGGTCTCGCTCCTCACGGCGCTTATCGGACTTTCCGAGGCACTTAAGCAGCGTACGAAGCAAAAGAAGAGGGGCCGACGCCGTTAAGGCATTGACCCCTTGAACTAAGTAACGGCGCTGCCCAGCTATCACCCTTGGGCTGCCGTCGACTTTATTCTACCTACGGTTGCCAGGTTTAACAAATGAATTTTCAGTAATGGAGCCCCGGAGCCCGCTCACTCAACCACCTGGCCATCGGATTAGCCGGATTCTGGGACACGCCTTCCGTCCCAGGCCTCTACCGGAAAATGCGTCCCACCCTGAGGCTCAATTCCGGAACACGGTTTCCGTTTGAAGCCCCGATGGGAAAGCGTGTCCCGTTCCGAGAGCTCATTCCTGGATGCAGTTTCCGCTAGAGATGCCACCGGGAAAGCGTATCCCGTTTTGGAGCCAAATTCCGGGTCGTAGTTTCCGCCTGAGGGCCGATCCGGAAACGGCATCCCATTCTGAAGCCGAAATCTGGGACACGCTTTCCGCCAAGGGTTGCAAAAGGAAAGCGCATCCCATTCCGAGCATCACATCAGAGCGCGCTTGGTTATCTCCGCTCGCACATCTCGGCAAACGAAATCAGCTTGGCATCTCCCCTGCTCGCCGCAGCTTCCTGACATCCTTGCGTAAAGCCACGCTTCGAGAAGATCACGTAGCTTTTATGCTGCCGCCTAAAGAGCTCGCTTCGGTACACGAGCTTTTCCAGAACATCCTCGCCTACCGGTTCATTGCGCCATTTGCACTCCGCAAACAGTGCAGTGCCCTCGCCATCGTCAACAATCAAGTCGATTTCTTCCTGCGTATGCGTGCGATTATCCGTCCCCCACCAGCGCCCGACGCTCGCCGGAACCACATCGAGCTGGCCCGCCCGCGCAAGTTCGTACACGTATTGCCTGCATATAAGCTCAAAGACCGTACCCATGTAATCCGACACGTGCGGCTCAATGCGCTTATACGCCATCTCGGCCATATCGTTTTGAATCAGCCCAATGTTCTGCGGCACAAACTTGTACCAGAACCTAAACATCTGGTCGCTCAGCAGATACACGGCTCGCTTATTGCTCGTCTCGTTTAGGGGCAGCTCGCGCTCGACAATCCCAAGCGACGCCAGCTTATCCACATAGCTCTTTACGTTGCTCGCAGGGATTCCCGTAGAGCTCGCAATCTCCGAGATCTTCGAGCGCCCCTGAGCAATTGCTTGCACGATCGCATCATATTGCTCGGGATTGCGGCACTCTTGCAATAGCAGGTTACTCGGCTCCTCAAAGAGATAGCCCGTAGGAGTAAGAAAAAGACGTTTGATGTTGTCCTTGAGCGGTGCAGCAGGATCGACTTTCTCGATATATGCAGGAATGCCGCCCGTCATGCCATAGCAAACTGCAGCGTCTTCGCGACTCATGCTCTGCCACAGGCCGAGGGTCGTCATAAAATCGAGCGGCATGATCTTAAACTGGGCCGTACGCCTACCGTATAGCGGGCTCTCGTAGCCCAACACCTGTTCCTCCATAAACGAAAGAGACGAGCCGCATAGAATCAGCATGAGCCTAGTCTCTTTGTACAGGTGATCGATCTTGTCTTGCAGCAACGAGCTGATCTCGGGATTCGATTGGGCGAGATAGGGATACTCGTCAATCACGACAACCAAACGTTCCGTGCGAGCCATGGTGGCCAATGCATCGAACGCTTCGTCAAAACTACGAAACGACACGCCTGCAGCACCAACCGAGCCTGCAAGTATCGCCTGGCTAAAGCCGTGCAGGTTTGCCTCCGCATTGGTACGACGAGCTTGAAAGTAAATAGCCTTCTTGCCTTGGATGAACTCTGTGATAAGGCGCGTTTTACCCACGCGACGGCGGCCGTAAATCACAGGCATCTCAAAGGAGTCCGTGCCATACAGTCGATTGAGCTCGGACATTTCCGCTGTTCTTCCGATAAACATAGGGCCATCCTTCCCTTACGTTATAGCCAGCTATATTATACCTTCCTATAATATAGCTGGCTATAACGTAATTCGACAAGCGGCGCACGAAAAGGGGCGATACACCGCCGCACGTGGACCGTTCCGGAAAATGTATCCCGTTCTGGAGCCAAAAACTGGGCCGTAGTTTCCGCTTGAAGGGCGATCCGGAAAGCGCGTCCCATTCCGAGTGGCAATTCCGGGTCACAGTTTCCGCAGATACAAGGCGACAGTCCGCCGCCCTTATCACATGCCTTCAAATATGCGATACAGAAACACAAAACAGCAGATAGAATGCTCTTTTTCAAAAAGTACACGTCCCGAAACTTACCAAGACTTCATATCCAGCTACCGTTCACGGTCGCCGATTACCGCCCACCGATTCAAACAAGAAATATGTCGCCAAAAGCAGGTCATCTACCTGCATGGTTAGATTTTGGTCAGCTTTTGGTCAGCTGAGCGGCAAGTTCCAGCTGATACGTTTTTGCTACCCAAAAGGAGGCGGTAGCTCATGACCCATTGCAACGACCAGCTCATCGACCAACTGCTCACTCAAGCCGAACAAGAGGGGCGCTGTCTGATTCCCCCGAGCACGGCGATCCGAAAAGCGCTCCTTCGGCGCACCGGCGGCACGGTTGTCTCGCCCATGCCGGGGTTGTTTGCGCGAAAAACGCACTGGGATGAACTCAACCGAGCGCAACGCCATTGCGAGATCCTCCGCGCCCTTGCGATCATCCATCCCGATTGGACGTTCTGCTCGTTTTCGGCAGCTTGCCTGCTGGGGCTCGAGGTCTCGTGGCGACACCTGAACGTCGTGCATGTTTGCAGCTCGACAAAGCCGTCGGCTCGTCCGGGCGCACATATTCAGCGACACCAGATTGAGCCAGGCGGAGCAATACGCAAAGCCGGCATATCGGTAACGCCGCCCATCCAAACGGCCACAGATTGCCTGCTGCAAACTGGTTTTGCCGACGGCATGTCCATTGCCGATTCGGCGATCTCAAAGCTCGGCCTTGCGCGGGAACAGCTGATGGAGGCCGTTGAGCAACGAGCGACTGCCCGCAATGGTCGCGCGATTCGCACCGCCCTCACAACGCTTCGATATGCCGACGCCCGCGCCGAGAGCGGCGGGGAATCGGTCGCCCGAGCCGTCATGATCGAGACGGGCTTTGCGCCCGACAGGCTTCAATACGAGCTGACGGACCCCTTCGATTCGGCCAAACCCATACGAACGGACTTTGCCTGGGAGCGCCAGGCGCGGGAACTCACGCTGGGCGAGCTCGACGGGCTCATCAAATATACCGACCAGACCATGCTGGCCGGACGCACCACCGCCGAGGCGCTCGTTGCCGAACGACAGCGCGAGGCACACCTATCGCTCTACGGTCACCCTCTGTTGCGCTTTACCATGAACGAGGTCCGCTCGGCAGGAGTGCTCGCCAAAAAGCTGCAGACGGCAGGCATCCGGCAGACCGCGCTGCCGACATGGCTCAACGACGTGGAGCTGTAGGAGCTGCTAGGCCACGCATCGCCGAATCGCATCCCCCCTATCTGGGCCGCGTTTTCCCAACGGCCACGCTGGCGGAAAGCGCGTCCCAGTTCGGACACTCAAAACGGGATGCACTTTCCGTATGGCGGGCCTAGCGGAAAGCGTGTCCCGGAATCCAGTCTCGGAACGGGACAGGCTTTCCGGTTGAGTCCTTCAGCGGAAACCGCATCCCGGAATAAACGCTCAAACTGGGATGCGGTTTCCAAACGGCCGGCCAGCGGAAAACACATCCCATTCTGAGGCACGATTCCGGGACGCAGTTTCCGCATGCGGCCCCGTTGGGAAAGTTCATCCCGTTCCGAGGCTGGATTCCGGGACGCAGCTTCCGCATGCGGAGGCGCTCCAAACAAAAGGCCCCGGCTCGTGATGGAGCCGGGGCCAAAGGCGCAGCATATGCAGTTGATGTTGAGCGCGAACGGCTCGTCAACAATGGCCGTCCACGCTCTACCCTACCCGCGGCGACGGGCGCGGCTGTAGGGCGTATCCACCATGGGCAGATCGGGACGCAGCTTGCCGTCAAATGCGCGATAGGCGTTCTGTACGGCGGGCGCCGTGGGGATCGTTGCGATCTCGCCGATGCCCTTGCCGCCGTATGCCACGGGCAGCAGCTCGTTCTTCTCCACGTAAATGGCGTGGATATCCGGAATCTCGGGCGCACGGAACAACCCGAGCGTACCGTACCTGGCCTGGGGCACGCAGTCCTTGAGCGGCCAATCCTCGGTAAGCGCATAGCCCATACCCATGAGCACGCCGCCTTCGATCTGACCCTGGATGGAGATAGGGTTGACCACCTTGCCGGAATCGTGCGCGGCATAGACCTCGCTCACGCGACCGTCATCGTCCAGAATGACTACATGCGTGGCAAAACCGTAGCAGATGTGACTCTTGGGGTTGGGAACATCCGCACCCAGCTTGTCGGTCGGCTCCAGGTACACGTAGCCAAACTCGCATCCCTCGAGCGCCTTGATGGCGGCCGCGGGATCCTGAGGATGCATACCCTGGCCGGCGACGAGCTCCTGCGTGTGCAGCTGATAGGCGCGACCGTCGTCGTACTCGATCTTGACGCCGTCGCCATGCGCATTCACGGGAGCGGCGGGCGCAGACTTGCCGGCCTCGATGTCAAGCATGGCATCGCGCAGCAGGAAGGCGGCACCGCGCACGGCCTCGCCGGTCACGACCGTCTGACGCGAGCCAGACGTGGTGCCGGAGTCGGGAGCGTTCTCGGTGGAGCACTCACCGTTGGCGATGCAGCGAAGCGGCAGACCGCATGCCTCGGCAACGTCCTGCAAAAAGACGGTGTTGCAGCCCTGACCGATGTCGGACGTGGCGGCATAGACCACGGCCACGCCGTTCTCGATGCGGATCTTGCAGCGGCCGGCATCGGGCAGGCCCACGCCCACGCCGGCGTTCTTCATGGCGCAGGCGATGCCGGCGTGTCCGGGATGCGCGTAGTAGGCATCCTTGACCTCGAGCAGCGTCTCCTTCAGCGCCGTGGAGCAGTCGGCAATCTGGCCGTTGGGCAAAACCTCGCCCGGCTCGATGGCGTTACGGTAGCGGATCTCCCACGGATCCAAGCCGACCTTCTCGGCCAGCAGGTCGATCAGGCTCTCGAGCGCAAACTCGGACTGGCAAACGCCAAAGCCGCGGTACGCACCGGCGGGCGGGTTGTTGGTGTAGTAGCCAAAACCGCGAATGTCGGTGTTCTGGTACTTGTAGGGACCGACGGCATGCGTACAGGCGCGCTCGAGCACCGGGCCGCACAGCGACGCGTAGGCGCCGGTATCAAAATTGATCTCGCAATCCAGACCGGTAAAGTTGCCCTCGGCGTCGCAACCCAGTGTAAAGGTACCGTCCATGGCGTGGCGCTTGGGATGGAATGCAAGCGACTCGGCACGAGTGAGCTTGCACTTCACAGGACGCTGGAACTTATAGGCAGCGAGCGCGGCCAGGTGCTGGATGGACACGTCCTCCTTGCCGCCAAAGCCGCCGCCCACGAGCATGGTCTCGACGACCACACGCTCGGGTTCTCTATCCCAGCCAAACATGTGGGCGCACTCTTTGCGCGTATCGTAGGCGCCCTGGTCGGTCGACTGCACCTTGACGCCGTTCTTGTACGGGAAGGCGACGGCGCACTCGGGCTCCAAGAAGGCATGCTCGGTAAAGGGTGTGGTAAAGCGCTGTGTCACGGTAAACGCGCTCTCCGCCAGCGCCTTGGCGGCGTCGCCGCGCGTCACATGGCGGCTCTGGCACACGTTGTCCTTGAGCTCCACCGTGTTGCCAAAGGCAAAAAAACTGTCGTGCAGGCGCGGGGCGTCGGCCGCCTTGGCCTCGACAATGTTACGCACGGGCTCCAGCGGCTCGTAATCAATCTTTACGAGCTTCTTGGCCTTCTCGAGCGTCGCCTCGTCCTCGGCAACCACCAGCACGATGGCATCGCCCACGCAGCGGGTGATATCGCCCTGAGCGATCATGACGTCCCAGTCCTGGATAAGGTGGCCGACCTGGTTGACCGGCACGTCCTCGGCGCGCAGGATGCCCACCACACCGGGCAGGGCCTCGGCCTTGGAGGTATCGATGGAGAGCACGCGGGCGCGCGGATACTTGGAGCGCACGGCGCTGGCGTAGGTCAGGCCCGGCTGATCGAGCTCGTCGATGTCGTCGGGATACTTGCCCTCGCCGAGCACCTTCTTGCGCACGTCAATACGGAAGGCGCGCTTGCCCACGCCGTAGTCGTCGCCGCGCTCCAAGTCCTCGTCGATCTGTTTTTCGCCGCGGAGCACCGCGGCTGCCAGCGAAATGCCCTCAATAATCTTCTTGTAGCCGGTGCAGCGGCAGACGTTACCGCGAATGGCGTACTTAATCTGCTCCTCGGTGGGCTCGGGGTCCTCGGCGATGAGCGCCGCACCCGCCATGACCATACCAGGGATGCAAAAGCCGCACTGCACGGCGCCCACGGCGCCAAAGGCGTACACAAAGGCCTCGCGCACGTCCTCGGGCAGGCCCTCGACGGTCACGATGTTGCGGCCGGCGGCAAGAGCGGTGGTCAGTACGCAGGCCTTGACGGCCGCACCGTCCACGTGGATGGTGCAGGTACCGCACGCGCCCTCGGAGCAGCCGTCCTTGGCGGAGTGAATGTGCAGGTCGTCGCGCAGGTAGCGCAGCAGCGGTTTGTTTTGGGTCGTCGTGCGCTCGACGCCGTTAACGGTAAAAGTGAATTCCTGTGCCATGGTGATTCCCTTCTACACGCCGGCGGCGATGCCGGTGCGGTCGTGGATAGCGCCATGCGGGCAGACGACGGCGCACATGCCGCACGACAGGCAGTCCGCGCCGTCGATATGGGCGCAGTTGTCCTCGATGCGGATAGCGCCGGCGGGGCACTTTTTAGCGCACATGCCGCAACCGATGCAGCTGGTGTCGCAGATCTTGCGCGCAATGGCGCCCTTATCGGTGTTGTTGCAGCGCACCAGGATGTTCTGGTAGCCGGGAACGAAGGCAATCACGCGCTGCGGGCACGCCATGCCGCACAGGCCACAGCCCGTGCACTTGGAGCGGTCCACACGGGCGACGCCGTCGACCAGCGCGATGGCACCGTGGGGGCAGGCCGTAACGCAGGCGCCACAGCCAATGCAGCCTTCGCTGCAGCGGGCGTCGCCGCCTGCGGAAGCACAGCCGCTTCCGCAGGCAACGTAGGCCACGTGATGTTGAATGGATTTGGCCATAAGAGACTCGCCTATTTCTTAAGAAGGTACGAATAGTTGTCGCGCACGGCCCTGATGGTCAGGCGGACGGCCTCGGGCAGACCGGTGTTGACGGCATCGACCGAGACGGTGCGGACCGTGCCGGCGACGCGGACCTTAAAGTGGTCCTCGTCCACGGCCAGGAAGCCCTCGTTCTCGGAGTTCTCCATGTCCTGCTCGCTCCAGAACAGGGTGAGCTTGTCCTTGTAGGGACGGCCCTCCTGGTAGGGGCAGAACACGGCGCAGTTGCCGCACTCGTTGCACATACCGTCGACGTGGACGACCTGATGCTTGGCCAGGCCCGGCACCTTAATGGCCACGTTGGCGCGGTTGGGGCACACGTCGCAGCAGACCTCGCACACCGAGCCGCAGCCCAGGCAGCGGGTCTTGGTGCAGTTGCGCTTGTCGCGGCACAGCGACCCCTTGCGCTCGTAGCAGGTGTCCTCGCGGCCAGCCTGCTCGTTGCAATCGGCGTACTTGTTAAAGTCAACGCCGGCGATGGCACGGGCGACCTCGGCGGCGTCGGCGATAGCCTCGACCACGGTGGCAGGACCGCGACGGCAGTCACCTGCAGCCCAGACGCCCTCGACGCCGGTGGAGGTGGCGGCAAGGCGGCCGCGACGGTCGTGCTCGACGCCCGCGGCATCGTACAGGCTGGCATCGATGCCCTCGCCCACGGCGCAGATCACCGTGGTGGCGGGAAGCTCAACGGTCTCGCCCGTGGCGACAGGGCTGCGACGGCCGCTTGCATCCGGCTCGCCAAGCTCCATAACATCGCAGGTCAGCACGGCGCCGTTAAGTGCCTTGGGCGCCAGCAGCTCGCAGAACTCAACGCCATCGGCAAGAGCAAGATCGAGCTCTTCCTCGTCGGCGGGCATCTGCTTCTTGGTGCGGCGATACACCAGGCGCACGTTCTTCACACCAGCCAGGCGCTTGGCCACGCGGGCCGCATCCATGGCGGTGTTGCCGGCGCCAATGACTACGACGTCCTCGCCCAGCTCGAGCTTCTCGCCCTTCTTGGCGGCCTCGAGGAACTCCAGCACATCGAGCTCGGCACCCTCTCCCAGGCCCGCAGAGCCGGGCATCCAGGCACCGGTGGCCACGACCACGTCGGTAAAGCCCTGGGCCTTGAGCTCGTCGATGGACTCCACGCGAGCATTGAGCTGCACCTTGGCGCCAAAGGCCAGGCAGAGCTCGGCGTCGTGGGAGATATCGTCGCTGGCGATACGGAACTCGGGGATCACGTGACGGACCACGCCGCCGAGCGAGTCGCGGGCCTCAAAGATGGTGACGGGCACGCCGGCGCGCGTCAGGAAGAACGCCGTCGCCAGTCCGGCCGGACCGCCGCCGATAACGGCAACGTTGTGCTCGCCGTCGTTGGCGATGGCCTGGGCGCGCAGCTTGGGCAGCACGGCGGTCATGGCCTCGCGGGCAGCCTTGAGCTTGCTGGCGCGAATCTGGGCGCCCTCGGGCTCGTAGAACGCACGCTCGCAGGCACGGCCGCAGGGATGCGGGCAGATGGTGCCGGTAATGAACGGCAGGGCGTTGCGCTCGATGATGATGTTGAGTGCGTCCTCGTAGCGGCCCTCGTCAACAGCCGCCAGATAGGCGGGAATATCCTGCTGGATGGGGCAGCTCGTGCGGCACGGCGTGGTAAAGCAGTCGGAAAGCGGGCTCTTGCCGGCGACTTTGCGGTCGGGCAGCGGGCGCAGCGGCTTCTTGTAGAGCGGGTTGGTGAGCGAGTCGGTCTGGATCGCGGTCACGGCGTCGAGAGAGACGCCCGCGAACGGCTTGCCGGCCAGATCGGCAAACTCGCCGGCCATCTGGCTAAAGCGCTCGTAGCCACCGGGCTTGAGCACGTCGGTCGCCAGGGTGACGGGCCAAATGCCGGCATCATACAGGGCGCGAATGTTGTAGACCGTGGCGCCACCGGAGTAACTGATGCGCAGCTTACCGTCAAACTGCTCGGTAATGCGGCGGGCAGCCTCGATGGTCAGCGAGAACAGCGAACGGCCAGACATGTACATCTCGGTGGAAGGCAGCTCGTTTCTCGTCACGTCGACGGGGAAGGTGTTGGTGAGCTTGACGCCAAACTCTAGACCGCGCTCGGCGCACAGGGCAATCAGGCGCTCGAACATAGGCACGGCATCGGCCCACTGCAGGTCCTCGCGGAAGTGCGTATCGTCGAAGACGATGTAGTCAAAGCCCAGCTCGTTCAGACGCTGGCGGGCAAACTCATAGCCCAGCAGCGTGGGGTTGCACTTGATGTAGGTGTTGAGGCCCTTCTCGGTGATCAGATAGGTCGCGATGCGCTCGATCTCCGCCGGCGGGCAGCCGTGCAGGGTGGACTCGGTGATGGAGTTGGAAACGCGTGCCGGGATGGACTCGACAAACGCGGCGTCGACATGCTCAAACTTGTCCAGGTTGGCGAGCGCCCATGCGCGGCACTCGTTCCAGACGTCAGAGCCGCTGGCGTCCTTCATGCCCTCGATGTAGGCGTCGACCTTGGGGCTCTTGATGCCCTCCAGGTCATAGCCCACGGACATGTTAAAGACAAAGCCGTCCGGGCTGCCCAGGCCGTACTCGCGAGCGATGAGGTGGCAGGCGAACCATGCCTTCACGTACTCGGCAAAAGCCTGCGGAACCTCGAGCTCGGTCGACCACTCGCAGTTGTAGCACTCGTCCTGCGCCACAATGCAGGGCTTGTTCACACACTTGGAGAGCTCCTCGCCGTCCATAACCTGAACGGTCTTAAGCTCAAAGAAGCGGGAACCGGCCACGTAGGATGCCACGATGTTCTGGGCAAGCTGCGTGTTGGGGCCGGCGGCCGGGCCAAACGGAGTCTCGATGCGCTCGTCAAAAATGGGAAGCGCGCCCTCCTGGTTGGTCGTGACCATCTTGCGCACGCCAAAGACGGCGCCCTGAGTCTTGTGCTCCTCGATGATCCAGTTCATCAGCTGCGAAAACGGGATCGGCCTCATGATGTCGCTCATAATGAGCTCCTCTCTGTAACGCCCGGCGAGACCGCGCGGCGGGCGCAAATACGGTGTAGCGCTAGCACAGCGCCGGCGACCCCGCGGAGGTCGCCTATACGCGCGTCGGATGCGGCGAAACATCCGGCGCGCGTGAATCTACTTGTAATTAGTAGGCGCGATCGTTGAGCGTGCTCCAGAGCTTCTTGGACTCAGCCATGGTCCACGCGTTGATCTTGTCCTCATCGATACCGACAAACTCGCGATCCTTGTACAGGACGCGGCCGTTGATGATGGTGGTGCGGCAGTTTTTGCCCATCATGCCAAAGAGCATGTGGCCGTCGATGTTCTCCTCGCTCAGCGGCGTAAAGGGCTTGTAGTCCATGACGATGACGTCGGCGGCAGCGCCGGCCTCGAGCACACCGAGCTTGCGATCGAAATACTTGCTGGCCATCTTGGCGTTATTCTCGAACAGCATGGTCATGGCCTCACACCAGCCCACGTTGGGCATAGCGGCGTTGTGGCGCTGAATGATCAGGAAGACCTTAAGGCTCTCGAGCATATCGTGGGTGTAGGCGTCGGTGCCCATGCACACGGGGATGCCGCGGCGGAAGAACTCGAGCACGGGGGCGCAGCCCACAGCGTTGCCCATATTGGATTCGGGGTTGTTAACCAGCCAGGTGCCGGACTCCTTGACGATATCCATCTCGGCGGGCGTCACGTGGATGCAGTGGCCGAGCATGGTGTCGGGACCGAGCAGGTTGTGCTGCAGCAGGCGCTCGACGGGGCTGATGCCGCCGCGGTTGAGGCGGGAGTCCCACACATCGTTCATGCCCTCGCACACGTGGATGTGGAAGCCGGTCAGGCCATTGTTGGCCTCGGCCATCTTATCCATGGTCTCGTCCGACAGCGTAAAGGTGGCGTGACCGCCAAACATGGCGGCGATCATGTGGTTGTCGTTATCGCGACGCTCCTTGGCGGCCCACTGGGCAAACTCGGCGTTCTCGGCAATAGCCTGATCGCACTTTTCCTGGCCACGGCGGTCGGAAACCTCGTAGCACAGGCACGAACGCATGCCCAGCTCCTGAGCGGCGTCCTTAATGGTAAAGAGACTGCCCGGAATCTCGCAGAAGCTCGCGTGGTGATCGAAGATCGTGGTGACGCCGTCGCGGATGGAATCCAAAATCGTGGCATAGGCGCTTGCCTTGGTGCCGTCGAGCGTCAGGTTGTCGTCAATCTTCCACCACTGCTGCTCAAGATTTTCCAGGAAGTTGGTGGGGTTGCAGCCCTTAATGGCAAGACCGCGGGCCAGACCCGAATAGATGTGGGTGTGGCAGTTGATGAGTCCGGGCATGATGAGGTTGCCCCGGGCGTCGACGTACTCGGCATCCGGGTACTTGGCCTTGAGCTCGCACTCGGGGCCCACTTCGACGATCGTATCTCCGTCAATGGCGACCGCACCGTTGGGGATGAACGGGGCCTGAGCGTTGCGGGTAAAGACGGAACCGTTAGCGACCAGAAGCATAAATGCTCCCTTCGACATCAGAGGCGGGGTTTGACACCTCTGACATGGCGGAGTGCGAAGCGCCGGCCTACACCGGAAACGGGCCCTCTCCCGTCAACGCTTCACCAAAGGGACAAACCCTTTGAAGTGCGGCTTGGCGCCGCATGACGTCGGCGGACGAGGCGATGCGTCCGCCGACGAATAGCACCGAATTGGTTACTTCTTGCTCTCGGGCAAGACCAGATCCACGGCGGCATCCTTGGCGGCATCGATGTGCTGAGCCACGACCGGCGTCTGCGGAAGGATCAGGTTAAGGACAATGGCCATGATGGCGGTGGGGGTCACGGCATTGGAGCCGATGACGGTGGACACCCAGGCAGGCATACCCTCGCCGGCAAGGCAACCGCTGGCCATCCAGATACCCAGGCCAAAGACGACGGAGGTGCCGACGATGGTGGTAGTGCGCTGCGTGAGGCCCTCGCGGGTGAACATGCGCACGCCGTTCATGGTGATGGTGCCAAAGACGCCGACGGTCGCGCCGCCGATGACGGGCTGCGGGATAGCGGAAAGGACGGCAGAGAGCTGCGGGAACAGACCGGCGATGGCAAAGACGGCCGCGATGATCACAAAGACCCACTTGTTGACGACCTTGTTAGAGCAGATGATACCCACGTTCTGGCCAAGGGCGCTGGTGGGAAGACCGCCCAGCAGGCCGCCGACCATAGAAGTGAGGCCCTGGGACACGATAGCGCCGGAGAGCTCACGCTCGGTGGGCATACGGTCGATGGAGCCCAGGCAGGCGGCGGAGACGTCACCGATAACCTGGATGGCAACCATGGGGAACACGACGGCGAGGGTAATGCAGACCTCGGGATCAAACTCGAGCGCGTAGGGCATGAGCTTGGGAAGGGCGAAGACCTGAGCGGTGGCGACGCTGGAGAAGTCGATCATGCCAAAGGGGATCGAAACGATCATGCCAACGATCATGCCAAAGAACACAGATCCCAGCTTGAGCGTGCCCTTGCCAAAGTTGGCGAGCGCAAAGACTACGGCAAAGGTGATAAGAGCGACGCACCAGGCCTGCGGGGTGCCCCACAGCGGCGTACCCATACCGCCGGCCATGTACTTGACGGCCGTGGGATACAGTGAAACGCCGATGGAGAAGATGACCGTACCGGTCACGACGGGCGGGAACAGCCACTTAATCTTGCTGTAGGCCAGACCAAAGAGGACCGCGACGGCACCGCCGACAATCTCGCCGCCCAGCAGCGCACCAAAGCTAAAGCCCGAGGCGCCCATGGCCTGAAGGGCCGGCAGGAACGCGAACGAAACGCCCATGACGATGGGCAGGCCGCCGCCGATGCGACGGAAGGGAGCGAAGGCCTGAAGGGCCGTATCGATTGCCGAAAGAATGAGCGCGACCTGGATGATGTCGGTGCTCTGCTGGCTATTAAAGCCGTAGACGCCGGCCATGATGACCGCCGGGGTAATGATGCCGGCAAACGATGCCAGTACGTGCTGAAGGGCACACGGGATCATTTCCTTAACGGGAGGCATGCCCTCGCGAGTAAACAGGGCTTCAGTGCCGTTCGTAACCGTCTCCTGGGCCATTTGACCACCAATCCTCGAAGTAGTTGTTTTCGCATCTAACGCTCTATTGTGACGCAGTGCGGGGGTGAGGTTGTGCCTTCGTTTCATATCGTATTAAAGATGATTCTCATTCTCAATAATAATTTTTTGTTATCAGACTATTCTTGAGCTGAGGCAATGCATTTCCGCAGGTCAGAAAAGTGTCTGGTCAAAATAACATCTAACTTTTCTTTTGGTCGACCGTTTACCGCCAAATTCCTACCGCTCGTCTGTATTACGCAATGTACCTGCGAATATACGAGTCAATAGACACCGTGTTACCATGAGAAAAAATTGTTATGAACATTTCCGATTTCACCCAAAGGAGTTGCCCGTGAACGAGACCGTACGTCGCTTTTTGCCGATGGTCGATTTCCTGGAGCAGATACTCGGCAAAAACAGCGAAATCGTGCTGCACGATTTCTCGGATCCCGACCACGCCATCGTCGATATTCGCAACGGCATCGTGAGCGGCCGCAAGGTCGGCGGTCCCGCCACCGATCTTGCACTCAAGATCATGCACGACGCCAAGTATCGCGACCTGCCGTTTATTACGGGCTATGAGGGCCGCAGTGCCGGTGGCAAGACATTGGAGTCAGCGACGTACTTTATCCGCGAGAATGACGAGATCGTCGGCATGCTCTGCGTCAACACCGATCTTTCCACGGTCCGTTCCATCAACGCCATGGCGCAGCAGCTCATGGCGTGCTTCGACGCGGCGCCTAGACAGGCAGAGCCCGCGTCTATCGAGGTCGAAAGCCTTTCGGAGTCTACACAGGAGCTCATCGACCGCAGCATTGCCGAGCTGCTGAGCGCGCGCGGGCTGGATGTAGCGTCACTTGGCCAGAGCGACCGCGTGGACGTCATTCGCCACCTCAACGGCAACGGGGTGTTCATGCTCAAGGGCGCCGTGGCCTGCGCCGCCACCGCGCTGGGCATCTCGGAGCCCAGCGTCTACCGCTACCTGCAAAAAGTCCGCAAGGAAGGCTAACGAGCAAAATGGAGCGCGGCTCCACAAGCGATCCGTCACTTGACAAAAGACCCTTCAGCTCACACGCGCTGCAGGGTCATTTTGCATGTCATGTTTAGTTGTGGCCAACGCCTTAGAGGGCGGCGACGACCTCGATCTCGACCAGACCGCCAGCCGGAAGGGCGGCAACCTGGAAGGCGCTACGCGCGGGGAACGGGGCCTCGAACTTGGAGGCATAAATCTCGTTCACGGCGGCGAAGTCGGCGATGTCGGCCAGGTAGACCGTGGTCTTGACGACATCGGCAAAGGTGGCGCCGGCAGCGGTCAGCAGGGCCTCGACGTTAGCGAGGGACTGCTTGGCCTGGGCCTCGACGCCCTCGGGCATCTTGCCGGTTGCGGGATCGATGCCCAGCTGGCCGGACAGGAACACCATGTTGCCGGTCTGGATGCCGGGGGAATACGGGCCGATGGCTGCGGGTGCGTTATCGGAAGACACGACGGTCTTGCTCATGTTTTTCTCCTTACGATCAGATAGAGAGCGTGAGCGCGGCGTTCACACCGGGAGGCACAATTCGGTCTGAACACCGCGCTTGATTTGGGATAGTACTCAAGGTTTCCGCGCGATGCAAGATTATTATCACGTTGCGAGAATAATTTATCGCCCAACGGCGCCTGTCGGCCGCTGAACGGCATGACCGGACGGTGAAGCTCAAAATGATCCGTTTCCCTCCGTCCCCATCGGATCAGGTAATCCATAGGGGACGAAGGGAAACGGATCATTTTTGCTGCAAGGGCTGCTGAAGACTTTGTCCTGCTTGGGCTGCGGTCATCGTCCGCCGCAACAGCGCCACTATACTTTTGAATATCTGAGCATTTTGAAAGGCAGGATATGACCGCAACCGCCAGTCGAACCACCAACCGCAGGCCCGAGCTCTTGGCCCCCGCCGGAGGCCCGGAGCCCTTTGCCGCCGCACTCGCTGCCGGGGCAGACGCCATCTACTGCGGCATGGGCAGCTTCAACGCCCGCCGCAAGGCCACCAACTTTACCGACGAGGCCTTTGAGCAGGCCTGCCGTGCTGCACACCTGGCCGGGTCGCGCGTCTACGTCACGGTCAACATCGTCATCAAGCAGTCCGAGATGGGCGATGCGCTGCAACTCATCCATCGTTGCTCCACGCTGGGCGCCGACGCCTTCATCATCCAAGACTGGGGCCTGTTCTTTGAGGTCAAGCGTACGATGCCCGGCATCGAGACACATATCTCGACCCAGGCGAACATCCATGACGACCGCGGGACTATCTGGTGCCGCGAGCAGGGCGCCGACCGCGTAACCCTCTCGCGCGAGCTTTCCATCGACGAGATTGCCGCCATTCACGATGCCGCGCCCGATGTGGACCTTGAGGTCTTTAGCCACGGCGCGATCTGCTTTTGCTACTCGGGTCTGTGCCTGCTGTCGAGCTTTGCCATGGCGGGCCGCTCGGCCAACCGCGGCATGTGCGCTCAGCCCTGTCGCCTGCCTTACGAGCTGATCGACGAGAACGGCCGCACGCTCTCCCCCGCCGGCCGCGAGCGTGCGCTATGCCCGCGCGACACCAACACTTCGCAGCTTGTTCGCCGTCTGTATGACGCCGGCGCCGCGTCGCTCAAGCTCGAGGGCCGCATGAAGGCGCCCGATTACGTGTACTCCATCGTTGATGTGTATCGTCGCGAAATTGACGACATGCTATCCGGAGCCACCGTTGCCAAGGACGAGGAAGCCGCCCGCCAGCGCCAGCTCAAGCGCTGCTTCAACCGCGACTTTACGCACGCCTATCAGGACGGCACCTCGGGCGACGAGATGATGAGCTACGAGCGCTCCAACAACCGCGGCCAGATCGTGGGCACGGTGCTGGGCAGCCGCCCGGCCAACCGCGATGTGCGTGGCCTCAAGCCCGACGACCGCCGTCGCCGCGCCGCCATTGCCCGCATTGAGCTGTTTGAACCCGTGGGCAAGGGCGACTTGTTGGAACTTCGCCACGATAACGAGTTTGACCAGTTCCTGACCACCATTGCCGCCGATGATGCCGCCGCGGGCGATGTTATCGAGTGCCGCGTGCCCCGCAGCATGCCCGAGGGCTGCCGCGTCCGCGTGATTCGCAGTCAGCGTGCCATCGACGCCGCCGGTGCCGCGCTCAAGCGCGATGTGCTGCGCCGCCGAGCTGTTGATGTGTCCGTCGTGGCGCGCCTGGGCGAGCCGTTTACCGTTACGCTCACCTGCTGCGACGACCCCGCGCTCACCGCCACCGCCACCGGCTTTACCGTCGAGGCCGCCAAGACCCGTGCGGTCGAGGCGTCCGATCTGGTGGAGCATGTGGGCCGCATGGGCTCCTCGCCCTTTGAGGCAGCGAGCTTTGACGTTTCGCTCGACGCCGACTGCGGTATGGGCTTCTCCGCCGTGCACAAGGTGCGCGCCGCCGCTTGTAAAGCCTTAGAGGAGGCCATTCTGGCGCCGTACGAGGAGCGCGCGAAAACGCTCGAGTTGCCGGCGATTGTAACCAGTGATTCCCGCGCCATGCCCGAGCATTACCGCGACGAGCCGCAGATCTGCGCCACCGTCACCACGCTCGAAGCCGCCGAGGCAGTTCGTGCCGAGGGCGCCACGCGCATCTACATGACCACCGACGCGCTCGATACGGCCGAGCTCTCCCCCGCCGATGCATTTGAGCAGGGTATCGTGCCTGTACTCGACGAGGTCTGCCGCGCCGTCGACCACGAGCGCGTCGATCCCTGGATCAATGCTGGAATCACCGTCGCCGTCGGCAATATCTCTGAGCTCGCCGTAGCCGCGCATGCCGGCGCCACGGCCGAGATTCGCTCTTGCCTGCCGGTGCACAACACGCCCTGCATGGAGGCGCTTGCCGAGCGCGGAGCCGGTGCGTTTTGGCTCTCGCCCGAAATCACGCTCGACGAGATTGTCTCGCTCGGCGCCGCCGCGCCCGCGGCTCTGGGCATCACCGTCTTTGGCCGCCCGCGCGTCATGACAAGCGAGCACTGCATTCTGCAGGTTGCCAACGGCTGCATCCACGATTGCGCCAACTGCCGCCTGCGCGCCCGCAAGCTCTCGCTCAAGAATATCGACGGAAAGGTCATGCCTGTCCGCACCGATATCCACGGCCGCTCTCGCCTGTACGATGCCTATCCCATCGACCTCACGCCGCAGGTCCCTCAGCTGCTCGATGCCGGCGTGCGTCGTCTCATGGTGGACGGAACGCTGCTCGAGACGGATGAGGTGGGCCGCGCCGTCGCCCGCGTTCGTCGCGCCGTCGAGGCCGCGCAAGCCGGCCGCAAGCCCGCCGCCCGCCTACGCGGGGCGACCTCGGGCTGCATGTTTGTGGGAATCAGCTAACCGAAAGGCTTACACGTGAACGAAGAACCTCAAGTCCTCTACTGCGACGCCTGGCTCATGGCCATCGACAAGCCCGCCGGCATGATCGTCCACGGCGACGGCACCGGCGAGCGCACGCTTACCGACTACGCCAGCGACCTGCTGTTGGCGATGGGCGACGGCTTTGCCGCAACCGACATGCAGCCGCTCAACCGCCTGGACCGTGACACCACCGGCGTGGTGCTGTTTTCGCTCGACAAACAGACGCAGCCCGCCTTTGACCAGATGGTCATCGACCACGCTTACGAAAAGCACTACCTGGCGCTCGCCGAGGGCAAGATCGACTGGAACGAAAAGCTCATCGACAAGCCCATCGCCCGCGACCGCCACGACAGCCGCAAGATGCGCGTCGGTGCCAGCGGCAAGCCGTCGCAGACGCGCGTGAAGGTGCTCAAGCGCCTTAAGAGCCGTCGTGGCCTGCCCACGCGTTCGTATATCGATGTTGAGCTGCTCACCGGTCGCAAACACCAGATCCGTGTGCACCTGGCCAGCGAGCATCACCCCCTGGTTGGCGACGACCTGTACGGAACGCCGCGCCCCTGCGGCCTGATGCTCCACGCCCACAGCGTGTCCTTCACGCATCCCGTAACCGGCGAGCACATCCACATCGAAGCCCCCTGCCCCTGGGAGCCCTAAACCACCACAAAGGGGACAG
>CABVDH010000025.1 GCA_902497065.1 uncultured Collinsella sp. | reverse complement strand
CATCCGGTTCCACCGGGCCGCGCGGCAAGGAGATATATTGCCAGACCGGAGGGGCGCCGGGGGCGGGAATCGCACACTCCATATTTTGTTCACAAATGAATAGGTTCCTCAGTCGCATCACTGAGGTTAAAACTGAAGCATTGGCTTCTGATATTGGCGATGACCAGCTGTTTTATGAGTATTGAGACATCGGTCATCTCTGGAGCGCTACTTTACTCCAAAGGCATCAGCTATTTGTTTCCCATCGGTAAAAGGCGGGTTTTGTTCGCCAAGCGTTCTTATATATAGATAGATACGGGTTCTAACCCGTGCACCGGCAACAAAAAAGCGGCCGGCATCCGCCAGTCGCTTTTCTATTCTATGGTGGGCCGTCAGGGGTTCAGCCTGCTTCGCAGGCGGCCGCTGCGGCGCTTTCGCGCCTTGCGCGCTGCGCTGGCAAACGCTCGCGCGTTTACTCAGCTCCGCGCCCCGACGGGTTCGAACCCATGAAAGGGCGACAAAAAAGACGGCCAACCGAAGCTGACCGTCTCAACAATCTTTGGGTGGGCCGTCAGGGGTTCGAACCCTGGACCTTGGGATTAAAAGTCCCCTGCTCTGCCAGCTGAGCTAACGGCCCGCGGGTGGCATTGTACCACGGTCTGGGACTATTCCCAACTCCATTGGCCGTTCTGGAAAATCACAACTTCACGTCCATCAGGCGTAATGCCCGTAATATCGATGTCGTCCGTGCCGATCATAAAATCAACGTGCGTGCTCGAGACGTTAACACCATGCTCCAGGAGCTCCTCCTTGGACATGTCATACCCACCCTCGATACATTCGGGGAAACCGACACCTAGCGCGAGATGGCAGCTAGCGTTCTCGTCATAGAGCGTATCGTAGAACAGAACACCACTTTCGCGGATCGGCGTGTTCTTGGAAATGAGCGCGACCTCTCCCAGGTGAGCAGCGCCCTCGTCAGTATCGATGATACTTGCAAGCGTTGCCTTGCCCACGCGGGCGTCGTAGTCCACCACGCGGCCGCCCTCGAACTTAATCCAAAAATCGTCGACCTTATTGCCGTGGTGGATGAGCGGCATGGCCGAGTACACGATACCGTCGGCGCGCATGCGATCGGGCGAAGTGAAGACTTCCTCGGTGGGAATGTTGGGGAAGAAGGGGTGCCCATCGGGCGTCTTGCCCTTGCCGCCGGCCCACTCGTGACCTTTCGTCATGCCAATCGTCAGATCGGTTCCATTTGCCGCGGTGTAATGCAGGTAGTCGAAACGATTGTCGTTCAGGAAACGCAGGTTCTTTTCGAATGCGGCGTCATGGAGTTCCCAGTCGCTCTCTGGGTCCTGGCCATCGGCGCGCGCGGTGTGCAGAATCGCATTCCACAGCTTATAGATTGCAACCTCATCGGCGTCTCCTGGGAACACCTCGTGCGCCCAAGCCACGACCGGAGCGCCGGCGATGCACCACGGATTGATGTTGTAATCCAGTCCACGGCGGAAAACTTTGCACTGCGTATTCCTCGCCTTTGATGCCGCGGCCGGCTTGGCTGGATCGATGCCCTTGAGGGCCGCAGGATCCGCACCCTCGATAAAGACAAAGCAGGCACCATCCTGGGCCAAGGAATCCAGCTGCATGCGCTTCCACTCAGGCGTCTGCTCAAAATAGCTTTTCTCGACATGCTCGTACGTGAGCCTCGTCACGGCATCATCGGCCCAAATGACCGTCACGTGGCCGGCGCCGGCAGCATAGGCCTCCGCGACCACCACGCGCGCAAACGGCGCGCACTCGACCGGAGACTGAACGACGACCTCCTGGCCGGGCTTGACGTTTACGCCCTTGCGGACGACCAGGCGCGCGTAGTTTTTAATCTTGGGCTTCAGGGCCTTCATGCCCTCCAGAGCCTCTTCGACCGTCAGGGCAGCTCGAATCATGTGCCACTCCATCTATCTATAGAACAGTAAAAAGGCGCGCCGCAAAAACGACGCGCCTTATATCTTAGCGATAAGTATGTATGCAAACGCTACTTCTTCTTGGAGTCCTTCTTGTCCTCCTCGGCAGCCGCGCGCTCAATAAGAGCGTTGAGCTTGTTCTCGGACATGCCCTCGGCCTGCGCGCGGTACATGTTGCGCAAGGGACGAATACGAGCGAAGTCATAGATAAAGTCGCCCAAAATGATGACGTAGGACAAAACAATGCCGACCATCTGGACAGGGCTGGACACCATGCCAGCGGGAGCGAAGTACAGCGAGGCCCAAATTGCCACGACGAGCACCATGCCAATAGCGAGCACAATCCACCAGATGCGACGGCGCTTGGTGTAGTCCTCGTCCTGCTTGAGGAGGATATTCGACACCGTATAGATGCGGTCCTCCTTGGCGCGCTGCTTAGCCTTGCGGGCGCGCTTCTCCTCTTTAGAGAGGCCCTCGAGGCTCTCGCCCTTCTCGAGCTCTTTGCGGCGTGCCTTAGACGAAGCCGGCACGACGCGAACGGAGCTCGCTGCTTGGCGGGCGGGCTTAGCAGATGCGGCAGACTTGCGCGCAACCCCGGTAACTTCGTGGGATTGCGTGCGCTTGTTCGTGGCGCTACGGGTACTCACTTATGCGTTCTCCTTCATGCTTGTGAACTGGGAGCCCGTGATGATCTGGAAGGCCTCGCGATAGCGCTCGGACGTGCCATCGATGACCTCGGCGGGCAGGTGCGGGGTCTCCCCCGTCATATCCCAGTTGGCCTTGAGCCAATTGCGGACGAATTGCTTGTCGTAGCTAGGCTGGATCTTGCCCTCCTCGTAGCTGGCAGCAGGCCAGAAACGGCTGGAGTCGGGCGTGAGACACTCGTCGATCAGCGTGACCTTGCCATCAATAACACCAAACTCGAACTTGGTGTCGGCAATGATGATGCCACGGGTCGCGGCGTACTCGGCGGCAGCCTTGTAGATCTTGAGGGAAAGGTCGCGAATCTGCGTGGCGATGTCCTCGCCCACGATCTCGCAGCAACGCTCGAACGAGATGTTCTCGTCGTGGTCACCGATCTCGGCCTTCGTGGACGGCGTGAACAACGGCTCGGGAAGCTTGGAAGCCTCGGTCAGGCCCTCAGGCAGCTGGATGCCGCAGACGGTGCCGTTCTCGTCGTAGGTCTTCTTGCCCGAACCGGTCAGATAGCCGCGAACGATGCACTCGATAGGAATCGTCTGGGCCTTCTTAACCAGCATGGCGCGGCCAGCGAGGTAGTCACGATACTCAGCAAACTCCTCGGGGAAATCCGCCGGGTCGATGGAAACGAGATGGTTGGGGACGATGTCGGCAAACTTATCGAACCAGAATGCCGAGATGCGATTGAGTACCTCTCCCTTAAACGGAATCTCGTCGGGAAGAATGAAGTCGAACGCAGAAATGCGGTCGGTGGCGACCATCAGCAGGTTTTCACCGGCATCGTAAATATCACGAACCTTGCCACGGGAATCCGGACGACGCTCCATCGTTGTCACGTGAGTCACTCCTTACCTAAATACGACAGAAATGCGGGTTCTTTCCCGCATGTTTTCGCAAACTCGGAGCGGCAGGGACGCGGCCCCTCCTTCACCGAATAGCGAAAAGCTAGTGCTCCATTGTAGTAGATGCCGCGTCTGCCGTGTGCTCGCGGGGCAGATGAATTGTAAAAGTCGTACCCTTTCCAAGCTCCGACTCCACGGATATGTAGCCATGGTGACGCTCGACGATCTGCTTGGTCACGGCGAGGCCAACGCCCAGGCCGCCAGCTTCGCGGGCGCGGCTGGCATCGGCGCGCCAAAACCGCCCGAAGATGCGCGACAGATCGTCCTTGGCAATACCGATGCCGGTATCAGAAACGGCAATGCTGACGTGCTTGCGGTCACTTAGCACCGACACCACGACCCAACCGCCCTCGGGGGTGTAGCGCATGGCGTTGCTCATGAGGTTGATAACACATTGCGTGATCATGTCGGGATCGGCCTCGACGACATCGTCGTGACCCTGGGTCTCGTCCGCAAAACGCAGGCGCAGATCGCGGTCGACAAACAGGCGCTCCTGGGCATTGACGATGGAACGCACGAAAGGAACCATGTCCACCGGCTCAAGGTTGAGCGGAGCCGTGCTGTTTTCCATGCGCGACAGGTCAAGCATCTGCTGCACCAGACGAGCCAGGCGGCGCGTCTCGGAAGCAACGGTCTCCAAATGCTCATCGTCGGTGGGATACACGCCATCCTGCATGGCCTCGACCGTTGCGAGCATGGCCATAAGCGGCGTGCGAAGCTCATGTGCAACGTCTGAGGTCAGGCGCTTCTCGTGTTTCATATCCTTCTCGAGCGAAGTGGCCATCTCATCGAAGGTCTCACCCAGCTGATCGATCTCGTCATCACCGCGCAGTCCCGTGCGAGCCGACAGGTCGCCGTCACGGATTTGCTTTGCGGTGCTGGTGATGCGATGAATCGGCTTGGTGAGCATGCGCGACACGAGCGATCCGATAACGACCGAAATGCAAATTGCAACAACCGCGGCGAGGGCCATGGCGTTAAAGGTCTTCTCCCTAAACGCAGAGTCCGCCTTGGTGAGCAGAGCGTCGGAGCCGATGGCCCACAGCTTTACCTGTCCGACATGCTCGCCGGAAGACGTTACAATCTCGACGTTAGCAACGCTATCGGAGTCGGTTGGAGCAGACGAGACCGGACTATGCGATGCCCTCTTGCCGCTCGTGTCGTCGGTCGTAGCCTGGTTTTCGCGTACATCGGCGGTGGCGCTTGCCGAGGGCCAGGAATCGTCATAAACGATTACGCCCTTTTTATTGACGACCTGCATGCCCAGATCGTCGGAAACCAAACTCGACGTTGCGACCGTACGCAGTTCCCCCGCGGTCCAAGAGCCGTTTTCCTCATATGAGGTTGCCAACTTCTCGGCAGCGGAATTTGCGATTTCGACGATATTGGAGCGCGTGTAATCCGAAAAGACGGTGCCCCACACAACGGAGACAACGCCCACCAGCACCAATACCGTCATGAGCGACGTCAGGGCAAAAGCCAATGCCATGCGCGAGGGATAGCTCATCGCTGGCCGTGAATCGGAACGAGGCGTGTTCCAACTTGCCTTGGAACCCGCCTCGTTCTCCTGCTTGTGCTTTTGTCCGATTTCAAAGCGCGCAGGTGTCATATGTGATTTCCCTATTTCTCGTCCGACTTATCGGTCTTGGCCGGAGCCTCGAAGCGATAGCCGACACCGTGAACGGTGTAGAGCCACTTAGGCTTCTTGGGGTCATCGCCCAGCTTGGCGCGAAGGTTCTTCACGTGGCTGTCGATGGTGCGCTCGTAGCCCTCAAAGTCGTAGCCGAGCACCTTCTCGACCAGCTCCATACGGTTATAGACGCGACCAGGATGGCGAGCAAGCGTGGTGAGCAGCTTGAACTCGGAGGCAGTCAGGTCTACTTCCTTGTCCTCGACCAAGATCTTGTGGCCCGAGATATCGATGACCAGATCGCCAAAGTCGAGCACCTCAACGGCAGGCTCGTCTGCCTGGTGAGCACGACGGAACAAGGCGCGGACGCGGGCGACGAGCTCGCGCGGCGAGAACGGCTTGATCAGGTAGTCGTCGGCACCAAGCTCGAGGCCGATGATGCGATCCTCGATCTCGCCCTTGGCGGTAAGCATGATAATGGGCACATCCGAGGTATCGCGAATAGTGCGGCAAACGCGCTCGCCGGGAATCTTGGGGAGCATAAGGTCGAGCACAACCAGGTCAAACTGGTGCTTCTCGAACTCCTCGATCGCAGACTGGCCGTCGCCGACGCCAACAACCCAGTAGCCCTCGCGCTCGAGATAGGCAGCGACAGCGTCACGGATTGCCTTCTCGTCCTCGACCAGCAGAATCTTTTTTGCATCTGAAGCCATAACACGGCCCCCCCTGTCTCAATTAACTAAGAACAAGCCCATTTTAACGCACCTATGCCCACCGAGCACCGCTACAGTGCGGCGGCTCGGCGGGCGGCACTCACAATTACAACGCGCTTATTCCCCCGTTGACGCCTTTTTAACCCCTCGGCGCTAAAGAGAGAACAGGCGGGCAGTGACCGTCTCGGGAATTCCTTGGCTATTACGCACCGTGGCATAGGTTAAAAACGTATTCGATTTACCCGCCGTAGCTGGATAATCGCCATATTCGAGAGCGCGGTCGGGCGACAGCAGCGAACCATAGGTTTTGGCGGAGGTATCGATCAGAAAATGCGAGGCCTGAACCTTAACCAGATATTTGCCCTTTCTGCCGGCAGCACACGCAAGCGGCTCGCGCGACAGGAATAGGAACGTCCCGTTCTCGTTACCGATATAGGTGCCCATGTTGCCTAGACTTCCCACGCCGTTATAGGTGGCCTCGATGGAGAACACAAACGTGTCACCCATATATACGGCCTCGAAGGGAGACACCGATGAGGGAAGGACCAGCTGAGCCCTCTTGGTATTGTTGCCGTCCGTCAGGTCAATCGCCGTCATGCCGTAGTAGACGCCCTCGTCATTGCGCACACGCGGAGATATGGTCAAGATACCGTCACTCACGCGCGGGGCGGATGCAAAGCGACCCGTTGACTTCCAAATGGCCTCGGTCTTTGCCTCATCGAGCGAGCGACGGTAGCAATACGAGTCGTGACTCGTCTTATTGCCGCCTGCAGCAGGCATCTTGTACCAAATGACGGACGATCCGAACGCCGTAAACAGTGGCGGATCGTAGTCCTTGCCGCCTCGGTCGAGCTCGACTACATCGCCGACAAGCGACGCACCTGCCGTATTTTGCGCATAGAGCTTCCACGATGCGTTCGCAAAGTTCATTTCGACCCAAGTAAACACGCCATCGCCGGCGCGAACATCGTAAAACGAATACCCTGTACCTTCGACGGGATCCTCAATGAGCGTTGTGAGCGAACCGTCGCCCAAGTTGAGCACACCGAGCGTGTTGGCATGCAGTGCCGATGCCGGAGCCATCATGGCTGCGGCGTAATCGCCATCGCAATAGTACAGCAGCGTACCCAGTGGCAATGTCCATGAAGCCGCAGGCTCGAGGTCGATGTCAACAGCCTCATACTCATCCGTAATCGAAACGATTTTTGAGTCATCCTTGATAACCTGCGGCTCGCCGGCGGCATCGTCGCTGGTGCCCGTTTTTTTCGAGCATCCGGCAAGCACCGTGGCAGCGCCCGCGGCAGCACCGCCGAGTACAAAGCCACGGCGCGATATTCCGTTCTTGATGTGGTCGACGATACCCATTAGGCGATCTCGGCGCGAGCGGCCTCGATAGCGCACGTAAGCTGGTCGGCGCAGGAGGTCTTTTTCATACCGCAGGTATTACCGGCGAGAACCTCGATTACGCGATCGACAGGAGCACCCTCGACCAGCTTGGAGATTGCCTTGAGATTGCCGTCGCAGCCGCCGGTAAACTCAACGCCCATCACCTTGTTGCCGTCATCGGAAAGGTCAAGGTGGATATTGCGAGCACACACGCCCTGAGGCTTGTAATCAAACGAAATCATGCGATCCCCTCTCAGAATGTTATTCGAGACGACTATTATCCCCGTCTTTCCCTAAATGCAACGAGGCGCTTTGCCGGCAACACACATTACCAGCAAAGCGCCCTAAAAAGCTAACGTTATGCCCGAACCTACTCGAAGCTCAGCTGCTCCAGGCGATCGAAGACCGTGTCGATGCGGGTGAGGAAGTCCCACGGATCAAAGATCTCGTCGAGCTTCTCCTGGCTGACGGTGCAGCGCGGATCGGCCTCGAGACGCTCCTTAAAGGTGGGGCCGGAGACGCAATCCTGCACCTCGTGCCAAGTGGCCATAGCATTTTCCTGCACGATGGCATAAGCATCCTCGCGGGTGATGCCCGTATCGACGAGGGCCAGCAGGACCTTGGAGGAGAAGATGAGGCCACGGGTCTTGTTGAGGTTGGCCATCATGCGGGCAGGATACAGCTGCAGACCGTCGATAACGCGGATGAGGCACTGGAACATGTGGTCCAGCGCGATGAAACTATCGGCCTGGGCGACACGCTCGGCAGAGGAGTGCGAAATATCGCGCTCGTGCCACAGGGCGACGTTGTCGAAGGCGACCTGGGCGTTGGACTTCACGACGCGCGACAGGCCGCAGACCTTCTCCATGGTGATCGGGTTGCGCTTGTGCGGCATGGCGGAGCTGCCCTTTTGACCCTTGCGGAACGGCTCCTCGGCCTCGAGCGTATCGGTCTTCTGCAGATTGCGAACCTCGGTAGCGATACGCTCGCAGGTGGCCGCCGTGGTGGCGAGGACGCCGGCGAGGTAGGCGTGATGGTCGCGGCTGATGACCTGCGTGGACAGCGGATCGTGAACCAGACCCAGGTGCTCACAGACATACTCCTCGACAAACGGCTCGATGGAGCTGTACGTGCCGACAGCACCCGAGATGGCACCGAAGGCAACATTTTTGCGGGCATCCTCAAGACGGTCCAGATCGCGCTTGAGCTCCCAGGCCCAAGAGCCAAACTTCATGCCGAAGGTCATCGGCTCGGCGTGGATGCCATGAGTACGGCCGGCGCAGAGCGTGTTGCGCTCCTTGAAGGCACGACGCTTGCAGATCTCGCCGAGTTTCTTGACATCCTCGATAATCAGATCACAGGCCTGGGTGAGCTGGTAGCACAGAGCTGTATCGCCCAGGTCGGAGCTGGTCATGCCGTAGTGAACCCAGCGGCTGGGCTTGGGGTCGCCCTCGGGAACATCGGCATCGATGTACTCCTTCATGTTGGTCAGGAAAGCAATAACGTCGTGACGCGTGACTTCCTCGATCTCATCGACCTTTGCCTTCTCAAAGTTGGCATGGTCGCGGATCCACTGGGCTTCGTCTTTAGAAATGCCGATCTTGCCGAGCTCCGCCTGGGCCTCGCAGGCCAAGACCTCAATTTCCTGCCAAATGGCGTACTTGTTCTCGAGGGAGAAGATGTGTCCCATCTCCGGGCGGGTATAGCGGTCGATCATAGCGGCTCCTTTTTGGTTATTGGCACGTTGGTCGTAACCCAACCATTGTACCGTGCGCAGGTGCAAGTATGGGCAGCAGGCATTAACCTAACATTTTGGAATTGGAGCGGGCAACGGGACGTCTGCGTATTTGCTTCGCAAATACGCACCGGCTTCAGTGGCATACCGAGATCCGGGGAAGTGCGGGAGCAAAGCGGGCTGAATCTACCATTCCCGAAATCTTCCTTGCTCCGCGGAGCGGGCAACGGGACGTCTGCGTATTTGCTTCGCAAATACGCACCGGCTTCAGGCGCCCGTCGGCGCCTTCGCCTGCTCGCTACAAACGCTTCGCGTTTGCTTAACGCTCGCACCCTGGCGGGTTCGAGCCCCGGCGCTTGGTAGTGAAAAGCACGGCAACGTAACGCTGCCGTGCTTGTGCTTTTTACTGGAGCGGGCAACGGGACTCGAACCCGCGAGTGTCAGCTTGGGAAGCTGATGCCTTACCACTTGGCGATGCCCGCTTGTGTGTTGGCTAGTATAACGCGGTTATCTTGTTCGATACAAGGGTGGTGATGCTTGTTTTAGCTGTGGAGATTCGTTTGAAAATCGCGTCAATTGTGGAGATGAGGACCTTTGTCTTTCTTTTCTTACCATCTTCTACCTGCACTTTTATCTGATTGTTGTATTTGAGCTCGATTTGTCAGAAATCGGGCAAGCTTTTGGTCAGGCTCCGGTACTTACCCGCATGAACCTCGGGGGTAGCCTCATCCTACGCGTCGCAACCTCCCCATGCGGCGCACGAGGGATAAGGAGCAGCCATGTCCAACGCACCCACGCACTCTGTCCACAGCGCAATCGCAACAGGTCCGCTGCTCCTGCTCCTCTTCCTGCTTTTCGGCTGCCTGGCACCGGGAGCCGCATTTGCCGTCGATGGCTACGACCAGCTCGGCTTCCGCACTATTAGCGATGATTGTGGGCCCTTCTTCATCGGCAAGTATGAAGCTCAAGACACCTCGATTGCCTACTGCATGAACCAGGAGCGCCCCGGTCCCACCAAACCGGGCGGCCCATGGCTCAACTTTGATCAAGGCTGGGTGTGGCTCGACGACGAGTTCGCGGCAATCGTTTGTCACGGATATCCTACCGCCACGTCGTTTGGCGGCTACCATCTTTCACCCGATCGCGCCCGCGCCGCAACCCAGCTTGCCGTATGGATGCTCAACGGCACTACCCATGTCGACGGTACCTACTCCTACACGACCGCTCAGGGTAAAACCAAGAGCGGACACTTTACCTCCGACAATGAAGTCGTGGCGGCTGCGCGGTGGCTCCACGACAGCGCAAAATCAGGAAGCATCAAAGCCGCTCCGCACCGCGCGCGGCGCTATCTAGGGGCCGTATCGGGCGGCAGCAAACGTCAAGACATGCTCTATGTACTGCCGACGGTGTCTGTTTCCTTCCAAAAGCAGTCTGCTAACACCGTTATTACCAGCGGAAACAATACCTATCAGTTTACCGGGGCAACATTCGATATTTTTGAGAGCGCCAGCGGCGCGCGTGTCGGCACCATCAAGATGGACAGCAACGGTCGAGCGCAAGCAACACTTCTGCCCAACACGGCATACTACCTAGTTGAAACGAAGGCGCCGGCCGGCTATGTCCCCCGCCACGATCGTATTGCCTTTACCACGGGGAATGACGGCGGGCGGGTCGCCATTGATGAACAGCCCGGCACCATCAACCTGCGTATCGTAAAACTCGATGCCGCGACGAATGCCGGCCCCCAGGTGGGATCTTCACTCGCAGGAGCAGAGTTCACGTGTGTGTCGCAATCAACCCCTGGATGGGCACAAATCCTCACGACCGACGAAAGCGGTCGGGCCACCCTCGCCGATGTCCCCTTAGGAGCCTTTACCATCTACGAATCAAAAGCCCCCGAGGGCTACCTGCCATCCAACGACAGCTGGACCTATACCGTTGGAGCCGACCAGCTCGGCGATTCAGGCGTGGTCGAGATCGAATCTCGCGTTTCCGATATCCCCATTGCGTTTAACCTTGAGATTTCCAAATTCAAGGATTACGGCAATAGCGACCAATCCGGCCTGGAGCAGCCGGCGGGTGGTGTTGTCTTTGAGGTTGTCAGCAACAGCTCTCAGCAGGTTGTTGGCACACTGACCACAAACATCTATGGCTTTGCCTCCACCGAAGATCAGCCCGAAGCATGGTTCGGCACAGGCAAGCGACCCGCCGGTGTCCACGGAGCCGTCCCATACGACCGTGCCGGCTACACGGTTCGCGAGGTTCCGGAAACCGTCCCCGAGGGTTTTAAACGTGCAGGGGAATGGACCGTCGGGGCCAATCAGATTTCCGACGGCGCCGAGCTTCAATATATCGTGGACAACCACGCTCTGTCGACGCATCTCCAGATTGTAAAACGCGATGCCCAAACAGGCGCTTCTGTTCCCCTAGCCGGATTCACCTTCCAACTCCTCGACAGCAATCACGAACCTGTCTCACAAACTTGCTGGTATCCAGCACATAACGTAATGGACACCTTTACGACTGACGCGACCGGGACCGTCACACTGCCCGAATCGCTCGTGCCGGGCACCTATTATGTACGCGAAACCTCGGCCAAAGAGCCCTATCTTGTCGGCGAAGAGATCGAGGTAAACATACCCGCCGACATGAACCTAACGCCCGTTGCAATCGCCTCGTATTATGACCACGCCGCGACCGGAAACATCAGGATCGTTAAAACCGATGCCATAGACGGCAGCAGCCTCGCGGGCGCCGTCTTTGAGATCCGTGCCTCGGGTGATATCGTGCGCCCCGACGGTAGCATTGCCGCGCTCGACGGTGAGACTGTCGCGACCGTCACGACGGATGAAACTGGAGAAGCACGCGCGGGCAACCTCCCACTGGGATCTGGCACCGCACGCTACGAGGTTGTCGAGACTCAAGCGCCGGCAGGCTTCTTGCTCGATCAGACAACCCATATTGTCGACCTTACTTATGCCGACCGGAAAACACCCGTTGTAGAAGCACGGCTTAACGTGTCCGACGATTACACCAAGGTTGATATCTCCAAGGTCGATGCAAGCGGTGAGCAGGAAGTGGAAGGCGCACAGCTCGCCTTATATGGTCCCGATAAAACCGAAATAGACTCCTGGACCTCATCCGACAAGCCACACCGCGTCGAACATCTTGCACCCGGCACCTACTCGTTGCGCGAAATGATGTCTCCGCGGACCTATGACCTTGCCGAGGAGATAACGTTTGAAATAAAGGATACGGGAGAAGTCCAATCCGTCGCGATGAAGGATGCGCCCATCGAGATCAAGGGGCAGGTCGACAAGCGTCAGGAACTTGTCCAACCTATCGAAAATGGCCTGTTGGCTAACGGCGATGGTAAAAACCGTGCCGCGATGCAAACCAATACGGATGGGCTTTTCTCCTATACCATCGACGCTCGAAACGATTCAACTACCTGGGTTGATGAGTTTACGATTACCGATGATCTTGAGTGTGCCGAGGACGATACGGCGAGATTCGTCTCAATCGAAACCCCCGTCGCCATCGGCGACCTCAATGGTCTGTGCAACGTGTGGTATCGCACGACGCCGTTGGACTCGGCAGACGTCGATGAGCCGGCAAACGCGACACTTGACGATGGGCACGAAAATCCTTGGCTTGAGTCCGACGAAGTAAGGGAAAGTCTGGGTGAGGATTGCCGCCTCGTCGATTACGACGGCTGGCACCTCTGGAAGGCGGATGTCTCGACCACGGAATCCACCACACTCGAGGCGAAAGAACTCGACCTTGCGTCCAATACCGTCGTAACGGGCATTCGCATTGAATACGGTGCGGTAGCCGCCGACTTTACGACTCGAAGCGATGCGGATTCTTGGACCCGCGATGATCTCAAAGATGAGCACGACGACCTTGACGATGCCAAAGCAATCCTTGGCACAGACGCTCGAGGCGCAATCGTGCACATGCAGGCGACGTCGGCTTATACGCCCCAAACCGCACTCACCAACAGCGCACGCGTCGATCTTTGCCGCAACGGCGGCGGCGATAAACTTGAGTCACATGACGAGGACCGTGTCATTCAACGCTGTACCCTACCGCAGGACCTACCGGCAACAGGATCAGTTCCCATCGCCGCTTGCATCACCGCGCTCCTGACCTCGGGTGCCGCAGCCCTATGGTTCGCTCGCCTTAGGTCGATCCCAAAGAAGCGCTAGCGCGATGAAAAAGCGGGCGACCCAGTCCCCCGGCTCGCCCGCTTTCAATCATGTAAATCGCCATATCTACTCTGCAGACGAAGATCCACCATCAACGATTGCCTGCTCGGACTCAGGAATCCCATCGGCACCCGTACTCTGTTCTTGCTCCACCTCTTCGCTGATTGCGGAGGCGGGGGTCGAGCCCTTTGCACCCACGATGTAGGCAGCCCCAAATCCTAACGCAATGGCAATCAAGGTCAAAATCACGTAGACAGGCCAATGGCGCTTAATATACGAAAACACGTTGACTCCTTAGAGCTCCGTCTACGAACGGCGGATAACCTCGGTCACGACCTCGGATACCGTGGCAATGTTCGTCGGGTTGACATTGTGGGGCAGGTCGTCCTCGGTACGAGCGCAAGCCAGACGCGTGCCGTCCACGCCGGCGATGGTGAGGGCTCGGCGGCTCGCCTCGAGCGCGGCATAGGCATCGGTCTTGGCATAGGGCATCTCGAGCGCGCCACAATCGACATGGAACGACTTGCACACCTTGCTGACCAGGTTCATGATGCGGCGATCGCCCTTGAGCAGCTGCTGTTCGCCCTCGACCGTCACCACCGAAAGCCTACCGGCGCCGACGGATTCAAGATTGATGAAGAATACGCCGCGGAGCTTGTCGCGATGCGAAGCCAAGAAGGCCTTCATGCCGGCGCCATCACAATCCGAGGCGCCCGTTGCCACAAACCAGATATCGTGACCGAGCAGTTCATCATCGCCCATAGAGGCGACAGCCGAGAGCATATCTTCGGAAGAAGCGCCGTCGGAAGACGTAGCGCCGCCCTTCCAGCCGTCGTTATCGTCCTCGAAGTTATCCCACGAACCGATACCGCGACCGGACTTCTTGGCATCGTAATCGTCTTCGACGCCCAGCCAGTCACTCATGCTGTCCTGCTCGTTTTTCTTTTTACGACCGAACAGGCCACCCAGGCCGCGCTTACGAGACTTGGGTGCCGCCGGGGCGGGAGCCGAAATGGTCTCGATCGGCTGCGCGCCCGACGCAACGGGCATAGGAGGCGCAACGGGTGCCGATGTGGGTTCGGGACCCTGGGCAGTAGCAAAGGGGTCGTTGACCTGGGCAGAGGGATCGGGAAGGTCGAACAGCGACGTGCGAGACGCAACGTTTGCCTGCTTCATAGACGGCAGCGACGGATCGGGGACCGAAGCCAGCGGAGACGAGAAAGGTGCAGGCGATGGTGCCGACGCCGGATCGGGAACATTCATCTGCGGACGCGGCGATGCCTGGGAGGAAATCTGGGCCATAAGGGAATCGACTGTTTCGTCCTGGGTGGGAGCAGTATCGGCAACCGTGGCACGGGAACCACTCGGGGTCGGCATGGTGAAAATCTGCGTGGAGTAAGGCCTCGACTCATCTGTCTCGGGAGTCTCGGAAACCGCAGGCACTTCCTCCTGCTCGACCTCGGTCGAATCATCCTGCTCGGCTGCCGCGTACTGCTCTTCGTCAGAGTTGGCCTCGACGGGCTCGTCCTCGGCAGCATCCTGAATTTCGGCAGCATCAATGGGCTCGTCATCGTCTGCCGCGTCGTCCTGCTCATCGGAAGCAGGAAGGGGCTCGGCAATCGCGGTGCCTTGCTTTTCAAACGTTATCGTGGAATCGAACTGTGCGGCATCAAACGACATGGTGCTATCGACGTGCTGCTGGGCCTCGAAAGACGTCGTCGCCTCAACAACATCCGCGGACGCCGGTTGCTGGGACTCAAAGGACGTTGTAGCTTCGGCAGCGTCGACGGGCACGGACTGCATAGCCTCGTTCTGCTCGAACTCTTGCGCCGCGAGCTCACGTGCTGCCTCGGCTGCCTGCTGCTGAGCGATAGCCTCCTGCTCGGCAACCTCGCGTGCGGCAGCGCGCTTCTCCTCGAAATCGTCGACAAATTTCTTGCCCTTTGCAAGCGCGCCCTTAAAGAAGTTGGAAGCGCTGGCGCCAATCGAAGAGAACGCGGATGCAATATCGGCATGGGGCGTTGCCGCGGGAATCTGGGCCGAGAAATCAGTATCGCTCTCGTAAGACACGCGCCTCGGCTGTTCAACGTAATCGTCGTCAGACTCGTCCGCAACGTCTTGCGCCGGCGCGGCGGGAGCCAAAATGTCCAGTCCTGCCGCGGGATCGATCGCGGACACCGCCTCGGGCTCGGCAACGGCAGCGGCAACCGCGGCAGACTCATCATCCGCAGTGACAACGGGCGCAGGCTCGGGCTCAAACGTCGGCTCCTCGCCCTCCTCGTAATCGAGCGTGCAGGACTCGGGAAGCATTCCGAGCGCACGGATGGCATCCGAACCAAAGCGGATGTTGCCGGCGGCGTTGCGATAGAGCTTGGGCTCGGGCTCGGCCGCGGCAGGCTCCTCCGCCGGCTCAGCAGCGGGAACCTCGTCATTGAACTCTTCGGCCTGGACAGCCTGATTCTGATCCTCGGGCACGATGGCGCCAATCAGCGTCTCGTCGGCAGACGCACCCTCAAAGCCCTCGATCTGCTCGTCAAAAGCCTCGCCCTGTTCGGGCTCGGTTTGAGCGTCGGGAGCAATCGGCTGACCGAACTCGTCCTCGGCGTAGGTAGGCTCTTCGTACTCGATGGTGTTGCCGTAGTCGTTTTGCTGCTGGGCCGCGGCATACTCCGCCGCCGCGCGCGCCATTTCCTCGGCACGACGCTTCTGCTCCCCAAAATAGGTATCGAACGGAACATCGTCGGGAAACTCGTTTTCGCCCTGGAAGGGAGCAACGTTGTCCATAACGCCGAGCATGGCAGCGACAGAAGATTTGTTGCACACCGCGCCGGACGTATAGGGAAGAATGTGGCGGTTAGAGATGATGTTTGCCGCGTTGGCAAGTGCAACGAGGGAAGCGAGGATCGCGACAATCCACAGCAGAACCTTGAGCGCGCCGGGGAGCGGCAGGATACGCAGGATGGCAACGGCAGCAGGGGCAACCGTGGCAATGGGCAACAGCTTGGCGATAAGCGCACGATACGAAGCATAGGGCTCGCGGGCGAGCAGCTCAGCACGGGGAGAGTCGTAGTGTGCGACAACGACCACCGGGCGATTGCGCGGAGACGCGAGCGGGCCCGAGGCCTTGTGGTAGGCGATGACATTTTGGCTCACGCCCGTCTTGCCCAGGCGCGAGACTACAGGGCGGCCCGTGCGCTCGAGCACGTAAAGAACGGCGCCGACAATGGCCAGCAAGGTGCCGACCAAGCCGATACCGCCGCCGATGCCCATCAGCAGGGCGCCGGCAAACGCAAGAATACCGGTAACGGCAAATGCCAACCTACTGGGCGCCGGGGCATTGAACTCCTGAACCTCAGGATCAAAGCCGTGGTTGCGGAAGATCTGAGCGATATCCTCGGCAGCCAAGCGCTCTTCTTCGCTGCATGCCGGCGTAATGCCGGTGTTCTGCAGCAGGTGGTTAATATAGTTCTGGGTGTTCGCCATGTGCGCTCCACATCCATAATCCGACAAATAGGCCCAATGCATGCACATTAGAACCGTATATAGTCGAAAGTATACCCCGAGCGAGCGCAAACGACCGAATTCGGGGCATCTTAACGCCCCGAGCGGACAAGGATATAGCCTAATCTCCATATCGGACTAAAATCATGGCAGCAAACCACCTTCTCATGCGAGGACTCTATGACGGCAAGCGACGCGACCGCGACAATTAAAAAGGGAAGTTCGGAGCCCAGTTTCGATAAAACGGCTCAGCGCATCCTCAACCTTTTCTTTGTGCTCAACAGCTCCCCCGAACCGCTGACGACCGAGCAGATTGTCTTGGATTCTGACCTGGGATATGGCTCGGGCAATATCGACTCGGATAAGCGCAAGTTTCGGCGCGATCGTGACAAACTGCTCGAGCGTGGCATCTTAATCAAGGAGGTTCGCCCCGCCGGCGCGCAGGAGACCGAGGAAAGCTCGTGGACAATCGACCGCGAGCACACGTTTGCTGCAGGCGGCCTCATCACCGCAGACGACGCCGATATCCTGCTCAACGCCATCGACCAGACGCTAGCGGCCGGCTCATCCACCTTTTCCGCGCCGCTTGCCGATATTCGCTCCAAGATTGCCTACCTCACCGGCAGAACGACGGTGGACGAAGCACCGATCCGCCGCTCTCCCACCGTCGATGCGGTATGGAGCGCCTTTGCCGAGCGATGCGCGCTGCGATTTTTATATCAGAACGGACGCGGCGAGCAGAAAGAACGTACCGTCTGCGTCTACGGCATGTTCGAGCGCGAGGGCGTGGCGTACTTCTGCGGCCTCGACAACGTCACCGACGACATCAGGACATTCCGCTGCGACCGTATCGTACGCGCTTGGCGTCCTTCGAAGGCCTACGTCATCCCCGCGAACTTCAATCTCAACGACTATCTGTTCTTTGAATTCGATTTTGCCGACCGACCGCCCGTTGCAGCCACGTTCTCGTTCGCCCCTCAGACGCAGATCGATATGATCAACGGCCTCACGCGCGGGCGAGGTGAGCTCGCACACACCGATGCGGGATGGACCTGGACCGTTGACGTGCGTGACCTTGAAGCCGCCGCCTCATTTTGCATGGCCCACGCCATGGACGGCATGAGGCCCATGGCCCCCAAATCGCTCAAGCAGGCGTGGAACCACCTCATAGAAAGGACGGTGCACGAGCATGCCCGTGCGTAAACTCACCAGCGAGCAGAGACTCTCGCGCGCCATCGACATCATGGAGGCCCTCTACGCCGCCGGCGATGGCGGCATGACACGAACCGAGATTTGCAGCCGCTTTGACATCACGGGGGCGTCGCTCGACGAGATTCTCGAGATCGTCTCGACGCTCGCGGACCGAGAATCGGGCGCGCGCATCATCTGCGAATGCCACGGCGAGCGCGTGGCCCTCACTGGTGACGCCGGGCGCGTGCTACCGTTGCGCCTGAGTGCCGCCGAGGGCGCCGTGCTCAACCATGAACTTGAATCGTTGGGGATCGAGCCGCAGACGGCAGCTCGGATTCGACATGCCCTTCTGCCCGAAGAGCTCGGCTATAACCAGCGCGTCTTTGACACCGTCAACCACGGGTCGCACTGGCAGCAGCTGAGCTGCGCCATTCAGGACGGTGTTCGTTGCCGCATCTCGTATCGCTCGATGGACGATGCGCGGCCACGCGAGCGTCTGGTCGACCCCTTGCGCATTACGGCAAACGGCGACCAAACATACCTGATTGCCTGGGACATCGCGATCGATGAGCAGCGCACCTATCGCATGGATAAAATCGAGGGACTCACCTTGACGGAAGACTCCGTCGTGCCTCACACACCGGGCGTCGCATCCCTCCACGATTCCCTTGCCCGGACGCAGCGTAGCGCAAAGCTCTTGATGCCATTCGATATGGCGGAGCATCTGGACTGGGCCGGCATCACCCTAATCGAGCGCGGCGGGGCAGACATGGCAACGGTAACCGTGCATTACGGCTCCGAGCGTTGGCTACTGAGCCAGGTAATCGCAGCGGGCGGAGCCATCCGCATCTTGGATGACCCCGCCCTGTCAAAGCGTCTGTGCGATATGGCAAAAACCCTCGTCTGTCCGCTTTAGCGCCGCCGCTCGTGACGTGCGCGCCACAGTTGCAGATAGTGACCAATCCGCGCCGATTCGATGCGCTGGTAGGAGCTCGTGGGCAGCGACGTTAAGAACTTCTTTCCGTAGCCCTTCGTCACCAGGCGCGGGTCGGCCAGAATCAGCACGCCGCAATCGGTCGACGAGCGGATAAGGCGGCCGGCCGCCTGCTTAACCTCGAGCACCGCCTCAGGCAGCGAATAGCGCGCCCAAGCGCGGTCTTCGCGCAGGTTGCGCTCGCACGAGAGCGGGTCCGTGGGGCTCGAGAACGGCAGCTTGGGAATGATGACGCAGCGCAGCGTCTCGCCGCTGGCGTCGAATCCCTCCCAGAAGGCCTTAAGCGCAAAAAGCGACGAGGTCGGCTCGCTGATGAACCGGTCGCGCAGGCGACGAGGAGATGAGTTGCGCTGCTGGCAGTTGAGCTCCAGACCCGCACGGGCCATCTTGGGCTCAACGCGGGCGTACAGGTCTTCCATGTCGCGCCGATTGGTGAACAGTGTGAGCACCGATCCGCCCATGGCAAGGTGGGCGTCGACCAGCACGCGCTCGAGCGCCGTAAGATAGCTCTCACGATCGCGCGGATCGGGGATATCGCCCGCAACGACTACAGCCATGTTCGAATCGAAGTCGTAGCTCGAGTCCAAGTGCAGCGATGAGGATGTTGAAGCACCGATGCGATCGAGGCCGACCGCATGGTTAAAGTGTTCAAAGCTTTTGGACACCGTCATAGTCGCCGAGGCAAAGATAGCCGTGTGAACCTCGGGCAGCCACTCGGTTGCCAAGGCCTCGCCAATGTCGATGCGCTCTGCGGTCATCGACTCTCCGCCGGCACGCAGCCTGCGATTGACCTGCAGCGAATACACGTAGTGTTCATCGGTGCCATCAATGATGAGTTTGAGGTTCTCGACCAGCTCGTGCAGGCGACGCGAGATATCACCCAGGTCAACAACAACCTCGGGCTTGTCGGCGGCGACGGCTTGCACCAGCGCGTCGACGCTCTTGTCAGCCTGTTCCAATGCGTCGATGCCAGTGTAGGCCGACTGTAAGAAATCATGCCAGTCGTCAGATTCGCGCAGCTCGGGGCCAATCCATAGATTGGCATTGTCATAACCCCCACGCGCACGGCGGCCGAGCTCGCGAACGCCATCGAACACGTCGGCGATTGCCATGCTCGCGCGCGCAACCGTCGACGTCGCCTTGGCAGTAAGGCCCAGATAGAGCGTAGAGCCCTCAGAGGTTGCCAAATCACGGGAGACCTGGCTTAGCGCACCGGTGCTCGAGCCACCCAGGCGCTCAAACAGAACGCGTGATTCGTCCGCCGACACCACGCGCGCCCACTGACGGCGCGCCTCGCGCTCGACAGAATGAGCCTCGTCGATTACCCAATGACGAATCGGAGGCAAAATCCTGCCCTCGGCCGCAACATTGCGGAACAGCAGGGAATGGTTGGTAACCACCACGTCGGCATGTGCCGCACGACGGCGAGCGCCGTGGACCAAGCATTTTTCAGGGAAAAACGGGCAGAGGCGACGAGCACACTCGCGCGAGGCCGTCGTAAAGTCGGGGCGGTTGACGCTGCGCCACCGAATGCCGAGCGAGTCGAGGTCGCCATCGGCTGATTGGCAGACGTACGCCATAATGACCGCGACCGCCGTGAGCGTGTCCGCCGGATCGCGCTTGGTGGTAATCTCGACCTGGCCGCGGCTCATGCGCTCAAGCTTGCGCAGGCACGGATAGTGGTCATACCCCTTGAGAGCGCAAAATGACAGGCCACCGCCCAGTTGCTCGGCAAGTTTTGGCAGCTCATGGTACATGAGCTGGTCGGCAAGATTGTTCGATTTGGTCGCAATACCAACCGTGATGTTGTTACGGCGTGCTGCCTCGGCAAAAGGCACCAGATAGGCCATCGATTTGCCGACGCCCGTGCCCGCCTCAATTACACGATGAGTGCCCGTGACCAGCGCATCGCGGACCTCGAGCGCCATCGCGATCTGCTCATCACGCGGCTCGTAGGTGGGATACATGCGATTGACCAGGCCACCTGGCGCATAGTCTGCCTCAATCTCCTCACGACTCGGCATCTTGAGTACCGGCAGTTCGTCGGCGTCCACCCGATCGTCGGCGCGATCGGCCTTGAGAACGTCAGCACGAGCGGCGCTGAGAGAGAAGATAGAACCAGGGTTCTGCCCCGCCAAGAATGAGAAGATTGGACGATAGGACCAAGGCACGTCCGGATGCATGTCGGCCAGGCGCGCCATGAGGCCCTGGGGCAAGTCGGTGAGTGCCACGAGCAACACGCGCCATACGCCACACAGGGCGTCGACGTCGGCATTGGCACGGTGTGATACCGAGTCACAGCCAAACAGATCGGCCATAAAAGACAGCTTGTGCGAGGCCAGGCGCGGAAGCGCGATGCGCGACAGCGCCAGCGAATCGATCCAAATATCGCTCACGTTGACGCCGCCTTTGACCGACTCGATAAACGAGCGGTCGAACGTGGCGTTATGTGCGATTACCGGGCAACCACCGACAAAATCGGCGAGAGCGGCTACGGCCTCAACGGCCGACGGGGCATCTGCCACATCGGCATTTGTAATGCTCGTGAGCTCGGTAATCTCGGCGGGAATCAGCTGCTTGGGATGCACGAAGGTATCGAAGCGGTCGACGATCTCGCGGCCCGAAAGACGGGCCGCCGAGATCTCGATCAGCTCATTGTCCTGCACCGAAAGACCTGTGGTCTCGGTATCGAGGACGATCACATCTTCCTCGATAAGGCCGAAGGACTGCGTTTTGGCGCGTTCGGCAAGCGTGGCATAGGAGTCGATGACAAACTGCGGCGTTCCTGACGAAACCGCGTCCTCGATTAGCATGCAATGCCCGCTCGACGAAGGCCCATACGGATCAGGCTGTCACAGACCTGCGGGAACGTCATGTCGTCGGTGTGGCGGATCTCATCCGGATACAGCGACGTATCGGTCATGCCGGGAATGGTATTGGTCTCGAGGATAACGGGGCCGTCCTCACTCACGATAAAGTCGCTGCGCGAGATACCCAGGCAACCGAGGGCCTTGTGAGCAGCGCAGGCAAGCTCCTGAGCGCGAGTGTAATTCTCGGGTGAAATCTGCGCCGGAATGCGATGGATGTCCGTAGGGTCGACATACTTCACGTCCAGATCGTAGAACTCGCAGTCCTTGGGCTTACGAATCTCGACAATCGGCAGAGCGCGCACGTCGTCCCCGCCGTACACGCCGACGGTGATCTCGGTACCCTCGATACACTTCTCGACCAGCACTTTGTCGCCGTACTCAAACGCCTTGGCGATTGCCGCGGGCAGCTCGGAGGGCTCATGGACCAGGGAAATGCCATAGCTGGAACCGTTGACGGCCGGCTTCACAAAGCAGCGCTCGCCACAAACCTCGACGATATGATCGATATCGACTTCATCGCCCACCTCGAGCGCGAGGCCGGGGGCAATAGGAATGCCCGCCTTGGCGTACAGGAGCTTAGAGACCTCCTTGTCGGCACCGCAGGCGCTGGCAAGCACGCCCGAGGCCGTGTAGGGGATACCAAGGGTCTCCATGGCACCCTGCATGGCGCCATCCTCACCGCCGGCGCCGTGCATGGCGATAAACGCCACGTCAAAGCCGCCGGTCGCCATGGTTACCATAAAATCATCGGCAGCCGTGTCGAGCAGCTCCACCGAAGTGTAGCCGGCCTCCTTCAAGGCAACCACGACGTTCTTTCCCGAATTGAGCGAGATCTCGCGCTCAGCGGAATGACCGCCCGCCAAGACCGCTACGTGCATGTTCTCTAGGCTTTTACCCGGCATGGGCAGACTCCTCCTCTATAATTTCTGCAGCTGATACCATATTGTAGCGATACCCTCTACGTTTCCCCAAAATCGAAAGGCTTCCATGAATCCCAGGACTAAATCTCAGGACATTCGCGACTTGAGCCAATACGATATTCGCGAGCTCGTGGCCGAGCTTGGCCAGCCCGCCTTCCGCGCGAAGCAGCTCATCGAATGGGTCTTTGAGAAGAACGTTTGTTCGTTTGACGATATGACCAACCTTCCCAAGGCTTTCCGCGAGCAGCTTAAAGAGGCTTTTGCCTTTGACACGCCGACTGAACTCACCAAGCAGGTTTCCAAAGATGGCTCTCGCAAGTATCTGCTCGAGTACCACGACGGCGTTTCCGTCGAGACCGTCGGCATGCCCCGTCGTAACAAGCTTTCCGTCTGCGTTTCCACCCAGGCAGGCTGTGGCATGGGCTGTGCCTTTTGCGCTACCGGTCTCAACGGCCTCAAGCGCTCTCTGACCGCTCAAGAGATCGTCGACCAGGTACTTCATGTATCCAACGACTTTGGCGAGCGCGCCACGAGCGTTGTCTTCATGGGCCAGGGCGAGCCGTTTGCCAACTACGACGAGGTTCTCAAGGCGCTGCGAATCCTCAACGACCCCGATGGCATCGGTATCGGCGCTCGCCACCTCACTGTCTCTACCAGTGGCGTTATTCCCGGTATTCGCAAATTTGCCGACATCCCCGAGCAGTTCACGCTTGCCGTTTCCCTGCATTCCGCCATCCAGTCGACGCGAAATAAGCTCATGCCCGGTGTTAAGAAGTACACGCTGCTTCGCCTTCACGAAGCGCTTCAGCTCTACACCGAGAAGACCGGCCGCCGCCCGACCTATGAGTATGCCATGATCGAAGGCGTCAACGATACGAATCCCGAGATGCAGGCGCTCTGCGACTTCTGCGAGGGAACGCTGTGCCACGTTAACCTGATTCAGCTTAACGACATCGAGGGCAGCCCGCTCAAGCCGTCGCCGATTCATAAGGTTGAGGATCTTCAGCGTCGTCTTGAGTCCCGTGGCATCGAGACCACGATTCGTAACTCCCGTGGTAACGATATTGACGCCGCTTGCGGACAGCTGAAGCAGCGCTTCAAAGTTCAGAAGAACGCATAGGGGAGTCGCACCCCAAAACGTTTCATGTGAAACATCGAACGGCCCCGGTTACAGGAGTGAACTGCGCCCCGAAACTTGGACTGAACAAATAGCGACTACGCCGCAAGGGCCC
>CABVDH010000024.1 GCA_902497065.1 uncultured Collinsella sp. | reverse complement strand
ATCCACATCGAAGCCCCCTGCCCCTGGGAGCCCTAAACCACCACAAAGGGGACAGGCACCTTTGTGGTGGTTTTGCTGCAATGGCTCAACCACGGTCCCATAACGTCTCAATCTGTAACAGATAGACCGGAAAATGGGTTCTAACTGTTACAGATCGAGACGTTTTGGGACCACCAGGAAAAATATCTCAGCTTGTAACATCTGGAACCCATATCCCTCTCTTTCTGTTACAGATCGAGACAAATCCCCAAACAGCAAAAGGCGGCAACGTCCCTGGTGGACGTTGCCGCCTTTCCATTGGCAAGACCCTTCCGCTCCCGCTACTCGGTAGCCTTGTCGAGAGGCTTCTTAAGGAAGCTCAGAACCAAGCAGCCGACCACAGCGCCGATAGCAAGGGCCAACAGGTACTGCACCGGGTTCGTGATGACCGCGATAACCCAGGCGCCACCGTGCGGAGCGGGGCTCGCGCAACCAAAGAGCATCGACAGACCGCCGGCGGTCGCAGATCCCAGGATGCAGGCGGGCAACACGCGAAGCGGATCGGCCGCGGCAAAGGGAATGGCACCCTCGGTGATAAACGACAGACCCATGATGTAGTTCACCAGGCCTGCCTTGCGATCGGCCTCGGTCCAGCGGTTCTTAAAGAACGTCGTGGAGAGCGCGATGACCAGCGGCGGTACCATACCGCCCGCCATGACGGCAGCCATGATCATATTGCCCTGCAGCGTTTGCTCGGCAAGGGCCGCGGTGCCAAAGACATATGCGGCCTTGTTGATGGGACCACCCATGTCGGTCGCCTGCATGCCGGCGCAGATAATGCCCAAAAGAACGATACTCGTGCCCGAAAGACCGTTGAGCGCGCCGCTAATGGCGGTGTTGATAACGCCCATAATCGGGTTAACGGCCATCATAAAGAGACTCGTAAAGAGAATGCCCAGCACGGGGTAGATGAGCATGGGCTTGATACCGTCGAGCGACTCGGGTAGCACGCTTGCAGCCTTCTTGAGCGCATTGACGATAATGCCGGCGGCAAAACCGACCAGCAGCGCGCCCAAAAAGCCAGCAGAGACAAGCTGAGCCTGGGCATCGGCATCCATTGCCGTGGTGAGATAGCCCAACGTAAAGCCCTGCTTTGCAATCCAGCCACCCACAAAGCCCGCGGCCAAGCCCGGACGGTCAGCAATGGACATGGCAATATAGCCCGCAAGGATGGGGAGCATAAAGTTGAACGCCTGGTTGCCCGCAAGGTTAAAGAAGGCCGCGACCGGAGTGCTGTGGCCGTATGCGCTCGTGCCCAGTCCCGCCTGGTCCAGCAAGAACGAAAGCGCCATGAGGATGCCGCCGCCAACAACAAAGGGGAGCATGTGCGAAACGCCGTTCATCAGGTCCTTATAGACCCTGCGGCCCAAACCCTCGGATTCGCCCTCGGCAGCCGCCTGTACCGCGGCGCCGCCGGACACATGATGAATAGGCGCATTGCCCGCAAGCGCAATATTGATAAGTTCCTCGGCGTCATTAATGCCACGCGTCACCGCACAGGAGTAAACCGGCTTGCCATCGAAGCGATCGAGCTCGACATTTTTATCCGCCGCAATGATGACACCCTTGGCACCAGCGATGTCTGCCGCGGTCAGTACATTTTTAGCGCCGCCCGAACCCTGAGTCTCGACCTTAATGCTCACGCCCATCTTGGCTGCCTGGTCTTCCAACCCTTTGGCCGCCATAAATGTGTGAGCAATGCCCGTTGGACATGCCGTGATGGCAACGACATCGTAAGTGCCGCCCCCCACCTTCTCGTTTGCAGCTGACATGTTTCCTCCTTTTGCACAAGCAGGCCCAGCCCTCCCCTTCTGAGGGTCACAACCTGCGTATTACCTTGTGTTTGAGTGATTGATAGCGCCGAAGTGACGGCGCTTTTAAGCGATATCTATACGATGGCCCCGGCGGGCATGATCACGTCGTATGGAAACAGGGGTACTGGGAAATCATGCCCGACGGGGCCATCGGAACCACCACAATGGGGACAGGCACCTTTGTGGTGGTTTTGGCCTTACTTCGCCCCGTTGCTAAACCGTGATGACGTTTTCCATCGTCTGGTACTTGGCGGGCACCTCGCCCGCGGTGATAACCGTTGCGTCACGGAAGTCCGCGAATTTTACGGGAGCCACCATGCCAAACTTACTGGCGTCCGAGATTACGAAGCGTTTGGCTGTATGGCGCATCGAGATACGCTTGACCTGCGCTTCCTCGATATCGGGCGTCGTAAAGCCCTGCTCGGCGGCAATGCCGTTAGAACCCCAAAAGCCGCAGTTAAAGTTGTAGCGGTCTAGGGTTGCCAGAGCATCGGGGCCAACGAGCGCCTCGGTCTCGGGTTTAAGCTCGCCGCCCAGCACCACGGTGCGCATGCCGCGCACAGCGAGATGCTGAGCATGGAGCACGGAATCAGTCACATAGGTGACCGATTCGAGATGCGGAAGATGCTCGATGAGTCTGAGCGTTGTCGAACCCGAATCGATGTACACAAAGCTCTCGGGCTCCACGAGCGCCGCGGCGCGGGCGCAGATACGCTCCTTGTCGTCGTTATGGAGATCACTGCGCTCACTGATCGTTAGGTCGCGCGTCACGTGCGCGCGCTCAAGACTTGTCGCGCCACCGTGCACCTTGGCGATGCGGTGCGCTCGGTCGAGCGTCTGTAGGTCGCGTCGAATGGTAGAGGCCGTCACGCCCAGGGCATCGGCAAGCTCGGGCACCGTTACCGAGCCAGCCTGCTGCACCATCGACACGATCGTATTGAGCCTATCTTCCGCAAGCATCGCTTACTCCTCCTCGGGGTAGACGACTCCCCAATCGGCGCGGAGCTTGGTCATGAGCTCCATCACATCAGAAGCATAATCCAGAAGCTCACGCTTGGAATCGTCGCCGGCGACGGCCTGCTCGAGGTCAGCCATCTCGTAGCACAGGGCATAAGCCTCGGTGCCCGCGGCGACCTCCTCGCGATGACCGTCCGCGGTCCACACGATCGTCGCGTGATCGGCACGCGGATACTCGTTGACCTCGATATAGCACTTATCGAAGCTGATAACCGAGCGCTTGGGCTGCTTGGAGTGGAGCGTAAGGCTCACGACGCCCAGCTGCTGCTCGGCGTTACGGCAGACAATGCCACCTGCGACGTCAACGCCAGTCTCGCAGGTATTGCCCAGCGAAACGACCTCAGCGGGCTGGCTTGCCATAAAGAGGCGCATGACGGACAGGGCATACACGCCAATATCGAGCATGGCGCCGCCGGCAAGGCTGCGGTTGTAGAAGCGGTTGGTCAGGTCGCCGTACTCCTTATAGCTGCCAAAGTTGAGCTGGGCGAGGTTCATGCGGCCAAAGTCGCCCGCATCCATGCGACGGCGCAGCTCCTGATACAGCGGCATGTGGAGCACCGTGGTAGCATCCATAAGGACCACGTTGTGCTCGTCGGCGATGGTACGGGCCTCGTCGAGCTCGGCAGAGTTGAGGGTAATGGCCTTCTCGCAGAGCACGTGCTTGCCGGCGGCCAGCGCGGCACGCAGATAGGTGATATGCGTGTTGTGCGGCGTGGTGATATAGACGGCGTCGATATCCGGATCGGCGTAGAGATCCTCAACCGTGTCATAGACCTTCTCGACGCCGTACTGGTCGGCAAAAGTCTGAGCCTTGGTGAGCGTGCGGTTGGCAACGCCCGTAAGCTTGCGGCCGGCCAGGGCAAGGGACTGAGCCATCTGGTTGGCAATAACGCCGCAACCGATCACAGCCCAACGGAGCTCGGGAGCCGTAAAGATGTCGTTAGGGAACGGCTTGTTCTGGACCGAAGCAAATGCCGCTTTGGCGGCTGCCGCGGCGTCGAGTGGAGTCTGCTTGGAATCTGCCATTATGTGTCTCCTGTGTCATAGAACGTCTTGCATTTCTGACAGCTCTATATTCGCACAAACACGCGCGTCTGTGCGCGTTTTTGCGTATCTCACCGCTAAACGGTCATTATTGCCCCGTAAACGGCGCATATATACGCATAGGTGCGTAATTAAACGCAATCTAACGCGCATAAACGCGCACACAAGCAATTTATACAGCACGACCCGCTCATTTATGCTTACCCAGTTAGGGTACTCATTTAAGTCTGTCCCCAATGAGTGGGGATAGAAAAAGGCCCGGGTGCCGTGGCATCCGGGCCTTTGCTAGCAACTTGATGTTGCGGGCAGCTTAGAACTTGTGGCCACACTTCTTGCAGACGCGCAGCTTGTTCTTGCCGTCCTTCTCGTGACCGACGCGGGTAACCTTACCGCACTCGGGGCAAACGAGATTGACGTTGGAGGCGTCGATGGGAGCCTCCTGCGAAACGATGCCGCCCTGCTGGTTGGCAGCGTTGGGCTTGACGGCCTTCTTGACGACCGAAACGCCCTCGACAACGACCTTGTTCTCGGCGGGGAGAGCACGCAGGACAACGCCCTGCTTGCCGCGATCCTTACCAGAGAGAACCTGGACCTTATCGCCCTTCTTGATATACATATATCTCCCCTAACTACAGGGTCTCGGGAGCGAGCGAGACGATCTTCATGTACTTCTTGTCACGAAGCTCGCGAGCGACGGGCCCGAAGATACGGGTGCCAACGGGCGAACCATCGTTGTTGATGACAACGCAGGCGTTCTCATCAAAGCGAATGTAGGAGCCATCCTTGCGGCGGATCTCCTTAACGGTGCGAACGACGACGCAACGGACAACGTCCTTCTTCTTGACGTTGGCGCCAGGGGTAGCCTCCTGGACAGCACCGATGAACACATCGCCGATGCCTGCATAACGACGCTTGGAACCGCCAAGCACCTTGATGCAGCGAATCTTGCGAGCGCCGGAGTTGTCGGCGACGTTCAGCATGGTTTGCATCTGAATCATGGTAGATGTTCCTCCGAACTAAGAACCGAAGAGAGGTGCGCAGCCTTTATACGGCCCGTGGTATGCAAGCCAGGCATACGCACATCTTCGGAAACGTACAAGTCGTAAGAGCGACTGCTTATTTAGCGCGCTCGACGACCTCGATGAGGCGCCAACGCTTCATCTTGGACATAGGACGGGTCTCCATAACGCGGACGGTATCGCCCACGCCAGCCGTGCACTCCTCGTCGTGAGCGTGCAGCTTCTTGGAGCTGGTCATCATCTTGCCGTACTTGGGGTGACGCTTGCGCTCGGTGATGGTGACAACAATGGTCTTGGCACCGGAGACGGAGGTAACGACACCCGTACGGACCTTACGCGAGTTACGCGAATCAGTCATGTTCTCTCCTTAGGTCCTACTCGGCGACAGCGGACTTCTCCGCTGCGATCTCGCGGGCGCGCTGCTCCGTGAGGACGCGAGCGATGTCCTTCTTCACGGTGTTGACGCGAGCGGTGTTGTCCAGCTGGCTGGTGGCCATCTGGAAACGAAGGTTAAAGAGCTCGGCGCGCATTTCCTTCAGCTTCTCAACGAGCTGAGCGTCCGAGAGCTCACGAATCTCTGCGGGCTTCATTAGTTCTCCTCCTTGGCGGCGGCGGCGTCCTCAGCAGCCCACTTGGCCTCGAGAGCGGCCTCCTCAGCCATCTCCTTCTCGATGCGCTGCTCAGCGTTCTTGGCAGCAACAATCTTGGTCTTGATGGGGAGCTTGTGCTGCGCAAGACGCAGAGCCTCGCGAGCGACCTCCTCGGGAACACCCTTGACCTCGAACATGATGCGGCCGGGCTTGACGACGGCCACCCACTCCTCGGGATTACCCTTACCAGAACCCATGCGAGTCTCGGCGGGCTTCTTGGTGATGGGCTTATCGGGGAAGATCGTGATGTAGACACGACCGCCACGCTTCATGTAGCGGGTCATGGCAATACGAGCGGCCTCGATCTGACGGTTGGTGATCCAATGGGCCTCGAGAGCCTGGATACCAAACTCGCCGAAATGCAGCTCGGTATTACCCTTGGCCTGGCCCTTCATGGAGCCACGCTGCACCTTGCGGTGAAGAATACGCTTAGGGGCAAGCACTACTGACCCCTCCTCTCGGAGTTACGACGACGAGGACGGGAAGAGCCCTCGAGTGCAGGGTTGGGAACAGGCTGGCCCGGGAGCTTCTCGCCCAGGTAGATCCAGACCTTCACGCCGCAAGCGCCCATGGTGGTGCTGGCGACAGCCGTGCCGTAGTCGATCTTGGCACGGAGGGTGTGCAGAGGCACGCGACCCTCACGGTACCACTCACGACGGCCCATCTCGGCACCGCCGAGACGACCGGAGCACTGGATACGGATGCCCTTAGCGCCGGCCTTGCGGGCGGACTGGACAGCCTTGCGCATAGCGCGACGGAAGGCAACGCGGCCCTCGAGCTGCTCGGCGATAGACTGAGCAACGAGGTTGGCGTCGAGCTCGGGGCGCTTGATCTCGACAACGTCGACGGAGAGCTGGCCCTTGGAGACGCCAGCGACCTTCTCGAGCTCGGTGCGGAGGGTATCGATCTCGGCGCCCTTCTTACCGATGACAACGCCGGGGCGAGCGGTGAGGATAATGACCTTCACCTTGTCGCCAGCGCGCTCGATCTCGACGCGGGAGACAGCTGCGCGGGAAAGACGCTTCTCGAGGTACTTGCGGATCTCGAGATCGTTACCGAGGGTCTTAGCGTAATCCTTCTCTGCGAACCAGCGGGAGCGCCAGTTCTCGGTGATGCCAAGACGGAAGCCGGTGGGGTAGACTTTCTGACCCATACAGCTTTACGCCTCCTTTCGAGGAGCAACGACGACGGTGATGTGGGAAGTACGCTTCAGAATGCGAGAAGCGGAACCCTTGGCGCGGGGACGGATGCGCTTAAGCGTCGGACCCTCGTCAACATAGGCAGCGGCGACAACCAGGTTGTCGGCACGCAGACCGTTGTTGTTCTCGGCGTTCGCAACGGCGGAACGGAGAACCTTCTCGACATCCACGGCGACGGCGCGGTCGCAGAAGTGGAGGATGTCGAAGGCCTGAGCGACAGGCTTGCGGCGGATCAGATCGACCACCAGGCGGGCCTTGCTGGGGGAAACACGCACGTACTTAGCGACGGCGCGAACCTCGGTGGCCTCAGTTTCAATAGACTTAGTTGCCATTTACGGTTAACCCCCTATTTGGCCTTGTGGCCACGGAACGTACGAGTCGGCGCGAACTCGCCGAGCTTGTGACCAACCATGGACTCGGTAACATACACGGGCACATGCTTGCGGCCGTCGTGGACGGCGATGGTGTGACCAACCATCTCGGGGAAGATGGTGGACGCGCGGGACCAGGTCTTCACGACGTCCTTCTTGCCAGCCTCGTTCATCGCGGTGATACGCGAGAGAAGGCGAGTCTCCACGAACGGGCCCTTTTTGAGACTTCTGCTCATAAGTGCTTTCTCCTAAAACTCGGTATCCGAAATTACTTCTTACGGCGACGAATGATGTGCTGGTTCGAGACCTTCTTCTTCTTGCGCGTACGAAGGCCCTTCGTCGGCTTACCCCAGGGGGTAACGGAGGGACGACCAGAGGTGTGGTTCTTGCCCTCGCCACCGCCGTGCGGGTGGTCGACAGGGTTCATGACGGTACCGCGGACGGTCGGGCGCACGTTCATGTGACGCTTACGGCCGGCCTTGCCGATGACGATGTTGGAGTGATCGGCGTTGCCGACCTCACCGACGGTGGCGCGGCAGGTAACGAGGATGCGGCGCATCTCGGAGGAAGGCATACGGACGATGGCGTACTTGCCCTCCTTACCCATCAGCTGGCAGGAGTTACCGGCGGAACGGGCGATAGCAGCGCCCTTGCCCGGCTGGAACTCGACGGCGTGGATGAGCGTGCCGACGGGGATGTCGGCGAGGGGCAGAGCGTTGCCCGGCTTGATGTCGGCGTCAGAACCGGACATGATGGTCTGACCGACCTCGAGGCCCTTGGGGGCCAGGATGTAGCGCTTCTCACCGTCAGCGTAGTGCAGCAGAGCGATGCGAGCGGAACGGTTCGGATCGTACTCGATCGTGGCGACCTTGGCGGGCACGCCGTCCTTGTTGCGCTTGAAGTCGATCACGCGGTAACGACGCTTCACGCCGCCGCCCTGGTGGCGGGTGGTGATGCGGCCGTTGTTGTTACGACCGGCCTTCTTGGGCAGGGGCTCGAGAAGAGACTTCTCGGGCTTGGTGCAGGTGATCTCGGAGAAGTCGGAGATCGTCTGCCAACGCCTACCAGCGGAGGTCGGCTTAAGGTGCTTTACAGCCATTACAATCCCTTTCAATAGGAATCCGTTAGCCATCGCAGACAGGGATTCGAGGTTCTGCCTCGGGTGCGATGACACCGGACGTATACACGGTTCCGGGCGTGTCCATTTTATACGCCCAAAACCTTGAGCTCTCGCCTCCCCTTTTTGGGAGGCATGAGCTCACTCAACAGCAGCGAGTCTTAGGCCTGGTTGCCAAAGACCTCGATGGTGTCGCCCTCGGCCAGCGTGACGATGGCCTTTTTCCAAGAACGGGTCTTGCCGGCGACATAGCGCACGCGCTTGGTCTTGGGCTTGACCGTCAGGGTGTTCACGCGAACGACCTTGACGCCGAAGATCTCCTCGACAGCGTCCTTGATCTGATACTTGTTAGCATCCTTGGCGACCTCGAACGTGTACTTGTTCAGCTCCATGCCGGAGAAGGAACGCTCGGACACGATCGGACGGATGATGATCTCGTGGGCGGTCATTTATGCAAGCACCTCCCCGAAGTGAGCGGCGATGTCGGCGGGCATCAGCACGGCGTTGTTGTTGACGAGATCGTAGGTGTTGGCCTCGTCAGCGGTGATGATGAACGTCTTGGGAATGTTGCGGAACGACAGGTAGGCGTTGACGTCCTCATCGCGAACGATGATGGTCAGACGCTTGCCCTCAAGGCCGAGAGCCTTGAGCATGGCGACGGCAGCCTTGGTGGAAGGCTTCTCGAAGCCGTAGTCGTCGACGAGCACGAGCTCGCCATCGGCCAGCTTGGCGGACAGCGCGGAGCGCATAGCCAGCTTGACCTCCTTGTTGTTCATACGCTTAGCGTAGGAACGGGGCTTGGGGGCGAAGACAACGCCACCGTGACGCCACTGGGCAGCACGGATGGAACCCTGGCGGGCACGGCCGGTGCCCTTCTGACGCCAAGGCTTCTTGCCGCCACCGGAAACCTCAGAGCGACCCTTAGCAGACTGGGTGCCCTGACGCCAAGAGGCCATCTGGCACTTGACGATGTGGTGCATAACGTGGATGTTCGGCTCGATGCCGTACACCTCAGCGGCGAGCTCGGCCTCGGCGACCTTCTTGCCCTCGCTGTTCTTTACTTCAAACTTTGCCATTTAAGTGTTCTCCTTGGTATGACGCTGGGCTAAATGGGCTGGGCCCTTAGGCCATACGGATGGCGACGAGACCATTCTTGGCACCCGGGACAGCGCCCTTGACCAAGATGAGGTTCTGCTCGGCATCGATGCGGACAACGGAAAGGTTCTTGACGGTAACGCGCTCGTTACCCATGTGACCGGCCATCTTGACGCCCTTGAGGACGCGCGCAGGATAGGCGCACTGACCGATAGAACCGGGGTGACGCTGGAAGTGAGAACCATGCGTCATAGGACCGCGGCGCTGACCCCAGCGCTTGATGCGACCCTGGAAGCCCTTACCCTTGGAGGTACCGATGACGTCGACCTTCTCGACATCAGCGAAATCAGCGACGGTGACGACCTCGCCGACCTTGTGCTCCTCGCCGTTCTCGACGCGGACCTCACGAAGGAAGCGGACAGGCTCGACGCCGGCCTTGGCGAAGTGACCAGCCATGGGCTTGTTCACGTTCTTGGCCTTGATGTCGCCGAAACCGATCTGGACGGCGTCATAGCCGTCGGTTGCCTGAGTTTTAACCTGCGAGACAGCGCAGGGGCCAGCCTGGATGACCGTGACGGGAACGACGTTGTCGTCCTCGTCCCAAACCTGGGTCATGCCAATCTTGCGGCCGAGAATCATGCTGATCAAGATATGATCCCAACTCTCGCGTGGTCTTGGGACAATGCGTACACCACCGAGCGTACGCCCCTAGAGGACCACTACTTACACGACGTGCTCCCCAGCCTTGTATTTCGCCCGGACTACCTGACAACCCTATTAAGCAGGCATTTTGTCAAGCCAGAATACTCCCCTGGTTTCACACAGCTGTTTAGTATACACGGCTGCGGGCGTATCCATCGAGATTCATATTTCACTCACATTGTTTACGCAGGTAAAGTGCGTGGCACGTTCCCAGTGTGCGGCGGAGGGGACGGGCCTGAGACATATTAAGGTTGCTGCTCTACAGTCCTGCTCACGACGGAGAGCACATTAAGTGCTCTCCTGTTCGTGCGGAACTCGCGACAACCTTAATATGTCTCAGGCCCGTCCCCTCCGCCGCACACTGGGAACGCCACGTTGATGTCTGCTAAACCTTGCTCGCTCAGGCTAATGACTTTGTTGGGGGTCCACTATTTGCTGGAGGGTGAACTTGCATTGCATTGACTCGCCTTCTGCTTGTAGCTTTGCCTCATCAAAATCGAAAATCATGATGGCGCAGTTGGGGAGTTTTGTTGGGAGCTCGAAGCCCTCTGGGGCTGCAGCCTTAATGAATTGGCGGCTGGCGCTGCCGTGGCTTACTGCTAGGAGGGTTTCTATGCCCTCGGCGCCCATGAGATTGGTGAGGGTGTCTACCATGCGCTCTTGCAGCGCGCGGCTTCCTTCTCCTCCAAAGGGGACCAGGTCCTCGCCCGGATCCCAAACGTCGGTGGGCAGGGCGTCGTGGGGGCCTTCTTCGAAGGTGCCGTAGCTGCGCTCGATAATGCCTTCGCAGGGCTCGGCTGCTGCGTCCGGGCCGAGGAGCTCGCATGCGACGAGACTTGCCGTGTCCATGGCTCGGCCTAAGGGTGATGAGACCACTTTGTCGGGGACGACGCCGTGGGCTTTGAGCCATGCGGCTGCCATCCCGGCTTGCTGACGGCCTAAGTCGGTGAGCGGTGAATCGCAGCGGCCCTGGACCAGCTTTTTGACGTTGAACTCCGTCTGACCGTGGCGGAGTAGATACAGCTTCTTCATGCTCTCCCCTTCTGCATAACCTGCTTTGCCGGCATAGCCTTACTCGTGGGTATGCCCTACGTAGTCTTCGTCGATCGTAATCTTGGCAATCGACTTGGGATATTCCGATTCGACCCGTTGTGCCAGCGCGTGCTTTACGTCTTCGGCACTCATCTGCAGATCCGAGGGACGCACGCAGTCAAAGATCACGTTGGTGTGCGTAGGACCCGGCACGCAACGCAGGTCATGAATCGAGAGGCGGCTATCGATCTCCTGGGCCATGGCGTGAATGCGCAAGCGCATGCTCGCCAGCTTGGGGTCATCGGTCACGATGGGATCGTAGTGAAGCGTAACGATCATGCCGTCTTCGTCCCTAAACGACTGCTCGATGTTATCGAGCGTGTCGTGACTTTCCAACGGGCTGTCCTCGGCCGCCATCTCGGCATGCGCACTTGCAAACTTCCTGCCCGGGCCGTAGTCGTGAACCATCAAATCGTGAACGCCCAAAACGCCGGGATAGCTCATGATCTTGTCTCGAATGTGCTTGACCAGCTTAGGATCGGGCGACTGGCCCAAAAGCGGGCTCACCGTATCCTGGATGAGCTCAAAACCGCTCCAGCCAATATAGGCGCCAACGGCAAGGCCGACCCATGCGTCAAGATTGATGTGCGTCACCTGCGAAACAATTGCGCACGCCAACACGGCGCCTGTGGCAAGGACATCGTTCTTGGAATCCTGCGCGGTCGCATGCAGCGTCTCGGACTCAATGCGATCGCCGAGCTTTTGGTTGAGGGCCGCCATCCACAGCTTTACGACCATCGAAAGCGCCAGGACTGCCACCAGGGCAAGCGAGAACTCGACAGGTTCGGGGTGGATGATGCGCTCAAACGAGGACTTCACCAGCTCAACGCCGATCAGCAGCACGAGCGCCGCCACGACCAGACCCGAGAGATACTCGTAGCGGCCATGTCCGTAAGGATGCTCGGGGTCCGCCGGCTTGCTCGCCAGCTTAAAGCCCAGCACGCTCACGATATTCGAGCTGGCATCGGACAGGTTGTTCATGGCATCCGCCACAATCGAAACCGATCCCGACAGCACACCAATTGCGCCCTTCGCAGCACAAAGCGCAACATTAGCGAGAATACACACCATGCCCGTCAACGTGCCCACGCGCGCACGGTCGCCCTGCGCACGACGAACGATCCACTCGACCATCTTCATCAGCCCCCACGGTACTGCCTATATATATCTATTGCTCAAACGGATTGTAGTGTAGCCACTTTGTCCTTCAGATACAAAAAGGCCGCGACCCACACGGGCCACGGCCTTGGAGCATGGCAAAGGAATCGTCCTTGTGTCGCACAGGTTTACGCGCTTACTTCGGCCACGCTCTTCGAGGTTTCGGGTGAATCGGCTCCGCCCCCCATCGTCTGTCCCTTCGCCGGCACCACGCCAAAGCAGTAGCTCAGCGCCGCAGACACCGCAAATGCCACACCGCCGGCAGCGCAGCACCACAGCAGGTTCGAGATGCCGCCCGTGGCAAAGCCAATGACCATGAGGACATTCGTCATGCCGATGGTATAGGCCGTAACGTGGCCCACGGCTGCAACAAGGCCTCCGACGGCGCCGCCAATGGCCATGCACGTCAGGCACCTGCCATATTTAAAGCCGCAACCGTACAGCGCCGGCTCGCTTACGCCGCCAAGAACACCCGAGATTGAGTAGCCCAGCATGAGCGCCTTCTCGTCCTTATCCGCAACGCGGAGCGACGCGCCAAAAGGCATGCCCCAAACGGCGAACGTCGCCATCGTCGCGGCAATCAGGATGCACGAATCCGTTCCCACACTCATAAACTGCGCGTACGCAAGCGATAGAACGACGTTGCTGACGCCCGCTATCTTTAGGAACTCCCAGCCCGCGGCAAGCCCCATGAGCGTGAGCAGCGACACGATGCCACCGGAATTGCCAAGCATAAACATAAGCTGGCCCAACAGCATGCCCAGATAGCTGCCCGCCGGTGCCGTAATACACAGCGAAACCGGAACCATGACAAGCATGGTCGCAAACGGAACAAACGAAAACGCCACGGCCCTAGGGATAACGCGCTTAAAGAAACACTCCACTCGCCATAGCACAGGCACCGAAAGGAGAACTGGAATAACAGTCGTCGTGTAATCGTTGACCGGCGCGGGAAGCAGACCATACACGGAAGTCATCGATGCCCCCGTCGTCGATGCGGCATCGACGAGCTTAAGCAGATCGGGCGCAATCAATACGCCGCCCAGCATCATGCCCAGCTGCTCCGAGCAACCGAGCTGGCGGGCGGCCGCCCAACCAAGATAAATGGGCAAAAAGTAGTAGCCGGCGTTATAGAGCCAACTGTAGAACAGGCGATAGATTTCGGAATCGGCAGACCACAGGCCCAGCATGCCTTCGCCCATAATGACGGCGACGGTGCGGAACAACGCCGCGCAGACAATAAACGGCAGCGCCGACATCATGCTTTTGGACAGATAGTCCACCACGGCCATGGCGTTTGATGAAACCGACGTTGTAAACGAGGTGTTAGAAACTTGTAGCATGGAACGCCTTTCCCAATATGACATGCGGGCTGTCCCTTTGTCACATCGTGCGGTATCGACCGATTGCGCGGTACTTTTCGTAGCGGAGGTTTGTGAGGGTCGCGTCGTCGAGCTGCCCAAGCGTATCGAAGGCATCAAATGCCGAGGACATGACGGCACCGGCGATCTCCTCATGCGACAGGCCCCTATCGTCAACAATGCCGTCGATGATGCCGAGCGCCAACAGATCGGGAGCCGTGAGCTTCAGCGCCTCGGCAGCCTCATTCGCGCGGTCGGTATCCTTCCACAGGATCGACGCACAGGCCTCGGGGCTCACGACCGAATAGGCCGAGCTCGAGAGCATCAGGATGCGGTCGGCCACGGATAGCGCCAGCGCGCCACCAGAGCCGCCCTCGCCTGTCACCACCGAGACAATCGGCGTCTTAAGGCCGCTCATCTCCATGAGATTCTGGGCAATCGCCTCGCCCTGGCCGCGCTCCTCGGCACCGATGCCGCAAAACGCGCCCGAAGTATCGACCAGGCACAGAACCGGTCGACCAAACTTTTCGGCCTGGCGCATCAGACGACGCGCTTTGCGATAGCCCTCGGGATGTGCCATACCAAAGTTGCGGCGCATACGCTCTTTGGTCGTGGTGCCGCGCTCGATGGCGATGACCGTTACGGGGCGTCCATCTTTCCAGCCAATGCCAGCCACCACAGCGGCGTCGTCGCCAAAGTAGCGGTCGCCGTGCAGCTCCACAAATCCATCCAGGCCCAGCGAGATCATCTCGCCTGCCGTGGCGCGATCTGCCGAGCGGGTCTGTTTGACAATCTCGAGCGCGGTTTTTGGTGCGGCCGAGCGCTTGAACAAGTGTCCCAACTTTTTGCCGCGGCGACCCGTATGCACGATCTCATGCGGTGCCCCCAGGCCGGGCGCGTGCCCTTCGTGCAGCGCCAGCAGCTCGCCTACCGTGAGCGCAATCTCGCCACGCGGAACAACGGCATCGCAAAAGCCGTGCTCCAGCAAAAACTCGGAGCGCTGGAATCCCTTGGGCAGGCGCTTGTGCATGTTCTGCTCGATCACGCGCGGGCCGGCAAATGCCGTCAGGGCATCGGGCTCGGCCAGGATAATATCGCCCTCCATGGCAAAGCTCGCGGTTACGCCTCCGGTCGTGGGGTCAGTGAGCACCGTGATATACAGGCCGCCCGCCTCGCTATGGCGCCTAACCGCCGCAGAGATTTTGGCCATCTGCATGAGCGAGGTCACGCCCTCCTGCATGCGGGCGCCACCCGATACGGTAAAGCCAACGACCGGCAGTCCCAGCTCGGTCGCACGCTCAAATGTGCGGCAGATCTTCTCGCCCACCACGGAACCCATCGAGCCCATCATAAAGTTGGCGTCCATAAAGAAGAGCGCCGTATCGCAACCGCAGATTTTGCCCTTGCCGCACACAACGGCATCGCGCTCGCCCGAACGTTCGCTCACGCTCTTGAGCTTGTCGGCATAGCCGGGAAACGAAAGGAAGTCCTCCGGCGCCAGACTGGCATCCCATTCCTCAAACGTGCCCTCGTCAATCGTCATGCGCATGCGGTCGCGCCCGCTCACGCGAAAGTGTTTGCCGCAACGAGGGCAGACCTCGAGGTTGTCGTGCAGGCGCGCCTCATCGATCACGCGGCGGCACTCCGGGCACTTGATAAACACGTGGCGCGCGGGAAACTCGGCGCACGACTCGGTCATCGGTCCCTCGAGGACGTTGACCGTCTTCGCTTTTCTATTCATCAGCATAGAGATGCCCCATCAGATCGGTGTGATACATGCCCGACAAGAACTCGTCGTTTGCCAGCACGTCGAGCTGAAGCTCGCTGTTTTCGCTCACGCCCTCAATCACGAGCTCGCCCAAGGCCGAGCGCATCTTGCGAATGGCACCGTCACGCGTGGGCGCACACACGATGAGCTTGCCGAGCATGGAGTCGTAGTACGGCGGAACTCTCGCACCGGTAAACATGGCGGAATCCCAGCGCACGCGCGGACCGCCCGGCACACGCAACGCGGTGACCGTTCCGCATGACGGCAGAAAGTCTGGCGTTTCGGCATTGATGCGGCACTCCATGGCGTGGTTGTGGACCGGCATGTCCTCTTGCTCAAAGGGCAGAGGCTGGCCGGCTGCCACGCGCAGCTGCCACTTGACCAGGTCGGTATCGGTCACAAACTCCGTAACCGGATGCTCCACCTGCAAGCGCGTGTTCATTTCCATAAAGTAGAAATTGCCGTCGTCCGAATACAGGAACTCAATGGTACCGGCGCCCTCATAGCCAACGGCACGAGCCAGGTCGCGCGCGGCCTTGTGCATGCGCGCGCGAATATCATCGCGTCCGTCGAGGCACGGCGCGGGGCTCTCCTCGATCAGCTTTTGGTTGCGACGCTGCACCGAGCACTCGCGCTCGCCGAGCGAAAACACATGGCCCTGCTTATCGGCCATAATCTGTACCTCAACGTGATGCGCCGGCGCGACGAACTTCTCCATGTAGCACTCGCCGTCGCCAAAAACGGCCTCGCCCTCGGCGCGTGCTTCAATAAAGGCCTTTGCCGCATCTTCCACGCGCTCGACCTTACGAATACCGCGACCGCCGCCGCCCGCACGCGCCTTAATGAGCACGGGGCAGCCAATGCGCTCAGCCTCGGCCGTTGCCTCCTCGGGACTTTTGAGCAAATCGCAGCCCGGCACGATGGGCACGCCCGCCGCGGCAGCCGTTCGACGTGCGGCGTCCTTGTCGCCCATGCTGTCGATCACCTTGGCCGAAGGACCAACAAACGCCAGGCCATACTTGTCGCAGTCGCGCACGAAGCTCGCCTTCTCGGAGAAAAAGCCATAGCCGGGATGAATTGCCTTAGCTCCCGACTTTACGGCGCAGGTGAGCACAGCATCGTCGTTGAGGTAGCTCTCGGCAAGACGCGGACCGCCGATGCAATACGCCTCGTCGGCAAGCTGCACGTGCAGCGCGTCCGCATCGGCCGTGGAATAAACGGCGACGGTCTTGATGCCCATATCGCGGCACGCGCGGATAACACGGACCGCGACTTCGCCGCGGTTGGCGATGAGCACTTTGTCGAACATGAAGCCTTCCTTAACTTTCGTGCATGAGTGCAAAAGACATATCGGCGCGGCAGCAAACCTCACCGTTGACGCTCGCGGTACCCGTCGCAAAGCGGAACGGCCCGCGCGCACGCGTGATGGTGCACACCAGATCAACCGTGTCGCCCGGGCGCACCGGACGCTTAAAGCGCACCTTGTCCAGACTCGTGTAGAACGGCGTCGCGCCGCGCGCCTCCTCATCGCCCATCAGCAGCACGCAACAGTTTTGGGCGAGCATCTCGCACTGGATCACGCCGGGGACCACCGGGTTTCCCGGAAAATGCCCCTGCAAAAAGTATTCGTCGCCCGTAATCATGATCTTGCCGTGGGCCTCGTCGCCCACCAGCTCGGCTTCGTCGAGCAAAAGCATCGGCTCGCGATGCGGTAACAGCTTCTTGAGCTCTTCTTTGTTCATGGATATCACCTATCCGATCCTCATGAGGCAGCTGCCGAACTCCACGAGGTCGCCGTCGGCCACGCAGATCTCGAGCACCTCGCCATCCGCCTCGGCCGTCACCTCGTTGAGAACCTTCATGGCCTCGATGATGCAGAGGGTCTCGCCGGCCTTGACCTTGGAGCCCACGTGCACAAACGGCTCGTCGCCCGGCGCCGGGGCAGCATAGAACACGCCGACCATGGGAGCGGTCACCTCGGTGCCCTTGGGCTCCGGTGCGGCGGCAGGCGCCTGCGCGGCGGGCTCCGGTGCGGCAGGCGCGACTGTGGGAGCTGCAACTGGAGTGGCCATAGCGCTCGGCATGGGCATGGGCACGGCAACCGGCTGTGCGGCGCTCGCGCGCTCGAGTTCGACCGCGGTGCCATCGGGTTCCTCAACGCGTACGCGCGTGAGGCCGCGGTTCTCCATAACATCGGCTATCTCGGCAAGTCTTTTGGAATCCATGCTCTAGCTCCTCGTATATCTACGCAGCGCGATGGCGGCGTTGTGTCCGCCAAAGCCCAGGTTGGTCGAAAGCGCCCAGGTAAGGTCGGCGCGAACCGCGCGATTGGGCGTGTAGTCAAGATCGCAGGCGGGATCGGGCGTGTGGTAGTTAATGGTCGGAGGCACCACGCCCTGCTCGAGCGCCATGGCACAGGCCATGACCTCGATGGCGCCCGTGGCACCGATCATGTGGCCGGTCATCGACTTAGTCGACGAGACGTGCGCGGCGCGCGCCGCGTCCTCGCCGAGCGCACGCTTAATGCCCGCCGTCTCGGACGAATCGTTGAGCTTGGTCGATGTGCCGTGGGCATTGATGTAGAGACCCTCGGAAGGCTTGACGTCGCCCTCGGTCACCGCCAGCGATATCGCGCGGGCAATGCCGGCAGCCTCGGGATCAGGACTCGTGATGTGATAGGCATCATCGGTGTTGCCGTAGCCCACGACCTCGGCATAAATGTGCGCACCGCGCGCCTGCGCATGTTCCATGCTCTCGAGCACGAGCACGCAGGCGCCCTCGCCCATCACAAAGCCGTCGCGGTCTGCATCGAACGGACGGCAGGCCGTCGCGGGATCGGGGTTGGTGGTCAATGCGCGGCAGGACGTAAAGCCCGCAACGGCATCGGGGATAATGGCCGCCTCGGCGCCGCCCGCGAGGATCGCGTCGGCATAGCCGTGCTTGATGGCGCGGAACGCCTCGCCCACCGCATGGGCCGAGGTCGCGCACGCGGTCACCACGGGCAGGGTCGGGCCCTTTGCCTTGTGGCGGATTGCGATATTGCCCGATGCCATGTTGGGGATCATCATCGCGATCATATAGGGCGATGCGCGGCGGGGCCCACGTTCGGCAATCGTATGGACGTTGTCGACGAGCGTCGTCATGCCGCCCACGCCCGAGCCCACGTAGACGCCCAGGCGCTCGCGATCGATGGCGCCTTCGACATCAAAGCCTGCATCGTGCATGGCTTCGTCCGAAGCCGCCATCGCAAACTGAACGCAGGGGTCGAGATGCTTGGCGTCACGCTTGCCAAAGTACTCGTTGCCGTCAAAGCCCTTGACCTCGGCTGCCACCTTGACGGCAAATGCATCGGTATCAAAGTGCGTGATCGGGCCGATGCCGCACGTGCCAGCACACATTGCCGCCCAGGTGGCAAGCGCCGTGTTGCCGAGCGGCGACACGGCACCGATACCGGTGATTGCAACTCTCTGTTCCATCATGGTCTCCTCATCCAAGCCGTTCTTCGGCCCTGGTTTCTACATCGCCATTCCGCCGTCGACGCGCACGACCTCACCCGTAATGTAGGCAGCCGCATCACTCGCCAGAAAGCGCACTACGCCGGCCACCTCCTCGGGGCGCGCCATACGCTTAAGGGGAATCTGCTCCTCGGTTACCGTACGCACCTTCTCCGAGAGCTTTGCCGTCATATCCGTCTCGACAAACCCGGGGGCAACCGCGTTCACTCGTACGCCGCGGGGCGCGAGCTCGCGCGCCACCGCCTTGGTCAGGCCGATCACGCCCGCCTTGGAGGCAGCGTAGTTGGCTTGCCCAGCATTGCCCATCAGGCCCACGACCGAGCTCATGTTGACGACGCAGCCGCCGCGCTGGCGCATAAAGGTCTTGGTGAGCGCGCGCGTCGTGTTAAACGTTCCTTTAAGATTGACATCGAGCACGCGATCGAAGGCGTCATCGCCCATGCGCATGAGCAGGCCATCGCGGGTGATGCCAGCGTTGTTGACGAGCGCCCAAATGGAGCCAAAGTCGTTGAGGACCGCTTCCACGCACGCGTTGACGGCAGCGGGGTCGGCCACGTCGCATTGATATGAGCGCGCCGTGGCGCCAGCCGCCTCGCAGGCGTCGCACGTCTCGCGCGCCGCATCGACGCTGCCGGCATAGACGACGGCGATATCAAAGCCGTCCTCCGCCAGACCGACAGCGCAGGCGCGGCCGATACCCCGCGAGCCGCCCGTGACCAGTGCCACGCGACGTGAGCCGTTGCGCTCGAGCGTGCCGTTGTTCAAGTTGCCCATGTCATTCCTTTCGGGTTACAGCCCTGTGGACTATGCGAGCTCGTCGGCAATAGCTGCGACCTGCTCGGCCGTCTCGCACGAATACACGCGAACGTCGCTCAGCGTACGCTTGACCAGGCCGGACAGCGTTTTGCCAGGGCCGACCTCAATAAACGTATCGATGCCCTGATCCTGCAGCGCATGCAGGGTGTCGACCCAGCGCACGGCATGGCTCACCTGGTTGGCCAAGACATCCGACGCTGTCCGCGGGTCCGCCGGATAGGCCGCCGCCGTCATGTTTGCCAAAACAGGAATGAGCAACGGGGACGGCGCGTGACCGGCCTCAATATATGCGGCAAGGCCACAGGTCGCCTCGGCCATATAGGGGCTATGAAATGCACCCGACACCGCGACCTTCATGGCGCGGCCGCCAGCCTCTTTTACTAGGACGTCGAGGGTCTGCAGCGCATCGGGCGCTCCGGCCACAGCCGTCTGCTGGGGACTGTTGTAGTTGACCGGCCAGCAGTCCTCGCCGGCCTGCGCAGCCAGGTTCTCGACTTGCGCAGCATCAAGTTTGATGACGGCGCGCATGCCGCCGGGGTGACGCTCGGCCGCCGTGGCCATCAATGCCGCGCGCTCGCACACGAGCTCAAAGCCCGCTCGCGTATCGAATGCCCCCGCAAAGGTGAGCGCGGCGACCTCGCCCAGCGAGAATCCCGCACAGGCGGCAGGCACCACGCCGCGCTCACGCAGGGCAATAGCCGCTGCCAGGTCGTGAACGAACACGCACGGCTGCGTGTTCTCGGTCTGCGAGAGCTCCTCCTTGGAGGCACTCCGGCATTGCTCGCTGGTCCCCGGGCGAACCTCGTCGGCAATGGCGAACACCTCGGCGGCCGCCGGCGATGTCTCGATCAAGTCGACGCCCATCGCGGGGTGCTGGGCACCCTGGCCGGCAAACAAAAACGCTACGCCACCCATGCGCACGCACCCTTCAGGACGTGCTCGGCGCCATCGACCAGGTCGTCAACGATTTCGCGTGCGCTCTGGCGCTCGTTGACCATGCCGGCAATCTGTCCACACAAAAACGAACCCTCTTCGTAGTTGCCGTCCTTGGCGGCCTTACGCAGCGCACCGGTTCCCATAGCACCGAGCTCCTCGGCACTCGCGCCGGAACCCTCGCTCTTGGCATAGGCGTTGGTGAAGGGGCTCTTGAGGGCGCGCACTGGATGTCCCGTCGAGCGACCGGTCGCACGCGTTGAAGTGTCGTTGGCCTTCAGGACCATCTCCTTGTACTGCTCCGAGACGGTGCACTCGTCTGCGACCAGAAAGCGCGTACCCACTTGCACGCCTTCGGCGCCCAGCATAAAGGCGGCCGCCACGCCGCGGCCGTCGGCAATACCGCCGGCGGCCACGACGGGAATGTCAACCGCATCGACGACCTGCGGCACCAGTGCCATCGTCGAGGTCTCGCCAATATGGCCGCCCGATTCGGTACCCTCGGCAACAACCGCCGTGGCTCCACGACGTGCCACGAGGCGCGCCAGCGCCACCGAGGCAACGACCGGGATGACCTTGATGCCCGCCTCGTTCCACGCCTTCATGTACTTGGCGGGATTGCCGGCGCCCGTCACGACGACCGGCACTCGCTCGTCAATCACGACCTGCGCGACCTCGTCGGCAAACGGGCTCATGAGCATGACGTTGACGCCAAAGGGCTTATCCGTCTTGGCGCGCAGCTCATGAATCTGGTCGCGAAGCCAGTTGGCGTCGGCGTTCATGGCCGCGATGATGCCTAAGCCACCCGCCTCGGACACTGCGGACGCCAGCGAGGCATCGGCAATCCAGGCCATACCGCCCTGGAACACGGGCTTTTCGATGCCGAGCAGATCGCAGAGAGGAGTCTTGAGCATCTCTACTTCTCCAATGCCGCCTCGACCGTATCGGCGAACTCGCCGACCGTCTTGGGGTTCTCCTCGGTATCGAGCTGGATGCCAAACTCGTCCTCGACGGCAACGAGGATCTCGACGGTGCCCAGGCTGTCGAGACCAATCTCCTCGAGCGTGGACTCGGGCTTCATCTCGACATCGTCAAGGCCGGCGGTCTCGCGGATAACGTCGCAAACGCGCTCGAAGGTCTTCTGATCTGCCATGGTAGTTCTCCTTTGTTTGTGCCCTAGGGGCGTTTTTATTTCCTATGTGCGACTACTTCCAACGAAGCAGATAGCCACCTATATCCAGACCGGCGCCAAATCCAACCAAGGCGATGGTGTCGCCTGTGTGAAGTGCACCGGCGTTTGCCAGCCGGTCGAGGGCAAGCGGAATGCATGCGCTCGAAATGTTGCCGGTCTCGCGCAACGTGCGAACCACGCGCTCGTCCGGCACGCCCAGGCGCTTGACCGCCTGGCTCAGGATTCGTTCGTTAGCCTGATGGAATACAAAATGATCGATGTCTTCGACCGAAATGCCCGCATCGATCGCAAGCTTATGGACCGTGTCGCAGATGGCGTTGACGCCGAACTTGAACACGCGGCGGCCATTCATGGACAGCACGCTCGCGCTATCTGCGGAAGCCTTAAACAGCGAGGTACCGACCAGACCGGGAACGCGCAACGTCTCGACGTCGGGCGCCGTCGAAAGCTCAACGGCAAGGGGACTGTCTCCCCCAGCCTCAATCACTGCGGCGCCTGCCCCATCGCCAAAGAGCACGCAGGTGGCACGGTCGGTCCAGTCGAGCGCGCGCGTCATCTGCTCGGCAGCAACGACAAGCACGCGCTCGGCGCGACCGCGGGCGATATAGCCCTCGGCGACATCGAGCGCAAATACGAAGCCGGCACAAGCCGCCGAGACATCGAAGGCAGGGCACGTCGCGCCTAGTCGCTCAGCAACGGCACACGCCTCAGCGGGAACAAGGTGGTCACCCGTCGTCGTCGAGCAGACGATCAGATCCAGCTGGCTCGCGTCGATTCCGGACACCTGGAGTGCCCGCTCACTCGCCGCTACGGCAAGGTCGTCAAGTGACTCGGTGGTGCAGACGTGGCGGCTCTTGATACCCGTGCGGGTAAAAATCCACTCATCCGAGGTATCGAGGAACTCAGACAGCTCGTCATTGGATACACTGCGTTCAGGAAGCGCCGAGCCTGTTCCAAGAATCGTGAAACCCATCACTAACCTCCTTTGAGTTGTTGACGTGTATACATCGACCAAGAGAGGATAACGCATTTCAGTCTTTGTTGACGTGTTAACATTAAATTGTCCAAATGCGACAAAGGCTTCACATTGTGTCTATCTCTCGACACCATTGCGTCATTCACTTATTCAATAAGGAGGTAGCAGCCGCTATGGATGCCCAATTAACGATTGTCGACGTAACCGGATCGACCAACGATGACCTGCTCGAGGCAGGAAAACAGGGTGCGCCGCACGGCACAGGACTTGCCGCCCGCGCGCAAACGGCAGGACGCGGCCGGCGCGGCCACAAGTGGGATTCAACCGCCGGCAACCTATTGCTTTCGATTGTCCTGCGTCCATGCGTTAATCCCGCAAAGTACTCTGGTCTTGCCGCCGTCAGCGGCCTAGCGGTGCTCGAAGCACTCGAAAAGCAGGGTCTTGCAAACGAGATTGGCCTCAAATGGCCCAACGACCTGGTCGCGCGAGGACGCAAGCTCGGCGGCATTCTGGTCGAGGCCGCACGCGATAACGAAGGCAAACCTTTCGCCGTCTGCGGCATTGGTGTCAACGTAAACTACACGCCCCAAGAGGTGCCCGATGGCGGCCTGGCGGCAATTGGCCTCTCGGACCTCAACGAGAGCGTTCCCGCCGTCGACATGCTCCTCGATGAGGTCTATCACGCCGTTATAGACGCTGTAGATGCCTGGGCAGAGCGCCTCAACTCCATGGAAGAAAACACCGGACCGCTCGCGCCCGTACACGACGAATATATCGCTCACCTCAATTGGATCGGGAAGCACGTTATCGCCCGCTCCCCCGCTGGAGACGAGCTGGCACGAGGCATATTTAGAACGGTCGACGATTGCGGCCGCGCATGCATTGAGACCGAGAGCGGCTTGTGCGTCTTCCACTTCGAAGAAGCATCCTTGCGCCCCCTGAGCGAATAGGGCGCCGCAGCCGCCGGCTCGGCAGACGAATTCGCTATCCCAAAATCTAAACTCAAAACAAAAGGGCCCCGCTACCGTGTGAACTGCGCCCCGAAACTTGGACTGAACAAATAGCGACTACGCCGCAAGGGCCC
>CABVDH010000023.1 GCA_902497065.1 uncultured Collinsella sp. | reverse complement strand
GCGCGGGCGCCCGGTCGGCGGCCCGTTCTGGGCGCGCCTCAATCGTAGCCCGAGATGGTCCCAGGCTGACAATTTCGACTGTAATGGACGTTCCTTTGGTGTAAAAGGTGCGCCATGTTCGGCGCTGGATTGTTATCCGTTTGTAAAGGCTGGGCAGAGCTTGCGGTAAGGGTCTATCAATAGCCCGTAAGAAACCGCAGATAAGGCGGTCGTCGCCCGATCGGGGTCGTATCTTTCCAAACAGCAAAGCGGGCGGGGTGCCCGCGAGTCGCATGTATGAAAGGAAGATCATGCTCGATCAGGCTTATTCTCGTCGTCAGTTCCTCGGCCTCGCTGGTGGTCTTGCCAGCATCGTCGGTCTCGGTCTCGTTGGTTGCGGCGGCTCCGGCGCATCCGACGCCGCCGACAAGGGTAGCGCCGCTGCTGCCGAGTCCGTCTCCGGCGAGGTGACCTACGACGGCGCCTCCTCGTTCCAGGCTCTCGTCGAGGCCGCTGCCGAGAAGTTCATGGATGCCAACCCGGACGTCTCCGTCTCCGGCTCGGGTAACGGTTCGGGCAAGGGCCTGACCGCTGTTGCCGCCGGCACCGTCACCATCGGCAACTCCGACGTCTTCGCCGAGACCAAACTCGAGGCCGACCAGGTCAAGAAGCTCGTCGACCACGAGGTTGCCGTCGTGGGCATGGGCCCCGTCGTCTCCAAGAACGTGACGGTCGACGACCTGTCCCTCGAGCAGCTCAAGGGCATCTTCTCCGGCCAGATCACCAACTGGAAGGAGGTCGGCGGCGACGACGCCAAGATCGTCGTCCTCAACCGCAAGGCCGGCTCCGGTACTCGCGCCACCTTCGAGGCTGCCGTCTTTGGCGACGAGGCTGTCGACTTTAAGGGCGACGCCGAGCTCGACAAGTCCGGCGACGTCCAGACTCAGATGGGCAGCACCGACAACGCCATCTCCTACCTCGACTTCTCGCACTTCGACGACTCCAAGTTCAACGCCATCAAGGTCGAGGGCGTGGAGCCCAAGAGCAAGAATGTCACCGACGGCTCCTTCAAGATCTGGGCGACCGAGCACATGTACTGTGCAAAGGACGCCGACGAGGCTACCAAGGCCTTCCTGGAGTTCATGCTTTCCGACGACGTCCAGGGCAAGCTCGTCGAGGAGCAGGGCTTCATCCCCGTCTCTGCCATGAAGGTCGTCAAGGACGCCAGCGGCAAGGTCTCCGCTAAATAAGTAGTCGCCCCCGGAAAGGTTTGCAATGGCAAAACAGCTGCCAAAGCGCGACCTTGAGAACGTGGGCCTGTGCGTCACGGGCGCGTGCGTAGCGCTCGTGACGCTTGTCGTTGCCGCGCTCATCTTTATGGTCGCCCAAAAGGGCCTCTCGGCTTTTGTCAAAGACGGCGTCTCGGTCGTCGAGTTTTTCACCGGCACCAAGTGGGACCTGGCCAACACGGCTAAAAACGGCCTGCCCTACACCGGCGCCCTGCCCCTGATCGTCACCTCGTTTGCGGTCATGGTGCTCTCCACGCTCATCGCGTTGCCCATCGCCATCGGCTCTGCCATCTTTGCGGTCGAGATCCAACCAAAATTTGGCTCCAAGATCTTTCAGCCGCTTATTGAGCTTTTGACCGGTATTCCCTCGGTCGTCTTTGGCTTGATCGGCTTTCACGTTGTCGTCGGCCTTATGAAGAGCGTTTTCCACGTGAGCACGGGCTTGGGTATCCTGCCCGGTGCCATCGTACTGGCCGTCATGATCCTGCCGACCATGACCACGCTTTCGGTCGACGGCCTGCGCGCCGTGCCCGACAGCTACCGCCAGGGCTCGCTCGCGCTGGGCTACACCCGCTGGCAGACCATCTGGCACGTGGTGCTCAAGTCCGCCATGCCGTCGCTCATGACTGCGGTCATCCTGGGTATGACCCGCGCCTTTGGCGAGACGCTCGCCGTGCGCATGGTTATCGGCGGCATCGAGGCCATGCCGATGTCGCTGCTGTCGCCGGCGTCCACTATCACCACCACGCTCACCACGTCCATGGCGGTCTATGCCGAGGGCTCGGCCCAGGATGATGTTCTGTGGGCACTCGGCCTGCTGCTGATGGGCATGAGCCTCATCTTCATCCTGATCATCCACCTTATCGGCCGCAAGGGGGCGAAGGCTCGTGGCTAGCACGCGTATCCACATCGACGAGGCGAGGCTCGGGCGCGTCCAAAAGCAGGACCGCTTCGTCACGGGCGTGTTGACGGCGATCGTCGCCATCGTCATGCTCATCGTCATCTCCATGGTGGCCTATATCCTGTTCGAGGGCATCTCGACGCTGTTCCAGCCGGGCTTTCTCACAGAGCCGTCGCGCGCCAACGGAACGCAGGGCGGCGTGCTCTACCAGCTGTTCGACTCGTTCTACCTGCTGCTGATCACTCTGATCATCTCGGTGCCCATCAGCCTAGGCGGAGCGGTCTTCCTGGTTGAGTACGCGCCGAACGGCCCTATCCGCGACATCGCCTCTACCGCCATCGAGACGCTGTCCTCGCTGCCTTCCATCGTCGTCGGCATGTTCGGCTTTCTGGTGTTCTCGGTGCAGCTGGGCTGGAAGTACTCCATCATCTCCGGCGCTGTCGCGCTCACCATGTTCAATATCCCCATCCTGGTGCGCGTGATCCAGCAGGCGCTCGAGGACGTGCCACAGGCCCAGCGCGATGCATGCCTGGCCATGGGCCTTACCCGCTGGGAGGCCACGCTGCACATCCTGATTCCCGAGGCCATGCCCGCCATCGTGACCGGCATCGTGCTTTCGGCCGGCCGTGTGTTTGGCGAGGCCGCAGCACTGCTCTTTACCTCGGGTATGAGCTCGCCGGTTCGCCTGAACTTCTTGAGCTTTAACCTGTCGAGCCCCACCTGTGCCTGGAACGTGTTCCGCCCTGGCGAGTCGCTCGCCGTGCACATCTACAAGATCTATGGCGAGGGCAGCCCCGAGGCCCAGCAGATCGTCTGGGGCACCGCTGCACTGCTGATGATTTGCGTGCTGCTGTTTAACGTAATCGCCCGCATTGTGGGCAAGCAACTGGCAAGGAAGATGACGGCCGAATGAGCGAGATGAAAGCAACGCCCGCAACCGAAGCGGCATCGTCCGAGACCCAGGACTTCCTGTCGAGCGTGGGGGAGAGCGAGAGGCGCGTGCGCGTAAGCGGCAAGGCCGTGAGCGACGAGGTCGTGCTCTCCACCAAGGACGTCAACGTGTACTATGACGACCACCATGCACTGCACAATACGTCGCTCGACTTCCACAAGGGCGAGATCACGGCGCTCATTGGGCCTTCGGGCTGCGGTAAGTCGACCTTCTTGCGTAGCCTCAACCTTATGAATCGCGAGATTCGCGGCTGCCGCGTGGAGGGCGAGATTAACTACCGCGGACGCAATGTGAACACCAAGACCGAAAACACCTACGAGCTGCGTCGCTCCATTGGCATGGTGTTCCAGCAGCCCAACCCTTTCCGCAAGTCCATTCGCGACAACATCACGTTTGCGCCCAAGCGTCACGGCATTACCGACCGTGACGAGCTTGATCGTATGGTCGAGGAGAGCCTGCGCGGTGCAGCGCTGTGGGACGAGGTCAAGGACAAGCTCGACAAGAGCGCCTACGCGCTTTCGGGCGGTCAGCAGCAGCGCCTGTGCATCGCGCGCACGCTGGCGCTCAACCCCGATGTGATCCTGTTTGACGAACCCTGCTCGGCGCTCGACCCCATCTCGACGCTGGCGATCGAGGACCTCATGTCGTCGATCGTTGCCGACCGCGCCATCGTCATCGTGACGCACAACATGGAGCAGGCGTCGCGTGTGTCCAACCGCACGGCGTTCTTCTACATGGGCGATATGGTCGAGTACGACGAGACTGACGAGATTTTCCAACGGCCCAAGGACAAGCGGCTGAATGATTACCTCACCGGCATGTTCTCCTAGTCCGGGACATGCTTGAGGCCCGCGGTGGCCACGGTCGCCACGGGACTGATTGGAGAGGCGGGTCATCTCTTGTGGGAGATGGCCCGCCTTTTTGTGTCGTGTGCGACCCGCCTTTTCGCTGCTATCATGGACAACGTTGAATTTCTACGAAGGAGCAGGGCATATGGCGATTCTTTTGGGGTGCGATTCCGTCAGCCTAGAGTTTCCCACCAAGCATATTTTCGATAGCGTTACGCTCGGCGTGGGCGAGGGCGACCGCATTGGTATTGTCGGTAAAAACGGCGACGGTAAGTCGACGCTGCTGAGCGTGCTCGCCGGCACGTTGGAGCCCGACGACGGCCGCGTGACGCACCGTCGCGGCACCACGATCGGTCTACTCGGCCAAAAGGACCAGCTGGTCGATACCGACACCGTGCATCATGCCGTTGTGGGTGACGTCCCCGAGTACGAGTGGGCGTCGAGCCCCCGCACGCGCCAGATTCTGGCCGGCCTTATTAGCGATGTGCCCTGGGAGGGCACGGTGGGCGAGCTTTCGGGCGGCCAGCGCCGTCGCGTGGACCTTGCGCGCCTGCTGATCGGCGACTACGACGTGCTCATGCTCGACGAGCCCACCAACCACCTGGACATGCGCACCATCAACTGGCTCGCGCGTCACTTAAAGGCTCGCTGGCAGCGCGGGCAGGGCGCGATGCTCGTGGTCACGCACGACCGCTGGTTCTTGGACGAGGTCTGCACCAGCATGTGGGAGGTTCACGACGGCCAGGTCGATCCCTTCGAGGGCGGCTATTCGGCCTACATCCTGCAGCGCGTGGAGCGCGACCGCATGGCCGCCGTTACCGAGGAGCGCCGTCGCAACATGGCGCGCAAGGAGCTCGCGTGGCTGAGCCGCGGTGCCCAGGCTCGTTCCACCAAGCCCAAGTTTCGCGTGGATGCCGCTCGTGAGCTGATCGCCGACGTGCCGCCCGTGCGTGACGAGCTGGAGCTCAAGCGCTTGGCCGTGAGCCGCTTGGGCAAGCAGGTTATCGATGTGGTCGACGTGGATGCCGGCTATGCCGATACCGACGGCGCGCCCAAGCAGGTGCTCACCGATGTGACCTGGCTCATTGGTGCGGGCGACCGCTATGGCCTTTTGGGCGAGAACGGCGCCGGTAAGTCGACGCTGCTCGACGTGATCCAGGGCAAGATTGAACCCACGCGCGGCCGCGTGAAGATTGGCCAGACAGTGCGCTTTGGCGTGCTGTCGCAGCAGCTCGAGGAGCTCAAGCCCTACATGGGCGACACGATCCGCGAGGTGCTCGGCAACTATAAGAAGTACTACGTCATCGACGGCAAGGAGACTTCGCCCGAGAAGCTCTGCGAGCGTCTGGGCTTTACGACGCAGCAGCTCTGGAGCCGCATCGGCGATCTTTCGGGCGGCCAGCGCCGTCGCCTGTCGCTGTTGCTGACGATTCTGGACGAGCCCAACGTGCTCATCCTGGACGAGCCGGGCAACGACCTGGATACCGACATGCTCGCGATTGTCGAGGACCTGCTGGACGGCTGGCCCGGCACGCTGATCCTGGTGACGCACGACCGCTTTTTGATGGAGCGCGTGACCGACCAGCAGTGGGCGCTGCTCGACGGCCACCTGACGCATATGCCCGGTGGCGTGGACCAGTACCTGCGCCTGTGCAACGCTACCGCCGAGGGCGAGCCCGTGGGCGCGCCGAGCGCCAAGACCGGCACGTTCGACACCGGTGCCGCGGCAGCTGCGGCCGAAAAGCCCAAGTCGAGCGGTCAGCCCAACGGCCTGTCCAACGCCGAGCGCCAGAAGCTCCGCCGCGAGGTGAGTTCGCTCGAGCGCAAGATGGAGACGCAGCGCACCCGCGTTGAGGAGGCCGAGGCAGCAATGGCCCAAGTCGATCCCACCAACTACACGGCGCTCGGCGAGCAGCAGGCAAAGATCGACGAGGCTCACGCTGCCATGGACGAGCTGGAGATGGCGTGGCTCGAGGCGAGCGAAAAGCTCGAGGGCGAGGAGTAGGCGAGAATGATCAAAGCCGCGTTTTTCGATATCGACGGCACGCTGCTGAGCTTTAAGACCCACCGGATTCCGGCGTCGGCGCAGCAGGTGCTCGACAGCTTTCACGAGCAGGGGATTGCGTGCGTGATCGCCACGGGCCGTCCGACCTACCAGATGCCGGACTGGCTGTTCGACCTGGGCTGGGATGCGTACATTACGCTTTCGGGCCAGCACTGCTTTGATGCCGAGGGGGTTTACCGCAGCTGCCCGATCGATTCGGACGACGTCGCGGTGATTGTGGGCCAGGTGGCGCAGGGGCGCTACGACTCACTGTGCATGCAGGGCGAGAACTCGTTTGTGAACCGCCTGTCCGAGCGCGTGGTGACGGCTGGCAGCAACGCGGGAATCGTCTACCACGAGGAGCCGTTTGAGCATGCCTTTGACGCGCCGGTCTATCAGTTCTGTGCCTTTGTTGACCCAGTTGACGAGCACATCGTGACCGATGCCGTGTCGCATTCGCTCACCACGCGCTGGTGCGACCTGTTCTGCGACATTATTCCGGCCAACGGCGGCAAGGACCTGGGTGTGGCGGCGACGCTGGAGCGCCTGGGCATCGACGCGAGTGAAGCGATTGCCTTTGGCGACGGCGAGAACGACCTGTCGATGTTCTCGGCCGTGGGCACAAGTGTGGCCATGGGCAACGCGCAGGATACCGTGAAGGCCGCGGCGACCTATGTGACGACTGCCGTGGACGACGACGGCATCTACAACGCCGCGAAGTACTTTGGACTGTTATAGCTGCGGCTCGGCACTTGGGGACGTTCCTTATCTGCCGGCACCTGGGGACACTCCTTGCGGGGCGTCCCCATTTTGTTTTCGTCCCGCACGTTTTGTGAAACACGGCTAACTTTTAGGCAAAGTAGTAAGACATGGGCAACTTTTGCGGTAAAGTAAGCTGTGAAAAGTATCCAAAGGCTAACTAGCAATCATCGCGAAAGGCGGCCCATGGCCCTACGTGAATCCGGAGAAGACTATCTCGAATCGATCTACGTTCTGTCGGAACGTCAGGGCATCGTGCGCTCGATCGACGTTGCGGAGTACCTCGGCGTAACCAAGGCGAGCGTTTCCAAGGCCATGGCGACGCTGGAAAGCAACGGCTATGTCGAAATGGGCAAACGAGATGTTCATCTGACAGAGCGCGGTCTGGAGGTCGCGCGCCAAATGTGGGAGCGCCACTGCTTTTTCGTGGGGCTTTTGGAGGATGCAGGCGTATCGGCCGAGGTGGCGTCGCAAGAGGGCTGCCACATGGAGCACTGCCTGAGCGAGGAGAGCTTTGAGAAGCTAAGATCGATGCTGGGACGGGAAGATGTGGCGGGTCCAACAACGGAAGCCTAACTGACCCACAGTGGCGCGGAGTTCACGCAAAGCGCGAACCAGCGACCGGGACCAGCGGCCCTTTCGGCCAAGTCCATTTCAGCTAAGGAACCCCGCCAGCAAGCGATGCCCAAGAACCGCCAGCTGTGTCAATGCAGGCCGGGGCCGGGCTTGGTTTTGAAAACACTCCGTAGCGCGAGGCCCGTCTTCAAAACCAAGCCCGGCCCCGGCCGGACAGCCCACGAACGCTACAGGTTCTTGACACCCATCGCGCGCATGGCGTTCAGGATGGCGATGATCGCCACGCCTACGTCGCCGAACACGGCAAGCCACATGTTGGCGATGCCGAGCGCCGCAAGCACCAGAATCAGCAACTTAATGCCCAGCGCAAAGATGATGTTCTGCCAAACAATCGACATGGTCTTGCGCGCCACGCGGATCGCGCGGGAGATGTTGGACGGCTTGTCATCCATGAGCACGACGTCCGCCGCCTCAATTGCGGCGTCCGAGCCCATAGCGCCCATGGCGATGCCCACATCGGCGCGCGTGAGCACGGGTGCGTCGTTGATACCGTCGCCGACAAAGGCGAGCTTGCCCTTGCCGCTTTCGGCTGCCAGCAGCGCTTCAACACGCTCGACCTTGTCGCCCGGCAGCAGCTGCGCGTGGAACTCGTCGAGCCCCAGCCGCTTGGCCACCGCAGCAGCCACTTCCTCGCGGTCGCCCGTGAGCATGACGGTGCGCTTGACGCCGGCGGCGTGCAGGTCGCGGATCGTCTGCTCTGCATCGGCCTTTATGGTGTCGGCAATTACAATGTGGCCGGCATAGATGCCATCGACTAGCACGTGGAGGATGGTGCCGACGACCTCGCAATCGGGCGCTTCGACTCCGGCCGCGGCGAGCATCTTTGCGTTGCCAACGACGACGTGCTTGCCGTCGATGGTTGCCGTCACGCCGTGGCCCGCGTCGTTGGCGGAGTTGCTAACGCGCTTGGGGTCGACCTCGCCCTGGTAGGCGACACGTACGGACTGCGCGATGGGGTGATCGGAGAACGACTCAGCAAGGGCTGCGACTTCGAGCAACGACTGCTCGGTATAGCCGGCCTCGGGGTGTACCGCGACCACCGAGAACGTGCCGTTGGTGAGGGTGCCCGTCTTGTCAAAGACGACGGTGTCCACGTCGGCGAGCGTCTCGAGGTAGTTAGAACCCTTGATGAGAACGCCCAGCTTGGACGCGCCGCCGATGCCGCCAAAGAAGCTGAGCGGGACGCTGATCACGAGCGCGCACGGGCAGCTGACGACCAGGAAAGTCAGGCCGCGCAGGATCCAGTCGGACCAGGCGCCGGTGACCAAGCCGCCGCCGAGCGCGAGTACCGCGGCAGCGCCGGTGACGGCGGGCGTGTAGATGCGGGCAAAGCGCGTGATGAAGTTCTCGGTGCGCGCCTTCTTTTCGCTGGCGTTTTCTACGAGCTCCAGGACGCGCGCGACGGTGGACTCGCCAAAGGGCTTGGTGGTGCGCACGTGGATGAGCCCCGTCATGTTGATGCAGCCGCTGATGATATCGTCTCCGGTTTTGGCCGGGCGGGGGACCGACTCACCGGTAAGGGCGGCGGTGTCGAGCTGGGTTTCGCCTTCGACGATGACGCCGTCGATGGGCACGCGCTCGCCGGGCTTGACCACAATCACGGTGCCGACGGCGATGTCATCGGGGAAGACCTGTTCGAGCGTGCCGTCGGGTTGCTCGACGTTGGCGTAGTCGGGTGCGATGTCCATCATGGCGCTGATCGATTTACGGCTTTTGCCCACGGCGTATGCCTGGAACAGCTCGCCGACCTGGTAGAACAGCATGACGGCGGCGCCTTCGGCCATGTGCGGGTCGGTATCGGGGAAGAGCACCATGGCAAACGCGCCGATGGTCGCGACTGCCATAAGGAAACTCTCGTCGAAGGCCTTGCCGCGGCGGATGTTATTGAATGCCTTTTGCAGCACGTCGTAGCCGGCAATCAAAAACGGTATGAGGAACAGCATAAAGCTGGCGTAGATGTCGCCCGGGGTACCGAATGCGGCGGTGAGGGTGCCGAACTGATCGAGGGCGTACACCACGGCAAAAATGCCCAGCGCTACCAGGATGCGGTTGCGCTTATGCTCGAGTGACTCTTTCTTCTTGCGCTTCTTCTTTTTCTTCTTGGGGTCGGCGGTGGCCATGACTCGTATCCTCCCATTTGAATGTATGAACACTCGCTCATATAATTTCGCGAGCAAAGGCCGCGGCAATCGCGGCCTTGCAGGTTGGCGTAAACCTGGGCTAGAGAATGATCTCGCAGTCCGGCTCGGCGTCGGCCGTAAACTCTACAACGCGGTTGAGCACCTCGTCGAACTCAGCATCATCAGCCTCAAGCATCAGCTTCTGGGTCATAAAGTTGACGGACACGGATTTGACGCCCTCGAGCTTGGCCAGCTCGTCCTGAAGCTCACGCGCGCAGTTGGCGCAATCGATCTCATCGAGCTTGTACTGCTTTTTCATGGTGGGTTCCTTTCCCGTTTTTGCGGCTTGGGTGCAGGCCGCGCTGGTACCGTGGTTGGCTGCTATTCGCAGATGTGGCTCATGCCCTGGTTGAGCATGGTGTAGACGTGGTCGTCGGCGAGCGAGTATAGGATATTGCGCCCGTCGCGCCGGAATTTAACCAGGTGCGACTGCTTGAGTGTGCGCAGCTGGTGCGACACCGCGGACTGCGAGGTTTCGGTCGCTTCGGCGATGTCTGCCACGCAGAGCTCGCGGCCCATGAGGGCATAGAGGATCTTGATGCGCGTGGTGTCGCTGAAGACCTTGAACAGGTCGGCGAGGTCGTAGAGAAGCTCCTCGTCGGGAAGGTCCTCGGGCGAGCAGGTGGTCGGGATCGCGGGTTCGGTGGCCTCGATGTCGAGTTTCGTTTCATCAACGCGGATGCTCATTGCAATATCCTTTCATATGAACATGCGCTCATATAATTTACTTTCGATTATATGAGTGCATGTTCATATGTCAATGACGTTCAGGTAATTCGTTGTACAAAATGATGGGGAATAGTGGACGAGATCCCGGACTGAGCGTTTTTTGATAGTCGATGCCAAGGTGGGTACCCTCGTGCCGTGCAAAAAATGGAGTATTCTGCAACTATAGGGGGTCCGCTAATTTATTGCAGGTCATATAATGCAGTTCAAGAGTTATCTTAGGGTGTTAATCCGATGAGTTCTTCCTCAAATGTTGCCTAACGCTCTCACGCAAGAGTGATTTCGCTTCACATTTGGATCCACTCGAGGGTGATAGACACCCGACCCTGCTGAATACTCGCAATTTTGCACATCGCTAGGGTACTCACCTTGTTAGCCGGTCTAGCTTCCGGCCCCGAAGATCCTGCCCTCGGGCGCGAGGCTGCTTGTTTGGGCAAATGATGGGCTGTCGGATTCGACTGTCTGCATGTCATCGATTGCTGTAACTTCATTAATTGTCGGGTCATCCAGCGTGATGCCTTCGAGTGTTGCTTTTTCGAGGTCGATTCGTTGGCGCTCTTCGGAATCCTGGCGAAGCTGCTTCTGAATTCGCCTTTTCTCTTCTATAAACCTTCTGAGCACAAACTGTCTCAGGTCCTCTTGCATGATTTGAAAGTCTTTTGGTAGACGCGAGGGGCGTACGCCCTCTTTCCGCTGGATTGCTTCCATGACCCTAACGAAAGAGCTGGCATGCATAAAGGAATAACGGCTGACGGTGATGATTCCGTATCCCATGGACGCAAGCGCATTCTTGCGTTCCTCATCGATGGCGCGGTCTTCTTCCGCGTCATGATAAAAACCGTTGTATTCAATGTCTGTGCGAGATTTCTTTAGATACGCATCCATAAAGAACTTTTTGCGTCTCGTGAGATTCTTTGCGGCGGCGGTGACCTGCACCTCGTAATCGGTCTCAATTCCCTTAATACCAAGCCCTCCTTCGCTTTTGGGCAGCGTTAGCATCATGACAAATGCCGTTTCCATGGGAGACCGGCATCCGTCGCGTACACATTGGATCGCCTTTCGGGCAAGGGCCAAACCGTCGCATCTGGTAATGGAATTAAAGAACTGCTTTAACCTCTCGGTCGAGGTGAGCGCGAAACGCTCGTTATAAGAGGTGGAAGAGCCGGTTCCAAGGGAGTAAGCGCTGCACAATTCAAAGTAGTACTCCACCAGTTCGCGAAAAGGGAGATAGGTGGCGGCTTGAAGTGCGCAAAGCTCAACGCCAACAATGAAGATGCCATCTTCAAGCTCTATAAAGCGTGAGTTCGAGAATCGTTTTGACGAAACGTGGCATTGACAGTTCATTGCATAGCGCGCATTCCTGCGATCAAACACCATCACCTCGAGGGAATCATTTGCGCCGAGGGAAACATCATGTTTGGTGAGCCATTCTGCGGCTGCGTCAAGGAGCGTTCCGGTGGGACATGATCCGTAAATCGCGGCAGGGTTACAGGACTCGATGCCTTTCGCAGACACCGAATGCACGGCCTGGTAGACCGCTTTTGCAGTGGTATGTGACAATACGATACTCATGGTATATATCGTGTCAGCTAATGCCGTGTTGATGGCGCTGAGTGGAAAAGCCGTTTTAGAGGTCTAACCAAATGCTGTCCAAAAGCTTGACGCAATTATGGGTTGGTATGCCATAAATAAACGTTTTCGCAGCTCGGCTATAGCATAGAAATACTCAATTGCTGCACATTTGATATCGACGCATCACCATCCGACAACGAATTACGTGTCGGGAATTGGCCGAAATCGTTCAAAATGAGGGTTCAGAATTTGTGATGGCAGATCTATCTGTGGAACGTAGGGCGGCCCCGTTGCGGGGTTTCCCGCTGCGAGGCCGCTCGTGATCTACGCCGGAGTTTGTCGTAGACGTTTCTACTTGGCAAACAGGTTCTTGAGGTTGAACTCGGCCTGCACCGTGCGGAGCATGAGGTCGGTGTCGTCGAGGCCCAGGTGCTGCTCGTTGGCGTCGGCGGCGAGGGTGCCGCGGCGGCGCGCCCAGTTCTCGAGCGCGGCGGGCGCGGACTCGCGGGGGAGCGAGCGAACGTCGGCATCCAGGCTGCGGCAGATCTGGCGCGAATCAATGACGATGATCTTGCCGGCACGGCGCGCCTCGGCGTAACCGTCCAGGTGAATTTTGAACCAGCTGTCCTCGAACGCGGCGTTATGCGCCATGTATGGGTACTTCTTCATAAGCTTGAGCAGCTGCTTTTGCAGCTCTTTGTTCTCGCGGAAGGGCGTTTTGCCGTCGATGTCGTCCCAGGTGATGTGGTGGATATTCGATAGCGGCACATCCTCGCCGCGGTAGATATCGGGCAGGCCGCAGTAGTGTGCCTCGGCGTCATGCGGCACGGCGTCGCTGGCGAGATCCATGATCTCCCAGCCGACGTTGATGATGTAGCCGCGCTCGGGTGCACGGCCGGTGGTCTCGATGTCGATACCGAGCACGGTGCCCTGGATGGGCTTGCGGGCGTAGGCCACGCCGAGCGCGTCGCGGTCGCCGCGGATCTCGCGCATGACCGACGCGGCGGTGCGCTTTTGCATCTTACCGATGGCCGCGCAGGTGTCGGCATCGGACAGGCCGCGCGAAAGCGTCGCGGGCGTCACGTTGCGCAGGCGTGCCTCGCCAATCTGGTCGCACAGGTCGCGGTTGCGATCGGCAAGGTCGCGCACGGTGGCAAAGTCGAAGCCGGGGTCGCCCTCGGCAGTAAAGTACTCGGTCTCGAGCACCTTGAGGGCCTCTTCGCCTTTCTGACGTTCGGATTCCATGGCGCCGTGATCGCCATAGATAAACATGGGGATAAACGGCTGGCGCTCGTATTCGAGTGCTTGCGAAACGTTCATAGACTGCTCCTTGGACGGGCCGCGTCGCGCGGCTCGGTGGCATTGAGTTATGGCGAGATGATAGTTTACCATGGGCAACTATTGGCACCACGCCTAGGTCAACTACAATACCCTAGTTGACCGCTAGGACTTTTACAATGCTGCCGAAAGACACGAAAGGTTCCATCCGTCATGGATTTACTGATAGATATTCTGCTCGATGCCGGCAAAGACACGCTCTCGCTGGTGCCGTTTTTGTTGGTGACGTACCTTGCGCTCGAGACGCTCGAGCATGTTGCGGGCGACCGCGTTAACGGCGCCATCAAGCGCGCTGGCGCTGCGGGCCCCGTGGTTGGCTCGTTGCTGGGCATGGTGCCGCAGTGCGGCTTTTCGGCAATGGCGGCCACGCTGTACGCCGGTCGCGTCGCGACGCTGGGTACCCTGGTGGCGGTGTTTCTCTCGACCTCCGATGAGATGCTGCCGCTGTTGCTCGCCGAGCAAGTTCCCGTGCAGACCATGGCGATGCTTCTGGCTTCGAAGGCGCTGATCGCGCTGGTCACGGGCTTTATCGTGGACGCCGCTATTCGCGGCCTGCGTCGTAACGCTCGCGCACATGCGGCGATTCGCCGTACCGTGCTGGGGACCGCTGCTAATCCGGCTCATGTGAACTGCGCGCACGACGACCACACTGGCGGTGACATCATCGACGAGGTGGCCGAGGCGGGCGTGAGCGCCGATCACATCCATGAGCTGTGCGAGCGCGACCATTGCGGTTGCGATGAAGACGAGGACGAGCACGAACACGGACATGGCCACGATCACGGTCATGAGGACGAGCATGAACACCATGATGGCCACGGTCACTCCCACTCTCACGAGGGCGCGCCCCTCCTGTCGATTATTCGCAGCGCCATCTCGCACACCGTGCAGGTATCGGTATTCATTTTTCTGGTGACGCTGATTCTGGTCGCCGTGCTCGAGACCTTCGGCGAGTCCGCGATCGAGCAGTTCCTGCGTGGCAACGAGACGCTCGCCGTCCTGGGTTCGGCGCTTGTCGGCCTGATTCCCAACTGCTCGGCCAGCGTCGTCATCACACAACTGTACCTGGAAGGCGCGCTGCAGCTGGCCCCGATGCTCGCCGGCACGCTCATCTCTGCTGGTGTGGGCTACCTGGTGCTGTTCCGCACCAACCGCAGCGCCCGCGAAAACGTCCTGTTCCTGATCATGATGTACGTCATCGGTGCCGGCTGGGGCCTCATCCTCTCCGCCGTTGGCCTTTAAGTAGATTATTGGGACATGTCTTACGATCTACCCCTGTGACCAGGGCATTTCCGCTGCCAAAACAAAAAGGTAGATTTTTAGGCATGTCCCAAAAATCTACCTTGGTTAGTGCAGCAGCTCGGTGAGGTTGCGTTTAAAGCGGGCCCGGTCTTCGCTGGTAAATGCCGCCGGTCCGCGAGTGCGTCCCCCGGCGCGGCGTACCTTCTTTTCCTCGTGCCGAATAAACAACTGCATGTCGATGGTCGCCTTATCGTAGACGCGCCCGCGCACGCCGATGGCGGCGGCATCGCGCCCGAGCACCATGCTCGCCAAGCCAATGTCCTGCGTCACGACTACGTCGCCCGCCTGCAGGCGTTCGACAATGGCAAAGTCGGCGCTGTCGGTGCCCACGCTCACATCGAGCGTCGTGACCCAAAATCCGCGTCGCGCATGCTCGACGTCGCGCGGATCGTCGCGGCGAATGTGGCGTTCCAGGTTCTGTGTGCTGTTGCCGGCGATAACGACGGCGACGCCCGCCCGCCGCGCGCAGTCAATCGACTCGCGCGTGACCGGGCAGGCGTCTGCATCAATAAAGAGCGTTCGCGGCATCTAGTGCACCAGTTTGCCAAATTGAATAGCGCGAACAATCAGCGTTACGCCAAACACCAGCAGTGCGGCGCCGCTAAAGATGACGAGCATCTTGGCCGACCACAGCGGATAGATAAACACGAACATGCCGGCGATGATGGAGAGCGCGCCGCTCAGGATGGCGAGGACACGGTTGGACGAAAGCTCGGACTCCAGAATGGACATGACACCTTCGACGATCCAGCCAAAGCCGGCCACGATAACCACCATCGTGGTGAGCGTCGCGGTCGAGAAGGCCTGGTTGCGCAGGATTATGACGCCGCCCAAGATAATGAGTAGGTTGGAGATGATGCTCGTCACGCGCCAGCCGGTGGGCAGCAGTGGCTCGAAAACAGCGGTAAACAGCCTGATCGCGGCCGTGATCACAAAGTAGAAGCCCAAGACGGTCGTTAGGAAGACGAGGGACTTGGCGGGCGCAAACAGCAGTGCGATGCCGGCGACGAGCGCCAAGACGCCCGTGATGGCGTAAATCCAGCGCACGGCCTTGACGGCCTTGCCTGCCATGCTTTTCTCGTCAAATCCAAACTGGCTCGATTTTTGGTCATCATTCTTAAAGATGCCCATAATGTCTCCTTTCCGTGCGGCGTAAGCCTTGATCGTTACGACCAGTATCGCCTAAAGGCGCTGACGTATGGGTCGGGGAGGGTGAAACGTAACCCAAAGGCCCCGAATTGTTTCCGTTGTTCCCCACGTCGCGATTTTCTATTCAACAGGTGTAGAACATTGCGGCCCTGTTCGTTATTGCCTACGTTTTAGGTTAGATTTTCCTAAGAACAATTGCCCGAAATTGGGGGTCCCTATGAACGAAACAGTTCCCGCGGCGCCGTCTAGCGCGGAGTCGATGGCAAAGCAAGGTTGCGAAAAGCTCGGCCTGGACACGTTTGACGCGCTGGTCCGCCGCGCCCGTACGTGCCGTCGCTTTGACGAGTCCATGCGCGTGCCGCGCGAGTTTTTGCTCGAGCTGGCGGAACTGGCGCACCTGGCTCCCTGCGGCGCCAATGCTCAGCGTCTGCGTTTTCATGTGGTAAGCGGTTCCGAGGACTGCGCTCGCGTGTTTGACGAGCTTGCATGGGCCGGCGCGCTTAAGGACTGGTCGGGTCCTGCCGAGGGCGAGCGCCCGACCGGCTACATCGCGATTCTTGCCGAGTGCGCCGTTCCGGGCAAGCCCGCCGCTCCTATTACCGAGGTCGACACGGGCATTGCCGCGCAGACGATGATGCTCGCCGCCCGCAGCGCCACGCCCGAGGTGGCTGCCTGCATGTTCAAGGCCTTTACGCCCCACGCGATCGATGCCATGGGGCTCGATAGCGACAAGTATGAGCTCAAGCTGATCATGGCGTTTGGCGTTCCGGCCGAGACGCAGGTGATTGATGCGATCGATTCCAACCCCGACGGCTCAATTAATTACTGGCGCGACGAGGCGCAGGTGCACCACGTACCCAAGCGCCCGCTTGCCGACGTACTGGTGTAGCTGAGCGTCACCGCGGTGTGATCCGGCGGTAAACCACCACAAAGGTACCTGTCCCCTTTGCGGTGGTGCGAGGGGAGGACGTGTGGCAGATTTGTATTTGGTGCGGCATGGGCAGACTGAGCTCAATGTGCAGAACATTTTGCAGGGTGGGCACGATTCGCCGCTTACGGCGCGCGGGCGCGAGCAGGCGCTGGCGACGCGCGCGGCGTTTGAGGCGCGTGGCGTGACCTTTGACCGTGTGTATTCCTCGCCGTTGGGCCGGGCGCGGCATACGGCTGAGCTAATTGCTGGTGAGGGCCGCTCGATAGAGCTGGTCGATGACCTGCGCGAGTGGCATTTGGGCTCGCTGGAGGGTACATCAAATCGCGAGATGCCGCCGCAGCCCTGGGGCGATTATCCGGTGGCCTTTGGTGGCGAGTCTGAAGGCGAGCTCCAGTCGCGCATGGTCGCGGCGCTGTCCCACATCATGGCCAGGCCGCAGCACGACTGTGTGCTGGCAGTCTCCCACGGCTCTTCCTGCCAGGAGTTTCTTGAGTATGTGACTGGCGGGGGAGAGCTACCCGACAACGGTGCCGTGCTTCATTTTGGCTATTGCGACGGTGCGTTTTCGCTCCTTGATTGGTAACGAACGAAAGGACCCCTATGAATAAAGACCTGTATCTGGTTCGTCATGGGCAGACAATATTCAACCTTAAGCGCATTATTCAGGGTTGGAGTGACTCGCCGCTCACGCAGCTGGGATGCGACCAGGCGGTACGTGCCGGCATGTTCTTACGTGCGCGCGGCATTGAACCCGATCATGCCTACACCTCCACACTTCATCGCACCGAGCAGACTATCGCCAACCTGTGGCCGGGCTTGGCGTACGAGCGCCTGGACGGTCTGCGTGAGTGGTTCTTTGGCGACTTTGAGGCCGAGCGCGTGATGCTTATGCCCGAGCGGCCGTGGCGAGATTTCTATCGTCAGTTTGGCGGCGAGGGCCAGATGCAGGTGCGCGAGCGCATGGCGGCGACGATAACCGATCTTATGCGACGTCCGGACCACGAGTGCGTGCTCGCGGTGAGCCACGGCTCGGCTATCAAGGAGTTTTTGGACCACGTGCGGGGCGCGGCGGCCGACGAGCGCGAACGCGTGCCGGGCAACTGCTCAGTGCTGCAGTTTGCGTTTGACGATGCGGCCGATATGTTTGAACTGGTCGAAGTCTTTACGCAGGAAGACTACGCGCGCGAGCTGGGGCTTGAACCGCTCGTGGCTACTGCGGGTCCGCAGCGCGGATAACGCGAGCGCGGCGGCACGGGTCGTCGGCATAACTTCTCGACGCAAAAGGGGCGGAGATGCATGTACCTGCTGCATCTCCGCCCCCTGTTTGTTGGGCTGCCGATTTTTGTGCTGGACGGTCTGGTCTTGCTAGAACCGCGCGACCTGGTGCGTGAGCAGACCCGTCGGAACCTGCGCCGCGCCGCCGCTGACCTGCGCGGCGGGGAAGAGCGCAGCTACGGCAAAGTTGAACGGCTCTTTGCCCGTGTAGGTGCCGGCGGCACGTGCATCGTCGGCCAGGAGCTGTGATGCCTCGACTAGTGCGACAGCGTAGGCAGGGTCGTCGGTCAGTGCCGGCTCCGGCGCCTGGTCGAGCATGGCGCGGATGGCCCCGACGGCGTCCTCGCGCTTGACCTCCCACACGCGGTGCGTAATGCCGGCGGGGTCGGTGACGGCATAGAGTGAAGCGCCCTCTTTTGCGGCGCCGAGGATGATATCCATGACGGGAGAGGCTTCGTAGACAAGCGTTACGGGACGGGGCTGTACCTTGAGGTCGGCGATTGCGCGCGCAGCGGCGGTCGTATCGGCGGCAACCGCGTCGCCGCCCGCCAGCGCACCAACCGGGCAGATCGCCACGACACCCGTCACACGTCCCGGCTCGCCCGAGCATTCGTACACGTAATACGCCGCACCCGGGTCCTTGAGCATCAGACCATCGGCAATGGCTCCGCGCAGAGCATCGTTGCCGCTCAGGATGCTGCCCATTGCAGGCAGCGCCTCGAGCACGCGGTCCTGAGCCGGGCGGATGCAGGGAAACGGAAGTGCTTTCATGGGCGGTCCTAACGCACGAGTCGGTTTGTTCGCGGCTTATTATGCCCCAACTTGGCCGCTCGCGTCCCAGAGCACGTTATCGGCGAGCGCGATTAGCACCTGCTGACAACGAACGATATCGGCGTGGGGCACATATTCGTTGGGCTTGTGCGCGAGCGCGAGCGACCCGGGACCGTAGCTCATGCAATTGCGGTTACCTGTCTTGCCGGCAATGACGGCGGTGTCGGTGTAGCCGGTAAAGAAGCCGACGGTCGTGTCCACGTCCGTCACGTCATCGGCGGCACGCATGAGCGCTGCTAGAAGGGGAGAATTCGGGTCGCGCTCGATGGCGGGGCGGTCGCCCGTCACGGTGTAGCTGCCATGGCAACCGGGAACGGCGGCTTCGGCGACGGCGATGGCCTGCTCTACCATGCGCGTCGCGGCGGCCGTATCGGTCGGCGGGGTCAGACGCATGTCGACCCAGACTTTGGCGCGGTCGGGCACGACATAGGGGCGATATCCGCCCTCGATTTGGCCAAACGTGATGGTCGAAGGCCCCAGCTCATCGTGCGCGGGCAGCGCCATAAACGCGCGACGGAGCGAACACACGACCTCGGCTATGGCGGCGACGGCATCCGCGCCCTTCCAGGGCTGGCTCGCATGCGCCGTCACGCCAGTCATTTCAATTTCGAACCACGTACGCCCCTTGTGCGCCACCTGGATCTGTCCGTCGGTGGGCTCGGTGTCCAGCACCCATTCACGCGAGCCGACCCAGCCGGCATCGATAGCTGCCTCTGAACCACGCATAAAGTCTTCCTCGTCGACCGAGCAGATGAGTGAAAAGCCGCGGTGGGGCAGCTCGCCTTCTGCCGCCACGCGCTCGAGCGTATGGACCAGTGCGGCAATGGCGCAGGCCAGGCCACCCTTCATATCGCAGGCACCACGGCCGTAGAGTTTATCGTTGCGCACGATCGCTCCGAGCGGCGGAATGTCCGCGTCCCAGCCATCGCCCAAGGTGACGGTATCCAAATGGCAGATGTAGACGAGCCGTGGCTCGTCGCTTTGGCCCGGCACGGTGACCATTAGATTGCGGCGTCCGGGGAGTACTTCGTGCTCTGCAATCTGCACGGCATCGAGTACCGGATAGCTCAGCTGCGCCAACCGTTCCTCAACCAACGCTTTGATATAGCGCTCAATCTCGTCCTCATACGCACCCGGGTCTGAACTGTCGATCCGCACGAGCCCTTGCGTAAGCCGCCAAGCAAAATCTGTATCAACCATAGGCACCTCACAGATAGTTAGGTCAACATACAGATTGTATGCCAAGAAGCGGCTCAGTGCATTTAATGGAGCGCTCACAAAAATGGGGGCGCCTCTCGTGCGAAAGGCGCCCCCGCGGGCATTCAATGTCAGCGACGGGCAGGCCACATGGGGAACTGCCCGTCAGGTCAGTCGGCGCTACTTGATCACGCGCACGCGATACATCGACGGAATCTGCTTGAGCGCCTCGATGGTGCTGCTGTTCAGGTGCTCGTCGGTGTCGAACATGGTGTAGGCGTTCTCGCCAGCGGACTCGTTGGTCATACGCTGCACGTTGGCGTTGTCCTTGGCGAGAATGGCCGTGATCTGGCCGATCATGTTGGGCACGTTGGCGTGCAGGCAGGCGATGCGGCTCGCGGCGCGCGCCTTGCCCATGCTGCAGGCGGGGTAGTTGACGCTGTGCGCGATATTGCCGTTTTCCAGGTAATCCTTGAGCTCGCTGATCGCCATGTCGGCGCAGTTGGCCTCGGCCTCGCCGGTGCCGGCGCCCGAGTGCGTGGTGATAAACGTATTGGGCATCTTGACGGTCTTGGGCGTGGCAAAGTCGCAGCTAAACCAGCTAAGCTTGCCCTCGCGCAGGGCGGCGTCGACGGCGTCCTCGTCAATGATGGTCTCGCGCGCGTAGTTGATGAGCACGGCGTCGGGTGCCAGCAGGTTGATTTGCTCGGTACTGATCATGCCGATGGTGTCGGCCTTGCTGGGCACGTGCACGGTGAGGTAGTCGCAGCCGCGGCAGAGGTCCTCGAGCGTGCCCACGCGCTGCACCTCGCGGCTCAGCACCCACGCGTGCTCGACGGAAATGAACGGATCGTAGCCGTAGACATCCATGCCCAGATCGACGCAGGCGTTGGCGACCTTGGAGCCCACGTTGCCCAGACCGATGACGCCGATGCGCTTGCCCTTGAGCTCGCGGCCCACAAAGGCCTTCTTGGCCTTTTCGGCGTCGACCTGAATCTCGGGGTCGTCGGCGTTGTCGCGTACCCAGTTCATCGATTGCACCACGCCACGGCTCGAAAGCACCAGCATGCCCAGGACGAGCTCCTTGACGGCGTTGCTGTTGGCACCGGGGGAGTTAAAGACGACGACGCCCTTTTTGGCGTACTCCTCGATGGGGATGTTGTTGACGCCGGCGCCGCAGCGGGCGATGGCGCGGATGCCCTCGGGCAGCTCGTAGCCGTGCAGGTCGGTGGAGCGCATCAGGATGGCGTCGGCCTTCTCGGCGGTGCTCACAAACTCGTAGCCCTCGCCAAACTCGACCTTACCGTCCTTGGTGATGTCGTCGATGGTCTTAATCTTACGCATGGAAAAACTCCTTAGCAGGTTTTGATCTAAACAGGGTGGTCTGAGGTGGCTGGTCGGCCCGCGCGTTGCGGGCTAGTTAGATCGCGGACTCAAACTATGCTGCGCTTCGAAGTCCTTCATGTACGAGGCCAGCGCCTGCACGTCCTCCATGGTGACGGCGTTGTACACGCTGGCGCGCATGCCGCCGACGAGGCGATGGCCCTTGACGTTTTGGATCTGGTGCTCGGCAGCGCCTACGACAAAGGCCGCGTCGAGTTCGGTGTCGCCGGTGCGGAAGGTAACGTTGGCGATGGAGCGACTGTCGGCCTGCGTGGTGCTATGGAACAGTTCGCTGTGCTCGAGCAGGTCATAGAGCAGGTTGGCCTTGGCCCAGTTGCGCTCGGCCATGGCGGCGAGTCCGCCGGTCTGCTCCACCCAATGGAACACCTTGCCGCACACGTAGATGCCAAAGGTGTTGGGCGTGTTGAGCATGGAGCCCTTGGCGGCCTGGGTCTTGAGGTCCAGGTACTGCGGCGTCTGCGCAAAGGCGGGGCCTTCGGCGATGAGGTCGTCGCGCACGATGACCACGGTCACGCCCGCGGCGCCGGCGTTTTTCTGCGCGCCGGCGTAAATGAGCCCGTATCGCTCGACGTCGAGCGGCTGCGACAGAAAGCAGCTCGAGACATCGGCGACCAGCGGCACATCGCCGCAATCGGGCAGCCCGTGGTACATGGTGCCAAAGATGGTGTTGTTCTGGCAGATGTAGACGTAGTCGAGCCCATCGCCCGCGGCCTCGGCGGCAATGCGCGTGTTGATATCGGTCATGGTGGGAATGCGGTCGAAATTGGTGTCTTCGGAGCTCGCGAGCAGCACGGTCTCGCCGTACTTGGCGGCCTCCTTGTACGCCTTGTTGGCAAAGTTGCCGGTCACGACGTAGCCGGCGCGGCCGCGGCGCATGAGGTTCATGGGGATGCCCGCAAACTGCAGCGTGGCGCCGCCCTGCAAAAACAGGACACGGTAGTTGTCGGGGATGCTCATCAGGCGGCGCAGGGTTGCCTCGGCGTCGTCGATGATCTGCTGGTACATGCTAGATCGATGGCTCATCTCGAGCACGGACATGCCGCAACCGCGGTAGTCCATCATCTCGTCGGCGATCTCGGCGAGCACGCTTGTAGGCAGCGCGGACGGGCCAGCTGAGAAGTTGTGCACACGTGCCATCTTCTAGTTCCCCCTCGTAGTCGTTTGAACGTTCGGGATACTTTAGCACAGTGGAGCGCCAGGCGCGACCGCATCACGGTAAAACTCGAGTGCGCTGCTATGATTTACAGGATGGTTACATGGGGGAGGGCGGTCGTTAGGTCTATATCACCGGGATATACCGTGACAAATACTCCTTGAGCGCCGGGTCGCATACATAAAGAAACGTTCCCAGCATGCCGCGCGTCATGAGAACGTAGTAGGCGTTGACGATAATCTTTCGTAGGTCGTCGTCGCTTGCCTTTTTCTTTGCGACGGTATCTTTGAAGTTTGCCTTGTTAACGCAGACGCCCCCTTTGTCGTTGTCGTAGTAAATGTCTGGCCCCAGAATTACGAAGCCGTAGTTGAGGTCGTAGCCCTGCACCGTGTGGATGCATCCGACCTCGTTGACGGCGTTGGGGGAGTTAACCCAATCCTTTTGACTCGAGTTCCAACGTTTAGGGATGCCCTCAATGACGATGTCGAACGCGTCTTTGTGTTTCTTCGTTTCCCACTTCCACGCAAAACCTGCCGTCATGCGGGATAGACCAACTTCCTCTTTCTTGGCTTGCTGCAGGGAACAGAAATCCTCAAATTGGTCGACGATTCCAAACTGGTATCTGGGGGTATCGCTGTCCGGATCCCCGGCTCGCGAATCGTAAGGCTCCGATGAAAAGAGTTCTTCGAATTTCATGCCGGCATGCATGTACGCCTTGTTGTCGAGTAGATCATATACAAAGTCGAGATACTCATCGCCGCCGCGTACTCGCATTTGCGTGCTTAGGCTGAACTCTTCAGTTTCAATGCCCTCTTCTTCGAGTTGGTTAAGTCGCCGCTCAAGATCGTCTCGATTGAGGCCGGAGGCCCTGACTTGCTGCTTGGGGTCATAAAACAGATATGCCTTGTCGCAGCATTTGAATATCCAGTCAACTTGGTTGCTCGTATGCGGAAGGTCGAGACGATCACAGGTGCTATAGAAGGCCTTGATGCCGGAGCCCATGCTTAGATAATTACCCAGTCGATGTGCTTCATCGACAAGTAGGATGTCATAACGATCATTTTTGGTTACGTCACTGGGGCTCAAGATATCGCCAGGCTTTAACCCTGGAAGGAAGTGCGTGAGTTTCCTGAGGGTCTTTTTCAGGGAATCCATGGGGGTGACAAAACCGACTCGCAGGCCGGAAAGGTTGGGCTCATTTTTGATTTTGAACATGAGACTGATGGCGAGGATTGTTTTACCTGTTCCCGGCGCGCCATTCACGACGGTTATACGTTCTCTTTTTGAGCCGCCATGTTTTACGTCTTCATGCTCCTGTTCGAGACGTTTAAAAATCGTCTCGATCGTTTCGTATTGGTCGGGCGTAAGCGTCTTGAAAGGCGAGAACTTGAACAGATCGGAGTTCTCGAGCTCTTCAATCGGATGAATCGCGTAGTTTTCTTCGCGAAGCTTTGTCCAGAGGTCTCGGAACCTCTGGCGATACTGAGGCCGCTCAAAATAATCGAATTGGGCATAGCCGTTGTTGGCATTGGTGACCTGGTATTTTTCGTCGGCACAGAACAGCTCAATAAGTCGATTCTCGAACTCGAACGTTGCGGATTGGTTGAAGGTGGGATTGTCGATCAGAAGGGTCCGGTCGAAGTCCTTGTCCACGTTTGCAGCGTGTTGTTTCATACGGCGCTGGTAATTGGTTGTTTGGCCGATGTATGCCGTCTTGTTTCTGCTGTTGGTAAGAATGTAAAGGACAGGCCAACTCTCGTCATGATGGGCTCCAGGCTTTGGCGTGCCAAAGTCCTGAAGCGATTCGCTTGTCTCAAAGGGCTGGGGTAGGGGAAGCGTGTATTGCCGAAGGGCGAACTCATTACTCATGATGGTTCGCCTTTCTGTATTCGTTAGATGATGCGTCGACGGGGTAGCGCTCGCCATTGCGCTTGAGCTTAGACGAAAGCGCCGCTGGTAGGTCGATTTCATTTAAATCTGAGAAACGCAGAAGGAAAAGGAGCGTGTCGGCGACTTCGTCTTCGATAGCTTGGCGTTGCTCGGTGTCTTCGAACATTTCTGCAATGCGCTCGTCGCTCACAAAACGAAAGAGCTGAAGGAGCTCGGAGGACTCAGTTGCCATGCCGATGGCAAGCTCTTTTGGCGTGTGATATTTGCGCCAGTCGCGTGCATCACAAAAGTCCCTGACTTGTTTCGTCATGGCATCGAGCTTATCCATCGTCCGCAACCTCCCTGATGTTCATTGTTTTATTATGGCCGTATCTGGTATTTATTGCACATCATTTGGGGTGTGCGGTTTGTTCGGTCGCGATTGGCCGGTAGGAGGTTTCACCATGAAGATCGAAGTTGACGTAGGTCAGCTGCGCGAGAGCCTGCTCGACCGCGTGGGGTCTGCGGCGGGCGTGGGCTTTCCGGCCGCCATGCTCGACGTGATGGATATCGAGGACGAGTCGCCCCAAGAGCTCCTAGCCCGAGCCGAACGCGAAGGCCTCGACCTCCGTGTCTTCGCCACAGGCGACGATACGGACGACGGTTGGTAGCCATAGCCACCCCTCAACCTTATCCCCTCAATAACTTGCGGTGAAATAGGGACTGTTTGGGGGTGCGGACAGAAAGTTGGACCGTGAAGC
>CABVDH010000022.1 GCA_902497065.1 uncultured Collinsella sp. | reverse complement strand
CTGCGCAAGACGAAGGCCACATTAAGTGGCCTTCTTTGCGTGCGGAACTCGCGATGAACTTCGTGCCCCGCCGTCCGGGAGGACGCCTCTTTATTGATGGGAGGCCTGATAGGTCGATGGTTCCGTGCCCGGATGCGTCCAAAGTGGGACGGGCTTTCCGGATGGGCAGGCTTTCGAAAAATGCGTCCCGGAATTTGCCTTTGGAATGGGACGTAGTTTCCCGTTGAGGTGCTTTGCGGAAAGTGCATCCCACTCTGGGCGGTCGAAGTGGGACACACTTTCCCAAAGGCGCTCCAACGGGAAATTGCGTCCCATTATTCGGTCAAGAAACGGGATGCATTTTCCCAATGAGAGCAAAACCGGAAAATGCATCCCACAATCAGCCCTCAAAGTGGGACGCCGTTTCCCAATGAGGCTCAAGCGGAAAATGCATCCCGGAATTTGCGCTCAAAGTGGGATGCGGTTTCCGGTTGAGGGCCTAAGGGGAAAATGCGTCCCAGAATCGACGCTTGAAATGGGATGCAGTTTCCCGATGAGGCACTCGACGGAAAATACATCCCAGAAATGGCCTTTGAGCTGGGATAAGATTTCCGCGGCATCTCGGATTCTCAAAAATGAGACACGCCGTTGGCGAAAATGAGACACGTGATATCGGGCATCGGATGTATCATTTGCAAAAATGAGTCCACTCCACTCGAATAAAGCGAGGTCCCTCATGTACGTTCCACACCCCCGTATCCGTAGGCTGTCGAAAATCCCGCTTGTTGGGACGGCGGCGCTTGCTGCGTTGATCGCCACGAGCGTCGCCTGCTTCACGGCCACGCCCCAGGTTGCCCAGGCGGCAGACGCGCCCGCAATCACCGATATGACCGAGCAGGATTATCAAGCCCTGGGTCTGGGCACGAGCGAGGACATTCCGGCCGATACCGTTGGCCCCTATTCCACTGATACCCCCACGACGTTTGCCACGCGCAGCGAGGTCTATATGGCAGCTAACGGTAGCCATGGCAATCGCTACACTCTGCGCGACAAGCTCGAGAACGTCGAGCGCGGTGACATTGGCGGCAGCAGCAAACTCTTCGATGGCTATGGAAGTGTGTGGGGCGCCGCAAAGTTCTGGCAAAACGTCAACAACTTCGATACGAACAGCGATCTCTACAAGCATAGCGACTACGGTGGCGGCACCTGGTCGTACCTAAGCAACAATGAGTCCTCAACAGTACTCGCCAACGACAACAACGGTTTCTCGGGCATTCACGCCACGAGTGTTGAGTTCTGCAGCGACGCCAGCACGGGCAAAAAGAGCCGCGTTGCCGAGCTCCGTGCCTACGGCGACAGTTCCTCCACGACGATTGACGGCAAGTCATACGCCGGAAAGGTTGAGCTGGTCCTCTACTCGTTTAGCAACGGGCGTACGCGCACTCTCGACACACACCTGCCGGTGACGGTCAACACTAATATGATGTACGAAGGCCGTTTTAAGTACCTGGATGCCGGTTACCTGCAAGAGCACGACGCCGTCTTTGATGTCGAGGCGGGCGATGTCGATGGCGACGGCGTCGACGAGCTTTTTGTCTACGCGGGCTGCTATGTCGACGAGAACGGCGTGCGCAAGGCTGTAGTCGACATGTATGACTTGGAGGGCGGCAACTGGAAGCAAAGCGTCGTCAAGATCGATGCCGGTAACGCCGCGGACTACACCACGCACAACAAGGGCGGGAACGACTCCTGGACGCAGCTTCAGTCAGCTCCTGTCGTTTCGCTAGCGGCCGGCGACCTCGATCGCGATTTTTGCGATGACCTCGCCATCGTGGTCTCGGCACCCTACGGCAAGAAGAATATTGATAAGTCGACGCATTGCGAGCTGTTTTCGTGGGATGCATCCAAGGGTGCGCTCGTCCATGTCGATGCTCTGGGCGACGCGGGCGCAATCTCCCTCTCCGCGAACGGCAAGACCATGGTCGCTGCGAATGCGACGTTCGGCACGTTTGCCGCCTACGATGAAGAAGGAAAGAAGACGGGTGAAACCGTCACGGGCCTTATTCTTGCGGGCTATGACTGGCAACGCAGCGCTTTTGATTACGGCGCTTCTGACGGCAGCAAGGGGCTGTACGGCGCGCTGTACCGCTACGCGTATTTTGACTCGGAGTCTGGCGAGTTCAAGCTTTCCGATTGCAAGGAATACAGAGACGGGCTCCTCGCCTCCTATGGGCTGATGCATGTGCCCAACAGCGCATGGAAGGATAGCGCTCAGGATAAGCGCTATCCGTGCACCTTGGCGCCTATTGCCCTTGCCACTGCCAACCTTGACGGCCTGTCCGAGCAGCTGGCGGTCGACGAGGTGCTCGTGGGCGGCGATGTGTTCCGCGACTTTGCCTGCAACACGGCACAGAGCGGGGCTCAGGGCTTGGGGTCCATGGTCGGAACCATGAGCATGAGCGGTCAGCAATACAACAGCAGCAACAAGCATGACCACAAGGGTATAGAGCAGGTGTGGATCAGCGACGTCAAGGCGGGCAGCGTCTCGGGTTCGGATCGCTATAACGAGAGCTTTATCGCCGTGGTGGGCAAGCACCGCGACGAGGACCTGCGCAAGAACGATGACTACTATTGGATGACCGCCTCGCATTTTTCGCTCGACGAGAACGGAAAGGTGCGCCGCGGCGAGGAGCAGGTGATTAGCGAGAGCAACCGTCGCGGCACTACCTACGGCACATTTATCTCGCTCGCGCTGCCCGATGTCGACAACGACAGCGTCAAGATTACGTACAAGGATCGCTACAAGGTCTATACCAACCCGCGCGTGCTCGCCGTGCTGCAGGATGCTCCCTATGTTGAGGATCTGGAGCAGGCATACGGCTATCTGGTGTTGGGCGGCACGTCATACGGAGAGGGAAAGGGCACGGGGACATCCCAGGGCTATACCATTGGCGCCGAGTTGGGCGTTGCCGTCGAGGTGCAGACCGGTCCGCCCCTGGTCGCGATTAATGCTTCGGTCGATTTTGCCGCCGAGGGATGCTATGACTACCGGAGCGAGCGCACGGTCAGCGCAAGCGTAAGCTATGAGTCGCATGCCGGCGAGGGTGACAAGGCCGTGCTCTACACGATTCCGATGGTTTATTACGAGTACGAGATCGAAAATGAGGAAACTGGTGGCAAGGGCGTGATGGCGGCGCCCGTGTCGCTTGGCGCGCAGACCTCGGTCGTTAATGTCGAGGCCTATGACCGCATTGCCAAACAGCACAATATGACGCCGCTCAGCTACTTTTTGACCAACCGGTCGGGAGAACCCGGAACCTATCAAACGACGCTCAGCGGCGAGACTCCCGTTGGGGATTCCTTTGGCCTGGGCAAGCCTGGCGTAACGCGCGCCTACACGCACGATGGGTTTAACGGCGCCGTCGCGCAGTCGGGAGCGAGCATTGAGCAGACCATCGAAGTCGAGGAGGGCGAGGAACAGGAGTTTGAGTACGGCTTTACGCTGAACGGCAGCGTTGTCATGGGCGCGAAGCTCGCAAAGCACGAGTTGTTTGGCGGCCTGTGCTTTGGTGCCAACGCCGGCTTTACTACGGGTAACTCCTCGAGTGAATCGACCGAATACGGCGGCACCGTCGACAACCTGCCCGAGGCCGCGAAGGATAAGTACGGCTTTGCGTGGCGCCTGGGCGTCAACGCGGTGGATGTCAACAAGTTCGAGGACGGCTCGGGCGACAAACTCGGCACCAAGGACACCGATCAGTTCTGGATCGTGGGCTATGACGTCAAGGATGTCGCGATGCCCGAGGCACCGGCCGTGACGGGCTTTACGGCAAACGCCGTTGACTCGAAAAGCGTTACCTTTAGCTGGGACGACGTGCTCGCAAACAAGGGTGGCTTTAGCTACGGCGTAGGCATGCTGCAGAGCAATGCGGCAGACGCGGTCGTGAACAGCTGGAAGATCGCCGACAATACGCAGACCTCGCTTACCTGGGACGGGTTGCAGCCCAATACGGAGTATCGATTTGCCATTGCCGCCGTTAAGAATGGATCCACGACCGAAACGGGTATTCGATCGGCGATCATCACGGTCAAGACCATGCCCGACGGCATGACGATGAGCGTGAGTGGACCTGCGGCGGATACAGCGGAGAGGTCGGCCCTCGAGTATGACTCTTCGGTTGAGTGTGCGGAGGGAGACAAGCTGACGCTCTCGGCGATTGGCCATGTGACGCAGCGCAATGCCGACGGCAGTGAAACGGAGCTGGCGCCGTCATATATCTGGTACCGCAAGGGCCGTGGCGAGACCGCGTTCCAGCGCGTGGGCGCCGATGGCAACCTCCCAGCCGGAACGGCCTCAACGCTTAAGCTTGACCTGACTACAAACGATGACGGCGCGCAGTACTACTGTCACGTGGGATACAACAACGTGGGCCTGGACACTGGCATCACGCTGGTGAACATCGCGCCCAAGGAGACGGCGCCCACAACGGTGAACGCCACCCCGATCCGCACACGCCGCCTGTTCTCGCAGGCAAGCGCGGGCGCCAAGAAGTTCCTGGACCATACGCTGGTAAACACTGCCGGCCCCACCGACTCCGAAGGCTCAAAGGATCCCGAGACTCCTGAGACCCCGACGAACCCGGACAAGCCCAAGTCCGACAACGGAGCTAAGGCCGACACCAAGGTCAAGACTACGACCACAGCGAAGAACCTCGCAAACACCGGCGACCAAACATTCGCCCTAGTCGCCACCGCAGCAGCAGCGGGAGCAACGCTCGTAGTGATAGCCCTTATCATGCTGATCAAGCGCCGCAAGACCCACTAGTAGCCAGTCGAACATATCGACAACCCAAAAACCCGGGTAGCCAAAAAACAGGCCACCCGGGTTTTCTGTTGAGTGGAGACTCCGCAAGCGGAAACTGCATCCCACAATTAGCGCCCGGAACGGGACACATTTTCCGTCAAGCCCTCATCCGGAAAATCCATCCCAGTTTGAGCGCCCAGACCGGGACGCACTTTCCCAAAGGGTCCTCAACGGGAAACTGCGTCCCATAATTAGGCCGAGAAATGGGATGAACTTTCCCAATGAGAGCCAACCGGAAACCACGTCCCAGAATCAGCCCCCAAAGTGGGACGCACTTTCCCAACGAGCCTCAACCGGAAAATACATCCTGGAATCCAGCTGAATAGTGGGACACACTTTCCCAATCGGGTCCCAAGCGGAAACTGCATCCCATTCCAGACAAGAATTCCGGGACACACTTTCCGCAAACAAAGAAGGCCACATAACGTGGCCTTCAACTTATATATGTTCGGCGATACACCCATGACAAGCCGTGCTCCAACAACAAGGCGTCTGTCCGGGCGGAGGCATGTAAGGTTCATCGCGAGTTCCGCACGCAAAGGGGGCCACTTAATGTGGCCTCCGTCTTGCGCAGGACTGTCCGAGCAGGGAACCTTACATGCCTCCGCCCGGACAGACGTTTCAGTTATGAACTCGCAGCTAGTCGTTACTTGATCTTAGTCGTGCCCGGCGCCAGGTTGGGGTCGGTCTCGTTGGCCTCGGTCTGGAAGTGCTCGGTATACACGTTCTTGCCGTCGCGGAACATCTCGTAGTACTGCATCTTGGCGTAATCCTCGCGCGCCTTGGTGGCGGCTGCTGCGGCGGCGTCGTCACCGGTGACGTTGGAGGAGAGCGCCCAGCGCAGGCTGGCGTCCTCGTAGCCCACGGAGTTGATGGCGGGCAGCGACTCGCGCAGCGTCATGTGCGCTTTCTGGTAGTCGGTCAGCGGTGCGCCGATCAGCTGCATCAGCTGGGTGGACAGATAGTTGGTGGACAGGTCGTCGACCTCGCTCGTCTGGTCGCAGCCGGCAACGTCGTAGTTGGCCCAGATGATGTAGTCGGTCTGCCACAGACGTTCCTGGTGGGTGGCATCGTCCTCGCCGGTAAACCACTTGTCGTTGAACTTGGACGGGAAGAACGGCTGATGGTCGCCCCAGAACACCACGACCACCTTACGGTCGAGCTTGCTCAGGGCGTTGAGGAAGTAGCGCAGCGCCTGATCGGACTGCTCGATGCACGAGACATACTCATCGACATCGGAGAGCGTGCCGTCCTCGACGGTCTTGGCGTCCAGGTCGGTCGTGTCGATGTTGAGATGCATCTGCTTGTCGACCGGCACCAGACCCGTATCGTAGCCCGAGTGGTTCTGCATGGTCACGTCGAAGATGAACTGCGGATCGGCGTTCTGGTCGAGCAGCTCAAGAATCTTGTCGTAGGTAGCCTGGTCGGTCACCATGCCGCGCAGGGTGTCGGCGCCCTGGAAGTCGTTGATGGACAGGAACTGGTCAAAGCCAAAGTCCTTATAGACGTTCTCGCGGTTCCAGTTGGTGGCGTGGTTGGGGTGCATGGCCGTGGTGGAATATCCGAGCGACTTGAACTGCTCTGCCAGGTTCCCGGTCGTCTCCATGTTGTAGATGGTGTAGGGGTACACGCCCGAGCCCAGGTTGGCCATGGAGTTGCCGGTCATAAACTCAAACTCGGTATTGGCGGTGCCGCCGCCGTAGGCGCTCACGTAGAGCTTGCCGCGGCTGAGGCAGTTGGACAGGTTCTTAAAGTACTGCGGGCCTTCGTAGCCGGCGCGCATGTTCTGGTAGATCGAAAGGTCTGAGAAGGTCTCGTTCATGATGGCGATGACCGTGGGCTTCTCGCTATCGAACTGCTCCTCGGCGGCGGCGCGCTCGTCGCTCTTGGCCGCGTCGGACTTGTCGTAGGCCTTGGTGTACTTTTTGAGCGTGGCCTTGGCATCGTCGACGGAGTAGTCGGCGGGTTTGGGCGGCTTAATGGACTGCGCTGCGCTAATGAAAGCGGGCAGGTATCCCTCGCGCCAGTAGCTCTCGAGCGGGCGCCAGGTGTAGACGGTGATGCCGAGGGTGTTGTAGTAGTCGATAAGCGTGACGTGCGCGGTCACGCCGCCCAGGCACAGCACGGCGACGAGCAGGTTGGTGAGCAGCATGCGCTTGGCGTTGGCGGCGCCCTTCTGACGGTGCGGTGCCACCAGGCCGGCGTACTCGCATAGCAGCATGGCGATGGCGGTAAAGCCCATGGACAGCACGCAGAACAGCGAGATCGAGAAGGTGTAGCCGTTGCCGGCGACCGCGGCGGCGGTGGAGATGGCCGAAAGGTCGCCCGGCTGGATGGGCATGGATTTAAACGTGATGACGAAGAACTCGGCAATGCCCAGGACAAAGAGGGCAAAGGCCAGGACGGCCGGAGCTGCGCCATGGCGCTGAAACAGGAAGAACAGGCCGACCATGAGCGTGGTGATGATGGCCCACTCGAGCAGGATGCACAGGGGGTAGACCCAGGTAAAGTCGTGGTTGGACGAGACCTCCATGCCCAGCAGCGCAAAGACGCCGGCGAGCAGCAGGCACAGGACGGCGGCGACGAGCGGTTTGCCCACAAAGGCGCCGCGCAGGCGGGCGAGCTTGCCGGTGGGGGCGGGGGCGTCGGGCGCGGCGAACGCAAAGACGCGCGGGGCGATGCGGTCACGTGCGATGCTGGCCCAGGCGCAGCCGGTGAGGATGGCGTTGGTCAGGATGAGCATCACAAAGGCGAGCGGCTCGTTTTGGGCGACGAGGCCAATGGCGCCCCAAATGGTCAAAAAGACCTGGAAAAGACCGAAGGCGACGCTCCACCCAAGAGCGCTTTTGGCAACGGTGCCCGACTGAGCGCGAATGGCCTTGGCCTCGCGCAAGACAAGGTAGACGGTCGCCGCAAGACCGACGAGCGAGATGGCGGCAGCGAACATGCTGAGACTCCTCACAAACTTAAAACCTACGAAAGCGGGGGTTTACCCGATTGTTACCTAAATATGCGCTGCATTTGCGGGCTGCGCACAACAACCAGCCATATTAACGCGCATGTGCGGCGGTGTGGCGCAATGTAGTGGCGACCTGCGCGATAATGGACGGGAATTACACGGAAACGTAAAGGCTTCTTAAAGAATTGGCGAGGGTAGGGCGATGAGCGAGCGGGTTTGTATGACGGGTGCCGAGTACTGCGGCGGAGCTGCAGGCGTGGATACGTGCGGCTATCCGGTCGAGACGACGGGCAATGCGGTGCTGGACACGTTGGAGCACCGTTCCTCCACGCGTGCCTTCGCGCGTGATGACGACGGCCGTCCCGTAGCGGTGACCGACGAGCAGCGGGCGGCGATCTTGCATGCGGCGAGTCGCGCACCGTCGGCGGGCGCCATGATGATGTATTCCATCGTGAGCATCCGCGAGCAGGCTACGCTGGACCGCCTGGCCGACCTGTGCGACCACCAACCCATGATTGCCAAGGCGCCCTGGGCACTAATATTTGTGGTCGATTATGCCAAGTGGATCGATCTGTTTGAGCACGTGGGCTGCTTTGAGCCCGAGTTTGTCGAGCGCACGGGCAAGGCGCCCCGCCGCGCGCCGGGTTTGGGCGACTTTGCCATCGCGGCTCAGGATGCCGTGATCGCCGCGCAAAACGCCGTGGTTGCCGCCGAGGCCCTGGGCCTGGGGAGCTGCTATATCGGTGATATCGTCGAGAATGCCGAGGAAGTTGCCGAGCTGCTCGATCTGCCGCCCTATACCATGCCGCTGTCGATGCTCATCATCGGCACGCCCCGTAAGGAGCGCCCGGCAATCGCACACCCCGTGGTGAACCTGGTGCACGAGGAGCGCTACTGCCGCGCCGATGCTGCGACCATGGACGCGCAGGTGGCCGAGATGGACGCGATGTTCCGTCCGCATGCCCGCGAGGTGGGGGAGCGCGTCGTGGACATCTATACCCGCAAGCACACGAGTCCCTTTATGGCCGAGATGAGCCGTTCCATGGAGTGGTGGTTCAAAAACTGGCTCGGCAAGTAACGAATGCGGCGATGTGACAAAGGGACAGTCCCTTTGTCACATTCCATATCGCCGCGGTAGCCTAAAGGCCGTATAAATGTTTATTTAGCTGGGAAAACAGTGCCATTCAAACATGGGCCGATTACCTATAATTCCTTCGAACATTAAAGTTGGGAGGAAACCGGCTTATGGAACAAAAGGCCAAGGAGGCAGCCTCGCACGCTGCGATTCCTGTGAGCATCTCGGCGATGCTCGTCACGCTGGGCGTGGTGTACGGCGATATCGGCACCAGCCCTATGTATGTAACCAAGGCGCTCGTTGCCGGCAACGGCGGCATCGGAAGCGTCACGGAGGAGTTCGTGCTCGGCGCGCTCTCCCTTGTCGTGTGGACGGTCACGTTGCTGACCACTATCAAGTATGTGCTCATCTCGCTGCGCGCCGATAACCATGGTGAGGGCGGCATCTTTGCCCTGTACAGCTTGGTTAAGCGCTGCGGTAAATGGCTCATCATCCCCGCCATGCTGGGTGGCGCCGCGCTGCTCGCCGACGGCATCCTGACGCCGGCCGTTACCGTTACCACGGCCATCGAGGGCCTGCGCACCATCCCGGCGGTCCATGCCGTGCTGGGCGATGATCAGGGCCGCGTCGTCGCCATTACGCTTGCCATCATCATCGCGCTCTTCTTGGTACAGCGCATCGGTACGGCCAAGATCGGTCACGCCTTTGGCCCCATCATGACGCTGTGGTTCCTGTTCCTGGGCGGCACGGGTCTGTTCTTTGTCTTCCAGCACCCCGCCGTGCTGCTGTGCCTCAACCCGCTGCGCGGCATCGCCTTTTTGCTGAGCCCCAACAACCACGCGGGCATCATGATTCTGGGCAGCTGCTTCCTCGCCACCACCGGTGCCGAGGCGCTCTACTCCGACATGGGCCACGTCGGCCGCGGCAACATCTACGCTACCTGGCCGTTCGTTAAGTGCTGCCTGCTGCTTTCCTATATGGGCCAGGGCGCTTGGCTTATGAACAACGCTGCCAACCCCGAGCTCATGGGCATTGCCGATCTCAACCCGTTCTACCAGATGCTCGCCCCGGGCCTGCGCCCGTTTGCCGTAGGCCTTTCCACCGTCGCGGCCATCATTGCCTCGCAGGCGCTCATCACCGGCGCATTCTCGCTGGTGTCCGAGGCCAGCCGCCTGGACCTCATGCCGCACATGCAGGTCTTCTACCCTGCCGAGACCAAGGGCCAGCTCTACATCCCCATGGTCAACAACGTCATGCTTGTCGGCTGCGTCATCGTGGTGCTGCTGTTCCAGAACTCGGCGCATATGGAAGCCGCCTACGGCCTTGCCATTACGCTGACTATGATGTGCACCACGCTGCTGCTCTTCTTCTACCTGCACGAGGAGCGCAAGCTCAAGGTTGCTCCGTGGATCTTCGCGGCCTTCTTCCTTTTGCTCGAAGGCTTCTTCTTCGTGAGCTCGCTCACCAAGTTCTTCCACGGCGGCTACTTCACCATCCTCATGGCTGCACTCATCATGGGCATTATGGTGTGCTGGTACAACGGCACGGCGGTCGAGCAGCGCCAGTTTACGCTGCTGCCGCTGCGCAGCTACCTGCCGCAGCTCAAGCGCCTGCGCGACGACGATCGCTATGAGCGCATGAGCGACAACATCGTGTACCTGACCAAGGACACCCATACCGATTACATCGACCGTGATATCGTCTACTCGATCTTGGACAAGCATCCCAAGCGCGCTCGCGCCTGGTGGTTCGTGAATGTCGAGACCATGGACGAGCCGCATACCTTTGCCTATTCGGTCGAGACGTTCGGCACCGACTACGTGTTCCGCGTGCATCTGTACCTGGGCTACAAGATCAACCAGCGCGTCAATGCCTACCTGCGTCAGGTCGTTCAGGACCTGGCTGCCACCGGCGAACTGCCTGCGCAGACGCATGACTACTCGGTCTACAAGGATCCGGGTAACATCGGTACGTTCAAGTTCGTCCTGATCCGTAAGCTTCTGGCGCCCGAAAGCGATGTGGAGCCGAGCGAGCGTACGGCCATCACGCTCAAGTACATCATCCGCCGCGCCGCCGGCACGCCTGCACGCTGGTACGGCCTGGAGAACTCCAACGTGAGCTTTGAGTACGTGCCGCTGTTCACCAAGTTCAAGGCCGTGAACAAGATGCAGCGCCTGGCCCCCAACGAGCGGCCGTAGGCGCCGACGGGTTGCACGGAGTTGGTTTTCGATGGACAAGATTGAGACCGGGGAGGCAAACATGGATGCAAAGATGCTTGATGGCCGCGAGGTTGTTGCCGAGCTGGTACGTGAGGCACGCGCCGACGCCGCCGAAGATCGGTTTTTGACGAATCGTGCCAACATGGATATGGCCGATCGCGTGATCTCGATCGTGGTTACGCTGCTTGTCGCGGCGTGCGTTTGCGCGCTGCTCGCGCACGTGTTGTTTGTCTAGCGACCGCCGGTTGCAAAGGCTATACACTTGGAACCACCACAAGGGAAACCACCACAAAGGTGCCTGTCCCTTTGTGGTGGTTTTTGTTTTTGAGAGAGGGGCGGGGCGCTGATGGACGTCCGTGCGGACGGTGATATTGCCGAGAACTTTTGGTGGCGGCGCACTACGATGACGCGTCGCGGCCCCCTGTACGATATCTGCGTGTCGGTGGGGCTGCTGGTCGCGGCGACGATTGTGGGCGCGCTGCTCGACCATCCGGGTCTCGCGCCGAGCATCATGATCGTCTATGTGTTCGCCGTTCAGCTGTGCGCATTCTTTACCTGGAGTCGCCTGTATTGCTTGCTGAGCTCGGCTGCCGCCGTGGCGCTCTACAACTTCTTGTTTGTCGACCCGCGCTACTCGCTGTCGCTTATCGACCGCGGCTATCCCGGCATGTTCTTCATCATGTTCGTGGTCTCGCTTGTGTCGAGCTCGATTGCGTTGGCCCTGCGCCGCGCCTTGGCACAGGCTGCCGCCAGCGACCGCCGCACGCATATGGTGCTCGAGACCAATCGCATGTTGCAGCGCTGCGCCGACGAGCAGCAGATCGTTCACGCCATGGCCACGCAGCTGGCGCGTCTTTCGGGCTGTCCGGTCGTGTGGTATAGCGCCGACGCCGAGGGCGATGACCTGCTGCCGCGTGCGACATACACGGCCGTGGGCGATGCCGCGCCGGTGCACGAGCTGGCGCCGCAGATGCCACCGCGGCTCTCGGCGTCCGCCTATGTGGGAACGCCGCTCGATGCTACGTTCGGCGGCTCGGCGTTTTATGGCATCTACCTGACGGTTCGCACAGGCGACGGCTTCGCGCGCTCGGGCGACCCCGCCTCGGTGGTGGGCGTGCTGGCTATCGTTGCCGAGCCCGACGTGCTGACGCACGAGGAGCGGACACTTGCCGATGCTATCGTGAGCGAAGGCGAGCTGGCGCTCGATCGCGCCCGCGCCATGGAGGCCCGCGAGGAGGCGGCGGTGCTTGCCAAAAATGAGCAGCTGCGCGCCAACCTGCTGCGCTCCATCTCGCACGACCTGCGCACGCCGCTCACCAGTATTTCGGGTAATGCCGATGTGCTGCTCGACCAGGGCTCGACCGGCACCGCGGTGCTCGATGCCCAGACGCGCCGCGGCCTGCTTCTATCCATTCGCTCGGATGCGCTGTGGCTCAACGCCACCGTCGAGAATCTGCTCGCCATCACCAAGCTCGAGGGTGGCGGTATGCGCCTGTCGACCACGCTCGAGCTCATGGACGATATCGTCGAGGAGGCGCTGCGCCACGTAAATCCGGCCGTGCGCGAGCACGACCTTAAGGTGGTGGCGTGCGATGAGCCGGCGCTCGTCAACGTCGATGCGCGCCTGATGGTGCAGCTGGTGGTCAATCTGGTGAACAACGCCATCACCTATACGCCCGCGGGTTCGCATATCGTGATTTCGATTAGCGTCGACGATGGACGCGTGGCGTGCTCGGTGGCCGATGATGGTCCGGGCATCGCACCCGAGGATCGCGAGCGGATCTTTGAGTCGTTCTATACCGCCAACCATGGTCTGGCCGACAGCCACCGCAGCGTTGGCCTGGGTCTTTCGCTCTGCCGTTCCATTGCGTTGGCACATGGCGGTAGCATAGAGGTTGCCGCGGCGGACCCGCACGGCTCGGTCTTTACGATTGAGCTTCCTGCCGCCGACGTTTCGTTTGATAAGGAGTAGCGCTGTGCCGAACTCTGCCGTAAAACCGCTCATCTTGGTCGTTGAGGACGACCCCGCCGTCCGCAATCTTATTGTTGCCGCGCTCGAGGCGCACGGCTTGCGCCATATGGCTGTGGAGACCGCCCATGCCGCTATCGCCGCCGCCTCGTCGCAGACGCCGAGCATTGTGCTGCTCGATCTGGGCCTGCCCGATATGGACGGCGTCAAGGTGGTGGAGTCGGTGCGCGCATGGTCGGGCATGCCGATTATCGTGGTCTCGGCGCGCAGCGAGGACGCGGACAAAATCCGCGCGCTCGATGCCGGTGCCGACGACTACCTGACCAAGCCGTTTTCGGTCGAGGAACTGCTCGCGCGCATTCGCACGACGCTCAGGCGCCTTTCGTATGCGCAGACGGGCGGCGTTGTCTCCGAGGGCTCGTTCGATACCGGTGAGCTGCATATCGATTTTGATGCCGGCATCGCCACGATGGATGGCGAGGAACTGCATCTGACGCCGATCGAGTATAAGCTCCTGTGCCTGCTGGCGCATAACGCCGACAAGGTACTGACGCACCAGTTTATCCTGCACGAGATTTGGGGCACGGCAACTAAGAGCGACCTGGCGAGCCTGCGCGTCTTTATGGGCACGCTGCGCAAGAAGATCGAGTCCGACCCCGCGCATCCGCGCTATATCCAGACGCACGTGGGTATTGGTTACCGATTGGTCATCCAGGGATAGGTCGGCATCCGCCATCCCAATATGAGTTGCGGTGAAATACGGTCTAAATTTGCCTAATTCCAGGCAAAACAGTCCGTATTCCACCGCAACTTTGTTATTTGCCCTTGGGCTTGCTGGCGTAGAACTTCTTCTTTTTGGACTTGCCGGCGGGGGAGGGCTTGCCAGCAAAGTTGGACTTGCCGTTGCCGGTCTGCACGTGCGCGGGCACTGCCGCGCGAGGCTTACGGGCCTCGGGGTTACGCAGCTCCTCGACGCGCTCGGCAATTTCCTCGGCGCTAAAGCCGACCTCGGCCATGGCGTCCTCGATGGGCAGGCGGCGCACGATATAGCAGTGGTGCACCTTCTGGTTGCGCGCGAAGTCCTCGGGGATGGTCTGTGCCGTAATGTCCTCCAGCACCACGCCCGCGCGCGCGAGCTTGCGCGCCTCGGGGCGGAAGCCGCGCAGGTTGCAGCTAAAGATGGCGTGGCCGCCCTGTGCGAGCAGGCGCGATACGCCGGCCAAAAGCTCAACATGGTCGCGCTGGACATCCCAGGTGCGGCGGCCCATCTTGGACGAGTTCGAAAACGTGGGCGGGTCGACAAAGATCAGGTCCCAGCGGTTGCGCGTCTGGCGCTGGTCGCGAATCCAGGCGAGCACGTCGTCGCGCACAAAATGATGCTGCGGACCAACAAAGCCGTTCTGGCGCATATTGCGCTCGGCCCAGTCCAGGTAGGTGTTGGAAAGGTCGACCGTCACGGTCTCCTCGACGCCGCCATCGGCCGCGTAGCAGGTGGCAGTGCCAGTGTAGGCAAACAGGTTGAGGAAGCGGCGCGCCTGCTTGGCGTGCTCGCGCACTAGGTTGCGGGTGACGCGGTGATCCAGGAAGATGCCCACATCCAGATAGTCGTCAAAGTTGACGGCAAAGGTAAGGCCGCCCTCTTCGATGAGTGGCAGACGACGGCGTGCGATATTGGCGCGCTCGCCCGAGCCGCCCTTGCCGGCGCCCTGCTTGCCGTACTGCGAGCCGCCGCGCGAACGCATGCGGGCCTTGGCGTGCACATGCTCGGCCGGAACATCAAGGATGCGCGGCGCGATGGCCAGAATGTCGAGCATGCGGGCCTGGGCTAGCGCGGGGTCGATGGTCTTGGGCGCGGCGTATTCGGCGATGACGAGCCAGCGGCCCGGCGTCTGCGGGCAACCCTCGTACAGGTCGATGGCGGCGGAGTAGTCGGGCAGGTCGGCATCGTAGACGCGGTAGCAGCTTACGCCCTCGCGCTTGGCCCACTTGCGGCGCAGGCGCGCGTTCTTGCGCAGGCGGTTGGCGAACTGCTCGGACCCGGGGATGAGCACGGGCAGCGGCTTGCCGTCGCCCAAGTCGAGCGTGGCGGCAGGTTCGGGCATGGAGGAAGCGGCGGCTTCGTCTTCGACGTCCGTGGACTGTTCCTCGGCGTTTATGCTGGTCGCAGCCTCGAATGCCGCGGCGGCGTGGTCGAGCGAGTGCCAAACCTCAAGAGCCGCCTCCTCGTTATTGGGCATGACGGCGATGGAGCGCGCGGGCTCGGCATGGAGCGCGCGGGCCATAAGGCCATCGCGGGTGAGCGCAGCGACCGGCGCCGCGGAAAGCTCGGGCGCGCGGCGCAGCTCGCCGACCAGCGTCATGGCGTCGTGCATGAGCGAAAGCGGGGTCTCGGTGGTGTCTGCGACCACGGCGGCACCGGCGACGGCGCCCGCATGGTCCAGCACGGTGGCGGGCTTGGCGGCGCAAAAGTCGACAAAACGCTTGTAGCCAGCGCTCTTGACCATGCGCTCGGCGGTCTTGCGAGCGGCGGGGTCGATGTCTGCGGCCACGATGCGCGCCTGGCGTTCGCGCGCTGCCGCCTCGCGCTCGCGCGCCTCGGCAAGCAGCTGCTCCCACAGAGCGGCGTTGTGCAGCTGCCAGCCCTCAAAGCCCCAGCGCTCGCGTGCGGCGCCCGGGGCGCGGTCGGTCAGAATGTTCACGGCTTCCAGCAGCAGGCCGCCGCCGGCGCACGAGGCATCGATCAGCGTGGGAAGGGCTTCATTTTCGTAATCGTCGGCCGTCAGCTCGCGCTCGCATAGCGCGGTCCAGCCGACCTGCGCCAGCACCAGGGCGGCGTAGTCGGGGCGCAGCACGTGCGCGCCCTCGCCGGCGCGGGTCGCTGCGGGCGGCAGGCGTTTGAACAGCGGGTCGCCCGAAAGGTCTAGGCTTATGCTCGCGCGGCGCTGGCGCAGCGAAAGCAGTAGGTGAACATCGGGGTCGGCGGCATCGACATCGGCGCGACGGCCCGTGGTCTCGGCCAGGCGGTCGCACAGCGCGTCTTTGGCGCGCAGGGCCGAGAAACGCGTGTTGCGCAGCTGCTCGGTCACGCCGCGGGCGGTGATGGCAATGGTGGCGCCGGGGCGGACGATGTTCTCCCAGGCGATGTCGTAAACGCTATCGTACAGCTCGTCGGCGTCCTGCGCCTCAAAGCGCCCGAGCACCGCAAACACGCGGCTCGCCAGACGCGACCACAGACAGGCGCGGTAGCCTTCTTCGAGCTCGCCCTCAAACGTGGCGCGGCCCTTCAGCCGGCGAACATGCGAAAGCCCGAGGCGTTTAAGCTCATCGGCGAGTGCGGACTCAAAGCCCTCGGGGCAGCTTGCGTAAAATTCCATGGGTGACCTCTCTGGTTGCGTCGCTCCATTATATGATGGATGCTTCGTTTACTCTCGCCCCCGAAAGGAACCCATATGATTGATGCGTGCCCCGATTCTGCCGTGCTCTTTTTTGACGTGGACGGCACGCTGACGTCGTTCGATCCCGACAACATGACCGACAAGGACTTTTCGGCGGTTCGCCCCTCGCAGGCGGTGATCGAGGCGTTTCATCGCCTGCGCAATGCGGGTCACCAGGCATTTATCTGCACGGGTCGTCCCTTGTGGCTGATTGCCGATGGTCTGCGTGCTTTGGAGCCTGCGGGTGTCGTTGCCATGGCGGGAGCGACACTCGAGGTCGAGGGCCGCGTGGTACACGAGGACTGCTTTGACGAGGACATTGTCGAGGAGCTTGCACGCCGTATGGCCGCGGCAGGGATTGAGGCCTTTTTCGAGACCAACGTGGCTACTTTTGCCTTGGAACCCGCGGGCGTTGAGCAGTCGTCTCTGATCGGCACTTCTGTGGTGCACAGCGCCGAGGAAATGCGCGTCGACGGCAGTCTGCGCGTGGGCAAGGTATGCCTCAATGTGCCCAGTTTGGCTCGCGTAGCCAACGATGACGGCTTTATCGATCGCGAGTTTGAGCTGTGCAACACCGGTGGCCAGAATCGCGAGCTGAGCCCCAAGGGCATCGACAAGGGCGTGGGCGTGGCGCGAGCGCTGGAATACCTGGGTCGCACCGGCAACGCGCGCACCTTTGGCTTTGGTGATTCCGGCAACGACCTGGGCATGCTCGCTGCGGTCGAGACGGCTGTCGCCATGGGCAACGCCATGCCTGAGGTCAAGGCGGTCGCCGACTACGTGACCGACGATGTCGCACACGACGGCACCGTCACAGCGATGCAGCATTTCGGCCTCATCTAATGAATCCCGCGTTCTGACGTTTGCTCAAACTGCGACTCTTCGCTTTTGCATGCTCAATCGATTTATCAATCCAAACACTGAGGTGTTTATACCGTTCGCCGAGAAGATAAAAAACCGCAGCTCACGCCTTGATAAACGTAGGTAAAGTGTTTAGCAGTTTAACGCCCATGTGCAAGCGAAAGGAATCAGGCAGATGGCAATCAAGGTGTTCGCTGACGGTGCAAACCTCGAGGGCATGCTCGACATGTACGAGAACGGCAACGTTCAGGGTTTCACGACCAACCCGTCCCTTATGAAGAAGGGCGGCGTGACGGATTACCGCGCGTTTGCCAAGGAGGTCCTGACCCACATCACCGATGTGTCCGTCTCGTTTGAGGTCTTTGCCGATGACGTCGAGACCATGGAGGTCGAGGCGCGCGAGATCGCTACCTGGGCCGAGAACGTCTACGTCAAGATTCCGTGCGTGACCACCAAGGGCGAGTCCACCGCCGAGCTGGTGCGCAAGCTGTCGGCCGACGGCATCAAGGTCAACGTCACCACCATCTTTACGCCTAAGCAGGTTGACGAGATGGTCGAGGCCGTTGACACCGAGACGCCGTCCATCATCTCGCTCTTTGCCGGCCGCATCGCCGACACCGGCGTCGACCCCATTCCGTTTATGACGGAGTCGGTCAAGAAGGCCGCCATCAAGCCCAACTGTGAGGTCCTGTGGGCGTCCACGCGCGAGCTCATCAACATTTACCAGGCCGAGGCCTGCGGTTGCCAGATCATCACGGTGCCCAACGGCATCCTGGCCAAGCGCAAGAACATCGGCCGTGACCCGTACGAGGTCTCGCTCGACACCGTCCGCGGCTTTGCCAAGGATATCGCGGCGCTCGGTTTCCATATCCTGCCGTAACGCGAACACTGGCTACGCCGCGGGTTGTTCGCCCCGGCTTTTCCTTTCCCTACCGCTCACGCGCTTCGCGGGGGTCGCGCTAGGCAAAGGAAAGGCCGGGGCTGCCGGCACGAGCTTGCCGGTAGGTTCTGAGCTGAATGAGACTTTGTTGGTGCCGCCTCTTTGATGGGCGGCACCTTTTTGTTGTGGTGTGTACGGAGATGTGCCTGTTAATCGGACAAACGGGCCTGGGCTTGTTTGTCCGATTTTCATGCCGGATTATTTGCCCTGCACCATGGTGAGCGAGATTTTCTTGCGGTCGCGGTCGACCTTCTCTACCCACACCTTTACCGTGTCGCCGACGCGTACCACGTCGCTCGGGTGCTTGACGAAGCGGTTGGCCAGCTTGGAGATGTGTACGAGGCCGTCCTGGTGCACGCCCACGTCGACGAAGGCGCCAAAGTCCACAACGTTGCGCACCGTGCCCTTGAGCTCCATGCCGGGCTCCAGGTCATCGATGGAAAGTGCCGAGCGGCTAAAGACCACCTCGGGCGCGTCGTCGCGCGGGTCGCGGCCGGGCTTCTTGAGCTCGTTGACGATGTCGATGAGCGTGAGGGTGCCGCAGTCCAGGTCGCTTGCCAGCGCCGAGATACTGCCCAGGCGGCGCTCGATATCGGGTACGCCGCCACGGCTGAGTTCGCTGGCGGCAACGCCGGCGCGCTCCAGGACGGCCGTGGCCACCTCGTAGCTTTCGGGGTGGACGCTCGTCGCGTCGAGCGGGTTCTTACCGCCGCTGATGCGCAGGAAGCCCGCGGCGTTGAGGTATGCCTTGGGCCCCAGTTTGGGGACCTTCTTGAGCTGGCGGCGATCGGTAAAGGCGCCGTTTTCCTCGCGGTAGGCCACGATGTTCTTGGCCACGCTCGGCGTAATGCCCGATACGTATCCCAGCAGGCTTGCGCTCGCGGTGTTCACGTCGACGCCCACGCGGTTGACGACGTCCTCCACCACGTGGCCCAGGGTGAGCGAGAGCTCGGCCTGGTCAAGGTCGTGCTGGTATTGGCCCACGCCGATGGACTGGGGCGGAATCTTGACGAGCTCTGCCAGCGGGTCCTGCAGGCGGCGGCCTAAGCTCATGGCGCCGCGCACGGTGACATCCAGGTCGGGATACTCCTGGCTCGCGAGCTCGGAGGCGGAATACACCGACGCGCCGGCCTCGTTGACGATGGTGTATCGCAGTCCGGGTGCCTGCTCGGCAATGAACTCCGAGACGACTTCCTCGGTCTCGCGGCTGGCGGTGCCGTTGCCGATGACGATGGTGTTGACACCGTCCTTTTTGACGAGGCGGGCGAGCTCGCGTTTGGTGCCGGCGACGTCGTGGCGCGGCTTGGTGGGGTAGACCACACCGTGGTCGAGCAGCTTGCCGGTCTCGTCCATGACGGCGACCTTGCAGCCGGTGCGGTAGCCCGGATCGAGTGCGAGCACGCGGGCGCCGCGGACGGGGCGGGCCGAGAGCAGGCCCTCGAGATTCTTGGCAAAGACGTTGATGGCCTCGGTCTGGGCGCGAACGGTGAGTTTGGCGCGGGCCTCGCGCTCCAGCGAGGGAGCCATAAGGCGCTTGTAGCCGTCGGCGATAGCGGCGTCAAAGACGGGCGCGAACACGCCCTGGCGACGGGGCCAGCGGCTGCCGAGGCGCGCCGTGGCGGCGGCGCCGTCGACGTTCACGCGCACGCGGAGCTTGCCCTCGCGCTCACCGCGGTCGATAGCCAGCACGCGGTGGTTGGGTATACGGCGCAGCGGCTCATCATAGCTGTAGTACGGCTCGTAGGGAGTCTTTTCGGCGGGGTCGGTGGCCTCGACGACGACGTCGGCGGTGTTTTGCGTAAAGGCGCGCAGGTCGGCGACGTTCTCGGGGTCCTCGGCTACCGTCTCGGCCACGATGTCGGCGGCGCCGGCAAGCGCCTTCTCGGGCGTGTCGAAGCCAGCCTCCTCGTTGACGTATGCCGCGGCGGCGTCGAGTGCGCTGCCCTTGGCCGAGGCCTGCATGATGATCATGTTGGCGAGCGGCTCCAGGCCGGCCTCGCGGGCCTTTTGCGCGCGGGTCATGCGCTTTTTGCGGTAGGGCTTGTAGAGGTCCTCGACACGCTGGAGCTGCATGGCCTCGCGAATCTGCTGTTCGAGTTCGGGCGTGAGCTTGCCCTGGGCGTCGATGAGCAGAATGACGTCCTCTTTGCGCTGCTCAAGATTGCGCAGGTAGGACAGGCGCTCGTCGAGCGCGCGCAGGGCGACGTCGTCCATGCCGCCCGTTGCTTCCTTGCGGTAGCGCGAGATAAAGGGGATGGTGTTGCCCTCATCGATGAGCTTGACGGCAGCCTCGACGTTGGCGGCCTTAAGGTTGAGCTCGCGGGCGAGCTGGGCGATAAGATCCATGGGACTCCTTGCGTTTAAGGTGCGTTTGCAGCACAGGGCTACCAAGGATACCACCCGTCCCAAAAGACTGTTTTGGGGTTGCGCCACGAAAGGGGCCTATCTACTACGTTTGAACCGTATGGGTCGACCATCCCCCGGTTTTCCGAAAATCGGCAAGCCGTCTACCTGCGGTTTTAATTTCGCGAAATTCGGCATGGTTGAGGGTAATCGGTTAAACGTAGTAGATAGGCCCATTTGGTGGCGAACGAATCAAGCCGAGGTGCAAAATAGCCCCCGCCCCAGAAAAATCGTCGTTAAGGTAGCAAAAAGCCCCGCGGGCAGGAGGCTGCTCGCGGGGCAAAGAAGAAGGGCATATTTGTGGCGGACCGAGGGGTTCGGCATGGGGTTTCTGCCGCGGCCGCTCTTAAGGCATTACAGCTCGACGAGCTGGCCGGTCTCGGCGGCCTCCTTGATGGCGTTAAGCAGCGTGAGCGTCTTAACGTTGTCGGCGGGGGTCACGACGGGCTCGACCTCGCGGCGAACGACCTTCACAAAGTGCTTGAGCTGCATCTTGTGCGGCAGCGCCGGGTCGACGGCCGGAATCTCCATCTGCAGCGGCTTGTGCCAGTTGGAGGCTCCGTCGTAGGAGAACTGGTGCAGGCGGGGCAGCGAAAGGGCACCCAAGGTTCCGCCAATAAAGTAGGCGTCGGCGTCGAAGGGGCGGTACTGCGGATCCTCGCGAGCGGTGGCCTCCCAGTTCCAGGGGCTGGCGGTGGCGTCGGAGATGGTCATGCTTGCGAGCGCGCCATCGGCAAAACGGACGTTGACCACGGCGGAGTCCTCGGTCTCAAAACCGCGGGCGGCGCTGGACTGCATGCCCTGGACGGCAACGGGCTCGCCCAGCAGGTAGCGGAGCAGGTCGACGTCGTGCACCAGGTTGACCAGGATCGGGCCGGCACCCTTCTTGCGGCGCCACTCGACATCGAAGTACTCGTCATTCTTATAGATCATGTAGTGGAAGCTCGACACGGTGAGCTTGCCCAGCTCGCCGGACTCGATGATCTCCTTGGCCTTGTTGACGAAGGGGTTGTGGCGACGGTGCTGGCCCACGAGCACGGGCACGCCGGCGGTCTCGGCCTCGGCGGCGAAGGCCTGGGCATCCTCAAGATCGTTGGAGATCGGCTTTTCGACCAGCGGCACGATGTTGCGCTTTACGGCCTCGCGAGCAACGCCCAAGTGCAGGTCGTTGGGGGTGGCGATGATGACGGCCTCGGGCTTGACCTCGTCCATCATCTGGGCGGGATCGGTGTAAAACGGCACGCCGGCGGCCTCGGCCGTGGCGCGGGCGCCCTCAAAGGCGTCGGCGATGGCGACGAGCTCGGCCTCGGGCTCCTCGGTGACAAAGCGGATGTGGTTGCGGCCCATGGCGCCGGCGCCGATAACGGCAATGCGGACGGGGTTGAGCTCAGACATTTCGACTCCTTAATACTGGTGACCGGTGGAATGCGACAAAGGGGCCGTCCCTTTGTCGCATCGGTAAAACTAGGCGGACTTCTTCTTGCTGTCGGAGACCATCATGTAGACGGTGAGCACGACGGCGATTGCGGCGATTACGATGGCGCCGTAGAAAGACTGCTGGTAGGCGGCACTGCCGGCTTCGGCGTGATACAGCACGGCGGTGATGGGCTGGCTGATCCAGGTGGAAGCGGCATAACCCAAAAACATGATGCCGTAGTTGACGCCGATGTTGCTGGTGCCAAAGGCGCCACCGGTGAGCGGCGGGTAGATGACGAGCAGGGCGCCAAAGCTAAAGCCGAGCAGGGCGAGCGCCACAAAGAACATGCTCTGCGTAAAGCTCATCGACATGATGACGAGCGCGACGATGGTGACGACAAGGCTGATGAGCAGCGACTTATAGGCGCCGAGCTTGTCGATGATCTGGCCAAAGGACAGACGACCGACCAGGTTGGCGCAGGTGTTGACGGAGACTACCACACCGCCGAGGGCGACGGCCGCGGCGCTCGTGGGGTCGGCGAAGAGCTGAACGGCGGCGATGGAGGCAACCTTGCCCACGAGCAGGGTGCCCGCGGTGGCGGCAAAGGCGAAGGTGACGATGAGGACCCAGAAGCGCGGGGTCTTGACCATCTCGCCCGGGGTGAGGTCACCGAAGGTGCCGGCATGCGCGCCGCCCTTGGGGGCCTCGAAGCCCTCGGGCAGCCAGCCGGCCTCGGGGGCCTTCAGGAACAGGGCGGAGGCGGCAATCGTCACAAAGAAGATGACGCCGAGCGCCTTGAGGGCGCCAAAGATGCCCAGGCTCGGGATGAGCAGCGAGGCGAGCACCGGGGACAGCACGGCGGGGCCGGCGGTCGAAGCGGCCAGGGTGATGCCGGAGGCGAGACCCTTCTTGTCGATGAACCACTTTTGGCCGGTGGTGAGCGCCGGGTTGTAGCCCAGGCCATTGCCGATGGCGGCGACAAGCGAGAACCACAGGTAGAATTGCCACGGCTCGGTGACGGTGCCGGACATGAACCAGCCCACGCCGTAGCACACGGCGGCGGCGATCACGACGTTGCGGGGGCCGATCTTATCGGAGATGCGGCCGGCGAAGATGCCCGTCACGGCCATGATGGTCTGAAAGACCGGGAAAGCCCAGGTAAGGGCGCTCGACCACTCGGGGTAGACGGCGAGCAGGTTCTTGCTCACGACGGAATACAGCGCGATGGAGCTGATGAAGAACATGGTGACGCACGCGGCGGAAAGCACGACGGCGCGACCCTTGTTGGAGTTGGTGGAAGCCATTGGACTCTTTCTAATCGATGCGGGAGAGGAACGGGCGTGTCCGCGGGGCCTCCCTGTCAGGTTGGTTTACTGGTCAGTCGGCTTGGCGACGCCGGACTCATCGGACCAGAGCTCGACACCCTTGTTCTTAAGGTAGTTATCGGCATAGGCGCGACGGCCGCCGGGCTTGGCGGTGAGGTCGCCCATCATATTGGAGAAGCCGCCATCGACTTTGATGGCGTCGCCGGTGGTAAAGTCCGAGCGCTTGGACGCCAGGAACATGACGGCGTTGGCGATATCGCTGACCTCGCCGATGCGGCGCGTGGCGATCAGACGGCTGCGGCTCTTTTCGACCTCGGGGTCGGCGTAGAAGTTGGCCGACATCGGGGTCTTAACGAAGCAAGGCTCGACGCAGTTGGAGCGGACGCCGTAGGGGCCCCACTCGGCGGCGAGCATCTTGGACATCATGTTGACGCCGGCCTTGGTGGAGCTGTACACGCCCGAGAACGTCTCGGGGGAGTGGCTGGCGACGGTCGAGATGTGCACCAGGCGGCCCTGGCCGGCCTTGATCATCTCGCGACCAAAGCGCTGCGAGGTGATGAAGTAGCCGGTGAGGTTGACGTTGAGCACCTGCTCCCAGTCGCTCAGCGGCAGGTCCTCCATGGCGGCGAAGCGCAGGATGCCGGCGGTGTTGACGAGGACGTCGACGCGGCCGAAGTCGGCGATGGTGGCATCGACCGCGGCCTGAACCTCGGCCTCGTCGGTGGCGTTCATCTTGTAGCCCTCGGCGTGGATGCCAAACTCGGCGGCGAGGTCGGCGGCTGCGGCCTTGACCTTTTCCTCGTCCAGGTCGAGCATGACGACGTTGGCGCCGTTGCGGGCGAACTCGCGGCAAATCTCGACGCCCATACCGCCGAGTGCGCCAGTCACGGCGCAGACATCGCCCTCGAGCTTGAGCCAATTGCTCATAGGAACTTCCCTTCTTGTGCCTCCCGGTGGGTCGCTCCCATTAACCGACCCACGTGGTTTTCGCTGGTTATCGTATGCTTTGCATTTGCGCAGGTGAATTGCATATTTGTTAGAATGGCGTTAACCGTAGGTTTACACTATGCGATGCAGTTTTTTCTCAATTAAGCGCGTGACCTGCGAAAACAACCCCCTGTGGCGCCATGTGGCCACGGGTGCGAAAACGGGAGATTGACGTGTACGATCGACGACTTGAGGCCATATCGGCCGCCGCGGAGCTGGGAAGCTTCTCGCGTGCGGCGGCAAAATTGCGCGTGTCGACCCCGGCGCTCGTCAAACAGGTGTCGGGATTTGAGGCCGAGTTTGGTATCACGTTGTTCGAGCGCTCGCATTCGGGTGTCAAGGTGACGCCGGCGGGCGCTCTGCTGGTGGACGACGCGCGCTCGATCATGCGGCAGTCCGAGGACGCGCTGCGCCGCGCCCGACGCGCGGCGGGCGATGGCGGTGCCGTGCGCCTGGGCGTGTCGATGATGTGCCCGGGGCGCCAGGCGCTGTCGATGTGGTCGGGCGTACACGAGCTGGAACCGTCGCTGCGATTTGAGATCGTGCCGGTAAGCGACCTCTACGACGAACGCGAATCCGTCATGCGCAGCCTCGGTCGCGAGGTGGATGTGGTGCAGTCGAGTTTTTCGACCCCGCGCTGGGGTGACGCCTGCCAAAAGCTCCGCATCGTCAACGTACCGTTTTATATCGACCTGCCGCGTACGAGCCCGCTGGCGCGCAAGACACGCATTACGGTTGCCGACCTGGAGGGCATGCGCCTGCGCGTGCTCCGTCACGGCAACGACGCAATGGACAGCCTGCGCATCGACCTTCTGGCCGACGGCGGCGTTGACGTAATCGACGTGGACAGCTTTGACTTTGCGCTCTTTAACGAGGCAGAGGAAAAGGGCGACGCGGTGCTCACCTGCGGCGCATGGTCGGGGGTACACCCGGCCTTTGTGGGCGTGCCATTCCTATGCGGTCGCGAGGTGCCGGTCTTTTTGCACTATCCGCTCGAGCCCACCCTCCAAGTCCAAAAATTCGTCAACGCCATGGCACAACTTCTCAAATAGCCAATTTGGGACAGGGCTGTTTTAGGAGTGGGATACGGCTTCCCAAAGGTGCCGTTAGGGGAAACTGCATCCCAGTTTGAGCCCTTGAAATGGGATGCAGTTTCCCGGAGGGGCCCCAGCGGGAAACGGCATCCCATTCTGGGCCCGAAAAGTGGGATACGGTTTCCCGTCAGCACCAAAAAGCCCCCGCAGCTCAGTTCATGAACTGCGGGGGCTTTGTGCGTTGTGGGGCTTTATGTCCAGTTCGCCGGACGTTATTCGAGCTCAAACGCTCCGGTATAGAGCTGATAGTAGTATCCGCGCTTGGCGATCAGCTCGTCGTGGTTACCGCGCTCGATAATGCGGCCGTGGTCCAGGCAGATGATCGCGTCGGAGTTGCGCACGGTGGACAGGCGGTGCGCGATGACAAACGTCGTGCGGCCCTCCATGAGCTTGTCCATGCCCGCCTGCACGATGGCCTCGGTGCGGGTGTCAATGCTCGACGTGGCCTCGTCCAGAATCATTGCCGGCGGATCGGCGACGGCGGCGCGGGCGATCGAAATCAGCTGGCGCTGGCCTTGCGACAGCTGGGCACCGTTGCCGGTGAGCATGGTGTCGTAGCCGTCGGGCAGGCGGGTGATAAAGTCGTCCGCGCCCGCGAGCTTGGCCGCCGCGATGCACTCCTCGTCGGTGGCGTCCAGGTTGCCGTAGCGGATGTTGTCCATCACGGTGCCGGTGAACAGGTTCACGTCCTGCAGTACGACGCCCAGCGAGCGGCGCAGATCGGCCTTGCGGATCTTGTTGACGTTGATGCCGTCGTAGCGGATCTTGCCGTCGGCGATGTCGTAGAAGCGGTTGATGAGGTTGGTGATGGTCGTCTTACCGGCACCGGTGGCGCCGACAAACGCGACCTTCTGGCCCGGCTTGGCAAACACGGACACGCCGTGCAGCACCTCGTGGTCGGGCGTATAGCCAAAGTCGACGTTGTCCATAACCAGGTCGCCGCGCAGCGGCACGTACTCGATCTCGCCGGTTGCGCGGTGCGGATGTTTCCATGCCCACATGCCGGTGTGGTGGTCGGCCTCCTCGAGCTGCCAAGTATCGGGGTTCACCTGCGCGTTGACGAGCGTCACGTAGCCTTCGTCGGTCTCGGGCTCCTCGTCGATGAGCTCAAAGATGCGGTCGGCTCCGGCGAGGCCCATGACCACGGCGTTGATCTGCTGCGAGATCTGACCGATCTGTCCGCAGAACTGCTTGGTCATGTTGAGGAACGGCACCACGACGGCGATGGACAGCGTCATGCCCGAGATGCTCAGGTTGGGCACGCCCAGCGCCAGGAAAATGCCGCCGGCAAGGGCCACCAACACGTAGAGCAGGTTGCCCAGGTTCATAAGGATAGGCATGAGGATGTTGGCGTACATGTTGGCCTTCTGCGAGACCTCGAAGAGCTTTTCGTTGCGCTCGTCAAAATCGGCCTCGGCGGCAGACTCGTGGCAGAATGCCTTGACGACCTTCTGGCCGTTCATGACTTCCTCGATATGGCCCTCGACCACGCCGAGCTCGGACTGCTGCGCAATAAAGAAACGCGCGGAGTTGGAGCCGAGCAGCTTGGTCATAAAGGTCATAAAGACGACGCCGGCCACAATGACCAGGCACATCCACACGCTGTAGTACAGCATGATAAAGAATACCGTGACGATGACGATGGTCGTCATGAGCAGGTTGGGCAGCGACTGGCTGATCATCTGGCGCAGCGTGTCGATGTCGTTGGTGTAGTGGCTCATGATGTCGCCGCGCTGGTGCGTGTCGAAGTAGCGAATCGGCAGGTCCTGCATGCGGTTGAACATCTTCTCGCGCAGCTTCTCGAGCGAGCCCTGCGTGACGATGGCCATGGCGCGGTTCCAGAAGAGCGAGGACAGGATGCCGACGCCGTAGATGCAGGCGAGGGTGGTCACGAGCTGTGCGATCTTGGGCTGTGCGGCTTCCCAATCGCCCGACTGCCACGATTCGCTAATAATCTGCAGAGCGCTCTGAAGGAAGGTCGCGCCGATGGAGTTGATGATGGCGCAGAGCACCACGCCGACAACGACGAGGGGCAAAAGCACGGGGTAGAAGCCAAAGAGCGTCTTGATGAGGCGCGACATGGTGCCGCCCTTGCGGTTGAGCGCGCGCTCGGCGGTCGTTGCCTTACTCATGTGCCTCGCCTCCTTCCTGGGTCTGAGCCTGCGTTACGGATGCCTCGGTGTCGGCCTCGACGGCTCCTTCGCCCTCGGCAGACATCTTGTTTTGCGAGGTGAAGGTCTCGCGGTAGATCTCGCTCGTCTTGAGTAGCTCGTCATGGCTGCCGATCTGAGCGATACGTCCGCCCTCCATGACGATGATGCGGTCTGCGTCCTGCACGGAGCTAATACGCTGGGCGATGATGAGCTTGGTCGTGTTGGGCAGATAGCTTGCCAACCCTGCGCGGATCTTGGCGTCGGTCTTGGTGTCGACGGCGCTGGTGGAGTCGTCCAGGATCAAGATCTTGGGGCGACGCAGCAGGGCGCGCGCAATGCATAGGCGCTGCTTCTGACCGCCGGAAACATTGGAGCCGCCCTGCTCGATCCAGGTGTCATAGCCTTTGGGGAAGCCGTCGACAAACTCGTCGGCGCAGGCCAGATGTGCCGCCTCGCGGACTTCCTCGTCGGTGGCGTTCGGGTCGCCCCAGCGCAGGTTCTCGGCGATGGTTCCGCTAAACAGCACGTTTTTCTGCAACACCATGGCCACTTGGTGGCGCAGCGCGTCCAGGTCATAGTCGCGCACGTCCATGCCACCCACGCGCACGGTGCCCTCGGTGGCGTCGTACAGGCGGGCGATGAGGTTTACGAGCGTGGACTTGGCCGAGCCGGTACCGCCGATGATGCCGATGGTCTCGCCGCTCTTAATGTGCAGGTCGATATCGTCGAGCGCCTGGCGCTTCGCATGCGCAGAATACTTAAAGCTCACGTGGTCAAAGTCGATGGAACCGTCGACAACCTCGAGCACGGGCTCGGCGGGATCGGCGATCGTGGGCTCGGCGGCCAGCACCTCGGTAATGCGGTGCGCCGATTCGTCGGCCATGGTCACCATGACAAAGATCATCGACAGCTGCATCAGGCTCATGAGGATCTGGAAGCCATAGGTAAAGATCGAGGAGAGCTGGCCCACGTCGAACAGCGTGCCCTGGCTCGTGATGATGAGCTTGGATCCCAGGTAGATGATGACGACAAATGCGCCGTTGACGCAGATGTTCATCATGGGGTTGTTAAAGGCGAGCAGCTTCTCGGCGCGGGTGAAGTCCATCTGGACGTCGCGCGCGGCGGTGGCGAACTTCTCCTTCTCAAAGTCTTCGCGCACATAGCTCTTGACCACGCGCATGCCGGTGACGTTTTCCTCGACGGACTCGTTAAGGGCGTCGTACTTGTGGAACACGCGCGAGAAGATGGGGCGCACCTTAAAGATGATAAAGAACAGTCCAAAGCCCAGCAGCGGAATGATGACCAGGTAGACCATGGCAACGCTGCCGCCCATGATAAACGCCATGGTAAAGGCGAAGATCAATACCAGCGGCGCACGCACGGCGATGCGAATGATCATCATAAAGGCCTGCTGCACGTTGTTGATGTCGGTGGTCAGGCGCGTGACGAGCGAGGAACTCGAGAACTCATCGATGTTGGCAAAGCTGAACGTCTGGATCTTGTAGAACAGGTCGTGACGCAGGTTCTTGGCGAAGCCGCAGCTCGCATGGCTGCAGGTGACGCCGGCAGCGGCACCAAAAGCCAGCGATGTCAGCGCGATGAGCACCAAAAAGCCTGCGGTGGGAAGCATCTCGGCTACGGTGGCGCCGTCTTTGATGGCGTCGATCAGGTTGGCGGTGATAAATGGAATCAGCATCTCGCAGAGCACCTCGCCAAGCACGAGCAGCGGCGTGGCAACGGTGACTTTCATATAGTCGCGGATGCTTCCCATGAGGGTTTTAATCATCCAGTTCCTCCCAGGTTACACGGATTTTATCGAGCATTTCGGCGAGGTCTTCGCGCTCGTCGTGGGTGAGGGCACTAAAGGCCTGCTCTCTAAAGCGAATGCGGGCTGCCTGGTCGATGCGGGCGTTTTCCCGGCCGGTTTCGGTCAGGCGAATGGTGAGTTGCCGTCGATCCTTGGGGTTACGGCTGCGTTCAATGAGGCCGTTGAGCTCGAGCTTGGACAGGATCTCGGAAAGCGACCCCGGCTTGAGGTCAAAGTGCATGCCGAGTTCCTGCTGCGACATCTCGCCGCCGGGCTGCTTGGCCAGCAGGCAGATGATGGGTGCCTTGCCGGACACGCCTCCGCCATGAAAATGCATGTAATGGCCGCAAAAGCCCAGGCCGCTCAGGATGCGTTTGGCGAGCTTGTCTTCGGCGCTGACCGCTTCGGGCATGTCTGCCGGTTGCAACGGGTCGCCGCCGGGCTCGTGCGTACGAAGGTTAAAGGGTTCATCGCACATGAATTTGTATCGCTCCTTTCTTTAGTTAGGTAGTGGGATTGTTTTGTGCCTAACTAATCTAGGAGTGCTATACAAGAATGTCAAGGTACCAAACTTATTTAGTTACGGCGCTGCAAAAACATCGGGGTAGTCGTTGGGTGTTCCTATAGTTTTGTCAACCGTCGGGGCTACTCCCGGTAGGGCACCCG
>CABVDH010000021.1 GCA_902497065.1 uncultured Collinsella sp. | reverse complement strand
GTCGATCGCGAGTTCCGCACGAGCCGGAGAGCACTTAATGTGCTCTCCGTGCGAGCAGGACTGCCCGAGCAGGCAACCTTATGCCTCTCGGACTGTCCCGGACCAAGCCGCAGCTACGACAGCGCAATACCGCCGAGCCAGCCCCAACGCACGCCAGAGCCAGTGCCATAGAAGCTAATAAACGAATCGAGCGACTTAGATGTAATGGCACCCTCGTTGCTCATAACGATGCCGCCGCCAACGTAGATACCCACATGACCGTAGATAAGGCCCGGAGCACCCGTGCCGCTGTGCGAGGAATCGGCCACGATCATGCCCACCTGCAGCGCCGAGCGGTCGGAGCTATAGCACCAGGCGTTAAACATATCGCACGCGTTACCGCCAAAGTAGCCAACGCCGGCGTTACGGAAGACATTGGTAACCCACGCCGCGCACCAGTTCTGACCCGGCGAAGGCGTGGAGTAGCACGCGTTGACGACGGCCTGCTGCTTGCCCGAGCCGGCATTCTGCTGCGGAGTTCCGGGCGCATACGATCCACCACCCGAGCTCGAACCACCCGAGTAGGAATTGTTCTTGTTCGCGGCGGCCGCGGCAGCAGCGGCGGCCTTCCTGGCAGCCTCCTCGGCCTGGGCGGCAGCGAGAATCTCGGAATCACGCTGAGCCATGAGCTCCTTGACGTCGTCGGAAAGACCGCTCAGCACGGTCTGGACTTCTTGCTGCTTGGCCTGCATGTCCTGCATCTGGGCAGTCTGCTGATCCTTGAGCTTCTCCAAGTCGGCCTTCTGCGACTCAAGCTCGGTCTTTTGCGCATCGAGCTCTTCCTGGATGGTCTGAATGTCCTCGATGGCGTCGCGGTCGCTCTTGTTGATCTTCTCAACATAGTGCGCATTGGCGACGAGCTCCTCAAACGAGCCCGAGGCGAGCAGCAGCGACAGGATGTTGGTGCCGCCCGACTTATAGCTGGCGGAAACGCGATCGGAAAGATCGTCGCGCTTCTTTTTGAGCTCGGCCTTCTTTTCGTCAATCTGCGCCTGCGTGCTGTCAATCTGGCCCTGTACGCCCTCGATATCGTTGAGGGTCTGGGCGTTCTTGTTGGCCAGCGCCGCGTATTCATTTGCGATGCTGTCGAGCTGGGCCTGGACCTCGTCAAGCTGAGCCTGGGCCGCATTGAGCTTGTCGGTGGTTTCCTTGGTGGCCTCCGCAGCATGGGCGCGAGCGGGCAGACCAAAAAGAACGGCTGCAGAAGCTGCGCCGAACAGGGCCTTGAGGGCAGTGCGACGCGAAAGCTCCTGGGAAAGGATGGAATCGCTGTTTGGTGACATATCTACTCCGTTACATGTTTATTTATATGTCGCTCAACTCATACATATTAGCGTACATCCGGCGCATCCCAACGATTTCCACGAACGGCAGCAAACCGTATGGTCGGCGGCTCGTATGCAAACGTCAAGATCGAGGGTATGCCCACGCCAAACATTTCCATGAGTACGTTAGCATGTTCATCTGCTTTTCCTGCCCTGCACGTTTTGGGTGCCCCTGCCTGCGCTATACTCCCCTGAAGAAGTGTTCCTGACTCGATAGGAGACTACATGTCCAAAGCACTCGACCCCAAAGACACCTGCGTCCTCGTAACCGGTGGCGCCGGCTTTATCGGCTCGCACACCGTCGTTCAGCTGCTCGAGGGCGGCTACCAGGTCGTCATCGTCGACGACCTCTCCAACTCCAGCGCCGTCGCCATCGACCGCGTCAAGACCATCGTGGGCGAAGAGGCTGCCAAGAACCTCACCTTCTACGAGGCCAACGTGCTCGACCGCGAGGCCATGAACAAGATCTTCGACACCCATCAGATCGACCGCGTCATCCACTTCGCCGGCTTTAAGGCCGTCGGCGAGTCGGTGAGCAAGCCCGTCGAGTACTACCACAACAACATCGAAAACACCCTGGTGCTCATCGACGTCATGCGCAACCATGGCTGCAAGTCCATCATCTTCTCGAGCTCCTCGACCGTCTACGGCGACCCGGACAACCCGCCCGTCACCGAGGAAGACCCCAAGAAGCCCGCAACCAACCCCTATGGCTGGACCAAGTGGATGATCGAGCAGATCCTTATGGACGTTCACACCGCCGACCCCGAGTGGGACGTTGTGCTGCTCCGCTACTTCAACCCCATCGGCGCCCATCCGTCGGGCCTGATCGGCGAGGACCCCAAGGGCATCCCCAACAACCTGGTGCCCTATGTCGCGCAGGTTGCCGTGGGCAAGCTCGAGGCCGTTCAGGTCTTTGGCAATGACTACCCCACTCCCGACGGCACCGGCGTGCGCGACTATATCCACGTTTGCGACCTGGCCTCGGGCCACGTTGCCGCCCTCAACTGGATGAACGGCAAGACCGGCGTCGAGATCTTTAACCTGGGCACCGGCACCGGTACCTCGGTGCTCGAGGTCGTCGCCGCCTTCTCCAAGGCCTGCGGCAAGGAGCTGCCCTATGTGATTCGCGAGCGCCGCGCCGGCGATATCGCCGCCAACTGGTGCGATGCCTCAAAGGCCGAGCGCATGATGGGCTGGAAGGCTCAGTACAACATCGCGGATATGTGCCGCGATAGCTGGAACTGGCAGAGCCACAACCCCAACGGCTTCGCCGACGCCGAGTAGCAAAAACCTACATACCGCTCTTGCCCCGATCTCACGTTGTGAGGTCGGGGCCTTTTCATGGCATGTAACCATTCGCCGAAAATCGACCAACTTTTTTATCTTGCCTATACATGTTTAAACAACATGTTTTACAATAGGCATATCGAATCAGAACATCGGGGGCGGACTGCACATCCATCGGCAGGCCGACCCCACAACAAGAAGGTTGGTGAGCGCATTCATGGAGCGTGCAAGCGGCGTCCTCATGCCCGTCTCATCTCTGCCCGGACCATACGGAATCGGCGGCTTTGGCTGGAATGCCTACGACTTCGTCGATTTTCTCGCCTCGTGCAAACAACATTACTGGCAGATTCTGCCCCTTACGACGACCAGCTATGGCGATTCGCCCTATCAGTCGTTCTCGGCCCGCGCGGGCAACCCCAACTTTATCGACTTTGCCGAGCTTATCGAGGCAGGGTATCTGGAGCAGCGCGATATCGATGGCGTGTATCTGGGATCCGACCCCAGCAATGTCGACTACGGCGCTATCTTTGGCGGCCGCCGTCAGATTCTCGACCGCGCCGCTGAGCGCTTTGCTGCCGACAAGCCGGCCGATTTCGACGACTTTATCCAGGCAAACGAGGACTGGCTCATTCCCTATTGTGAGTTCATGACCGTGAAGGAGGAGTGCGGGCTCAAGGCCTTTTGGGAGTGGCCCGAGGAGCTCCGCCGCCGCGGCGAGGCATCCAGCAAGGTCTGCGCCGCCCATCCCGAGCGCATGCTCTACCACCAGATGACGCAGTACTTCTTCGATCGCCAGTGGAGCCGCCTCAAGGCCTATGCCAACGAGCGCGACATCCTGATCATCGGCGACCTGCCCATCTACGTCTCGCGCGACTCCGTCGAGATGTGGGCCACGCCCGAGCTCTTTAAGATCGACGCCGCCGGCAATCCCGTCAGCGTCGCGGGAACGCCGCCCGATCAGTTCTCGGCCACCGGCCAGTACTGGGGCAACCCCATCTATGACTGGGATGCCATGGAAGCAGACGGTTTCTCCTGGTGGGAAGGCCGCATCCGAGCCGCCCTCGACATGTACGACATCATCCGTCTGGACCACTTCCGCGGTTTCGAGGCATTTTGGGAGGTGCCGTTCTCCTCTCCCGATTCGTCATATGGTTCATGGACGCAGGGACCCGGCCTCAAGTTCTTCAAGGCACTCGAGGAAAAGCTCGGCACGCTTCCCATCATTGCCGAAGACCTGGGCTTTCTTACCCCCGGCGTCATCGACATGCGCGACATCACGGGCTTCCCTGGCATGAAGATCCTGCAGTTTGCCTTTGAGGGCACCAACTCGTACTACCTGCCACACAACTACATTGCCAACACCGTCGCCTACGTGGGCACCCACGACAACGAGACGGCACGCGGCTGGTTTGAGGGAACGGCCACCCCGCGTCAGCGCGAGCAGGCGGCCCTGTATACCCACCAGCAGGCAGGCGAGTCCATGGCCGACGCGCTCAACCGCACCATCGCCGCCAGCGTGAGCGATACCTGCATCTACACCATGCAGGACCTGCTCAATCTGGGCAACGAGGCGCGCATCAACACTCCCGCCACCCTGGGCGGAAACTGGACCTGGCGTATGCTCGATGGCGCCATCACCCGCGAGCTCGAGCACAAACTCACCGACTGGACCGAGACCTACTTCCGCATCCCGTCAGAAGCCGAAATCGAGCTTCCCCAATAGGAGCTACCGCGCCCGATCCCACCCCACCGTGTGGACGCGACCGTTTTTCCCGCGCGAGGCCACCCCAATCCCCTCGCGCGGGCTTCTTTTGAATTATTGACATGTAGACAACTCACCACAGGAGGAAACATGCCCCGTATCGATCTTGCGGATCTTGCCGAGCAGTCCTTTGGAACTTCGCTCGAGCAACTCGATGACCGCCGCATTTACAAACTGCTGGTCAAACTCGTGCAGGAGCGCTCTGCCGCCTGCCCGCTCAACAATGGCAAGAAAAAGCTCTATTACATCTCTGCTGAGTTTTTGATTGGCAAACTGCTGATCAACAACATGATCGACCTTGGCATCTATGCCGAGGTTAAAGACCAGCTCACCGCTGCCGGCCACGACCTCAACAAGATTGAGGAGTTTGAGGTCGAACCGTCGCTGGGCAACGGCGGCCTGGGCCGTCTGGCCGCGTGCTTCCTGGACTCCATTGCCACGCTGGGCCTTACCGGCGACGGTGTGGGCCTCAATTACCATTACGGCCTGTTCCGTCAGCGCTTTGTCGACAATCAGCAGAAGGCCGTCCCCGACGAGTGGCTTGGCGAGCAGGACATCCTGATCGATGACGACCGTTCCTACACCGTCGAGTTTGGCGATTTTGCCGTCACCTCCAAGCTCGTCAACATCGATGTGCCCGGTTACGGCCAGCCCACCAAGAACCGCCTGCGTCTGTTTGACCTGGCAAGTGTCGACGACGGCCTGGTCCCCGGCAGCTCCATCGACTTCGATAAGACGAAGATCGCCAAGAACCTCACCTTGTTCCTCTATCCGGATGATTCCGATGAGCAGGGCCGCCTGCTTCGCATCTACCAGGAGTACTTCATGGTGAGCAACGCCGCCCAGCTCCTGATCGACGAGGCCGTCGAGCGCGGCAGCAATCTGCACGATCTGGCCGACTACGCCGTGGTCCAGATCAACGACACGCACCCCACCATGGTCATTCCCGAGCTCATCCGCCTGCTCACCACTGAGCACGACATCGAGTTTGACGAGGCCGTTACCATCGTGCGCTCCATGGTCGCCTACACCAATCACACGATTCTTGCCGAGGCGCTTGAGAAGTGGCCGCTCGCCAGCCTGCAGAAGGTCTCGCCCGCCATCGCCGACATCATCGTCAAGCTCGACGAGGTTGCTAAGGCCGAGCACGACGACCCGCGCGTCGCCATCATCGACGAGCACGACACTGTCCACATGGCCCACATGGACATTCACTTTGGCTTCTCCATCAATGGCGTCGCCGCACTCCACACCAAGATTCTGGAGGACACCGAGCTTCACCCGTTCTACGAGATCTATCCCGAGAAGTTCTCCAACAAGACCAACGGCATCACCTTCCGCCGTTGGATCCATGGCGCCAACCCCGCGCTCGCCAGCCTGCTCGACGATGTGATCGGCACCGATTGGCGCAGCACCGGCGACCTGAGCAAGCTCGCCGAATTCGCTAACGACAAGGATGTTCTTGAGCGCCTGGCCGCCACCAAGGCCGAGGCCAAGACCATCATGCGCCAGTTCATGGCGCTCGAGCAGGGTGTGACCATTCCCTCCAACGCCATCATCGATGTTCAGGTCAAGCGTATCCACGAGTACAAGCGCCAGCAGATGCTCGCGCTCTACATCATCTGGAAGTATCTCGACATCAAGAACGGCAATAAACCCGAGCACCCCATCACCATCATCTTCGGCGGCAAGGCGGCACCTGCCTACACCATCGCCCAGGACATCATCCATCTGATTCTGACGCTGTCGCAGTGGATCGCCAACGACCCCGACGTGGCCCCCTACCTGCAGGTTGTCATGATCGAGAACTACAACGTCACCGCTGCTGAGCGTGTGATCCCCGCCGCTGATATCTCCGAGCAGATCAGCCTGGCCTCCAAGGAGGCGAGCGGCACCTCCAACATGAAGTTCATGCTCAACGGCGCCCTAACCCTGTGCACGCTCGACGGCGCCAACGTGGAGATTGCCGAGCTCGTGGGCGACGAGAATATCTATACCTTTGGTGCCTCGTCCAAACAGGTCGAGCAGCTCTATGCCGACGGCACCTATGACGCCGGTGTGCTCTACCGCAAGCCCGGCATTAAACTGCTGGTGGACTTCATCACCAACCCGGCCTTTATGGCGACCGGCAACGTCGAGCGCCTGCAGCGCCTGCACGACGACATTAAGGGCAAGGACTGGTTTATGGCCCTGCTCGACATCGAGGAGTACATCCAGACCAAGGAGCGCGTGTTGGCCGACTACGAGGACCAGGACGCCTGGATGCGCAAGACGCTCATCAATATCGCCAACGCCGGCACCTTCTCGTCTGACCGCACGATCTCCCAGTACAACGACGAGATTTGGCACCTGAGCTAATTTCGCTTCCCTTACCCATCCTCTTGAAAGCGGAGTCGCGGCAACGCGGCTCCGCTTTTTTGCCCGCGTGTTGCCCGTGGCCCGCCTCGACCAAATCGTCTCAATCTGTAACACCTACTCGGCCAAAACGGCCCTACCTGTTACAGATCAAGACAAACCGGTCCTTTCCCTAGGGTTTATCTCAATCTGTAACATCTAACGTCTGAAATCCGCCCTTACTGTTACAGATCGAGACAAAAGGATAAGCCGGCTAATACAATCTCGTTCTGTAACAGGTAGCTGCCGAAATCAGCCTCCCGTGTTACAGATCGAGATGAAAGGATAGGCAGCTCGATGCTGTCTCAATCTGTAACATCTAGACCCAATTTGGCCCTCCTCCTGTTACAGATCAAGACAAACCGGCAGATCAACGGCCCCAGCACAAAGAAAGGCTCCCCTCTCGCCTAGTGGACGGAAGGGGAGCCTTATATGTGACCACGGCAAAAGGATGGCAAAGCCGCAGTCGCCCAAAAGGAGGGCCTGATTGGATCGGGCCTAGATAAGGTTCTTGCCAGACACCTTATCGAAGAGATGGGTCGCGTTCTTCTCAAACTTGAACCAGATGGGGTCGCCCGCCTTGAGCGCACCCTTGGCCTCGAGATCGACGACGGGGATGATCAGGACAAACTGGCCGTCGGGAGACATCACATGAACGTGCTCGGTCGAACCCATGAGCTCGGTGACCTCGATGGTGCCCTGAAGCGCACCCTCCTCGCCCTTTTCGGCAAGCAGAATCTGCTCGGGACGTACGCCGGCCGTGATCTCCTTCACGTCGCCGCCGTCCCAATTAAGGGCGAGCTGAGCGCAGGTCTCGGGGGCCAGCGCGACATTCATGTCGTCGGTCTTGACGGTAAAGCCGTTGCCCGAGCGCGCCAGCTGGGCATCGAAGAAGTTCATCTGCGGCACGCCGATAAAGCCGGCAACGAAGATGTTCGCGGGATGGTTGAAGACCTCCTGCGGGGTGGCGATCTGCTGGACGACGCCGTCCTTCATGACCACAATGCGATCGCCGAGGGTCATGGCCTCGGTCTGGTCGTGGGTGACGTAGATGAACGTGCCCTTGATCTCGTGGCGCAGCTTGATGAGCTCGGCACGCATCTGGTTACGCAGCTTGGCGTCCAGGTTGGACAGCGGCTCGTCCATCAGGAAGACCTTAGGATCACGCACGATGGCGCGGCCGATAGCGACACGCTGACGCTGGCCGCCCGAAAGCGCCTTGGGCTTACGGTCGAGGTACTCGGTGATACCCAAGATCTCGGCAGCGGAGCGAACCTTACGGTCGATCTCGTCCTTGGGGACCTTCTTGAGCTCAAGCGTAAACGCCATGTTCTCGTACACCGTCATGTTGGGGTACAGAGCGTAGCTCTGGAACACCATGGCGATGTCGCGGTCCTTGGGAGCGACGTCGTTGACGCGCTTGCCGTCGATGAACACGTCACCCGAGGTGATGTCCTCCAAGCCAGCAACCATGCGCATCGTCGTGGACTTACCGCAGCCAGACGGGCCAACGAGGACGACGAACTCCTGGTCGTGAACGGTGAGGTTAAAGTCCTCAACAGCGAGCACGCCATCCTCGGTAACCTTGAGGTTGTGCTTCTTCTCCTCGGTCTTCTTCTTTTTGCCAAAGAAGCCCTTCTTTTTGGACTCGGTGTTGGGATACACCTTCTGAACATGTTTGAGAACGATCTCGGCCATGTCTTTACCTTTCGATATGCGGCACCATGTTGAGGGCGCCGCAGAAACTTGCAAAACAGTTACGGCATCAGCCCTTGACGGCACCTGCCACCACGCCGTCGATGATGTACTTCTGGCAGAGGATGTACATGACGACGATGGGGACAACGACCATCATGATGCAAGCCATCATGGGGCCGAGCTCGACGTGGCCGTAGCCGCCGCGGAAGTATTGGATCAAGATAGGAATGGTCTTGTACTTGGTGGAGTCGAGCGTAAGGTAGGGCAGCAGGTAGTCGTTCCAGACCCACATGGTCTCGAGAATGCCGACCGAAAGATAGGTGGGCTTCATGATGGGAAGGACGATCTTAAAGAACACCTGGACCGGGTTGCAGCCGTCGATCATGGCCGCCTCCTCGATCTCGAGTGGGATGTTCTTTACAAAGCCGGCGAACATAAAGACCGCCAGGCCCGCGCCAAAGCCGAGGTAGATAAAGCAGATGTTGAACGGCGTGTTGAAGCCGATGCGGTCCGCCAAATTGGACAGCGTGAACATGAGCATCTGGAAGGGCACGACCATCGAGAAGACGAACAGGTAATAGAAGAAGTTCGAGATCTTGCTGTTGACGCGCACTACGTACCAAGCACACATGGAGCAGCACACCAGAATCAGCACGACCGACGTGACCGTGATGATGAGCGAGTACATAAATGCCGAGGCAAAGCCCTGCTCGTTAAGGGCATGCATGTAGTTTGCGAGGCCGTTGAACGTCTCGGGCGTGAGCAGATCGAATGCCGTGGTGGTGCTGATTGCAGTTGCCTTTTTAAAGGAATTGAGCGCGATCATGAACACGGGGTAGATCCACGCGAGCGACAGGATCGTAAAGAAAATCGAGAGCGCGCGGTTGATAACCTTATCGCGTTTCATTACTGCTGCACCTCCTTGGACCTCGTGGCTTTAAGCTGGATCATGGAGATGGCCACGACCAGGATGCAGAAGATAACCGCCTTGGCCTGACCAATGCCCTGCCATGCGATACCGGCACGCGAATAGAACGTGTTGTAGATGTTCAGGGCGAGCATCTCGGTGGAGTGCGCGGGGGCGCCGCCGGTAAGGGCGAGGTTCTGGTCGAACAGCTTAAAGCCGTTGGTGATGGACAGGAACAGGCAGATGGTGATGGTCGGCATCAGGTTAGGGATCTTAACCTTCCAAAACGTCTGCCATGCCGTGGCACCGTCGACCTTGGCGGCCTCGATATAGTCGGACGGAATGGACTGCAGACCAGCGATGTAGATGATCATCATGTAGCCGACCTGCTGCCACAGGGTCAGGATGATAAGGCCCCAGAAGCCAGCAGCAGAGTTAAGGGCGATGAGCTGGGCGCCCACGTTGGAGAGCAGGCAATTGATCAAGATCTGCCAGATGTAGCCCAGCACGATGCCGCCGATGAGGTTAGGCATAAAGAAGATCGTACGGAAGATGTTGGTGCCCTTGAGCGCCTTGCGGGTGAGTGCCTGCGCGATGGCCAGGGCAATCACGTTGATGAGCACCGTCGACAGGAAGGCAAACGCCACCGTAAAGAAGAACGACGTGGCAAACTGCGGATCGGACAATGCGCGCACGTAGTTCTCGATACCGACAAAGTGCGCGTTACTAATGATAATAAACTGGCAGAACGAGAGATAGAAGCCCTGGATAAAGGGAATCACGAACCCGATCATAAACGCCAGGCACGTGGGCAGCATAAAGAGCGGCCACCAGCGCTTGAGTGCTTTGCCCATAAAAGGGTCCTTTCAATATGCAGGGGGCGGGCAAACCTACGTCTGCCCGCCCCCTGTCGCTAATCAGATAGCTTGGGCAGCAACTGCTTACTCGGAAGCAGCCTTCTCGGTCTTCCAGCCATCGACGAAGGCGTTCTTGACGCCGTCCCACTTGCTGTTATCGGCAGCGTAGGCAATCAGAGCCTGCTTGAGGTTCTTCTTCCACTCCTCGGAGGGAATGTAGACGAAGTCCCAAGCGACGGTCTTCTTGCCGTCCTTGGCCATGGCAACGGCCTGCTGCGAGAAGACGTTGGTGGTCTCCTTGGCGCTCTTGAACGGAGCGGTCAGACCCATCTTGTCGGCGATGATGCTGGTCGGGGTGTCAGCGGTGACGCACCAATACATGAAGTCCTCGGTGGCCTTCTGGGCATCCTCGGAAGCCTGGGAACTGACGCACCAATAGTTCTCGCCGCCGGAGCACAGGCCCTGGTTCTCCTCGCCGTCAACACCGATGTAGATGGGCATCATGCCAATCTGATCGTCGGTCATGCCGGCCTTGACGAGGTCAGAGTAGGCCCAAGAGCCGTTCTGGTAGAAGACGGCCTTGCCGGTTGCGAACTCGTTGGTGGCGTCGTCGCCGGTCTTGGAAGCAAGCTGCGAAGGATCGCAGGTGGAGTCGGTGATGTACAGGTCGAAGATCTGCTTGTAGTTGTCGAGGAACTCACCCTTGATCTCGTCGTCCTCCTGGTTGTGCTCCTTCTCAAACTCGTAGTAGAGCGGCATGTTGGCAAGGTGGGTGGTGTAGCGCCAGCTGGAGGAGTCGTCCATGCCGGCGGAAGTGAAGGCACCCTCAACACCAAGCTCGTCCTTGCGGGCCTGGATGTCGTCGGCACAAGCCTTCAGCTTGTCGAAGGAGTTGATGTCCTCGGCCTTGTAGCCAGCCTTCTCGAGCAGCTGCTTGTTGTAAATAATGCCGAAGCTCTCCTGAACCCAGTCGATGCACACATCCTTGCCGTCGGACTGCAGAGCCAGGGAGTCGTCAATGAGCTCACCGCGGAGCTTGGTATCGGACAGGTCGGCGCAGTAATCCTTCCAGTTCTTAAGACCGGTGGGGCCGTTGACCTGGAACAGGGTCGGAGCGGAGCTCTTGGACATCTCGGACTTGAGCTTCTCCTCGTAGGTGTTGGAGGCGGCGGTCACGATCTTGACCTCGACGCCCTTCTCCTTCTTATAGGCCTTGGCGATCTCCTTCCACTCCTTGTCGACCTCGGGCTTGAATTGGAGGAAGTAGACCTCGGCAGCGTCACCAGAAGCAGAGGAGCCGGAGCCGGCGGAGCCACCGCAGCCCACGAGACCCAGACCAAGAACCGCAGCCGCGGAACCAGCAAAGCCCAGGAACTGCCTTCTGCTCATTTCGTTCTTCATTACAATCCACCCTTTCACACCGTGGCGGCACCCTTTGCCGCCGCCTTCGGAGATTGGCTCGGGGACTTTGCCCCTTTTGCTGATTTGTACGATACGCTATTTGGCTACTTGTTTGAACAAGTATTACTAGAGCGGTAGAAAAACTTCGGTGAACGGTAATTTCGACTTGATACTTGACAAGTTTTGTATAAACAATTATTTGTTATCGAATGCAGAGAAAACGCCCGGTCAAACCGATGCATCGTCGGTTTGACCGGGCGTTTTCGCTTTGAGGACATGAGTCTCGTCAGGCTGCGAGCTAGCCGGCTATCGCTTGGAGTTGACGCGGTAGTGGAAGATCTCGGGGTGTGTGCGAGTGTGCGTCACCTCAAACAAGATGCCATCCGAGGTGTACGACTGGCTCTCCATGACGGCAACGCAGTTGTATTTGCCGAGGTCAAGATAGCTGCAGTCCTCATCGTTGGCGAGCTCGACACTCACCGTACGACGGCTCGCCATCACTTTGACACCGCGCTTGTGCTCCAGATAGCCGTAAATAGAATCTGCCGCGATCTCGGGGGTCAGGCCCTTGGCGATCGACGCCAAAAAATAGCCATGGTCCACTTGGCGCGCGTTGCCGTTGAGGCTTCGGACACGCACTACGCGAATCAGCTCCTCGCCCACCTTAAAGCCCAGGCGACGAGAGAGTTGCTCAGTGCAAATCAAATGTTCAAAAGACTTGACCTCGGTCGATGCGACGGCATTGTTGCGTTTTGCGAACTCGCCAAACGACTCAACCTCTTCGAGTGCGCCCAACATGTCGGTTTCGCCCTTAAGCCAAATAACGCGCACGCCCTTGCCGTGTATGGGCTGCACAAACATCCCGTCGGCCAGCATGCTCAAAGCGCGGCGGACAGTATTGCGCGTGCAGCCAAATTCCGCGGTCAGCTCGGCTTCAGTTGGCAGCATCTCCTGAAACGCATAGGTCCCATTAATGATGCGCGAGCGTATTTCTCGGTAGATTCCTTCGTATATCGCTTTTGGCATGACTTCACCTCTAATGAATATGTATGGCTAGGCAGGATAGCATTTCTTAAAGTTGTTTAAACCGATTATCGGCAAAGCGACAGGATTTAACCGTTGACGGTTTCTGTCGCGCCCAAACCGGTTTCGCTCAAAACTGCCGGTACGACAATCGTCTGGTCCTCTACAATGAATCCATTGTTTAAACGTTTCACCACGCGCAACGCGCCTCGATATACGGGAGGCAGAACATGCTGCAAAAAATCCAACGCTTTGGCGGGGCAATGTTCGCGCCCGCCATGTTGTTTTCCATATCGGGCCTTATGGTCGGCGTCTCCGCCCTCGCAACGTCTGCGGATATCGTCGGCGACCTCGCCGTATACGGAACCCCTTGGTACGTTTTTTGGACTATCATTCAGCGCGGCTCGTGGACGGTCTTTAAGCGACTTCCGCTCCTTTTTGCCGTAGCGCTGCCCATCGGCCTTGCCCAAAAGCAACCGGCACGTTGTTGCCTCGAGGCGCTCGTGGCTTATTTTGCCTATTGCTTCTTTTTGAGCGAGATCATCAAGCTAAGCGGAGACAACCTTGGACTTAAGTACCCGTCGTCTTTGACCCCCGCTAGCGGCATTACCATCATCGACGGCATCAAGACGCTCGACACCGGCATTATCGGCCCGCTAGCGGTATCGGCAACCGTCGTCGCCATCCATGACCGCTTCTACGATGCCAAGGTCCCCGATTGGCTCGGCACCTTCTCGGGTTCCTCGCTGGTCTACCTCATCAGCTTTTTTGCCGTGTTCGCCCTTGCCGCCATCTCGGCCGCCATCGTGCCCTTCGTATACGCAGCGACCGAAACGCTGCGCCACGCACTTGTGGGCGTCGGCCCCCTCGGCGTGGGTATCTTTGCGTTTTTGGAGCGAGCACTCGAGCCCATGGGGCTGCACCACCTGCTCTACATGCCTATCTACTACGACAATTTAGTTATTAACGACGGTATCTACGCCACGTGGACCAATTTGCTCCCCATTCTCTCCCATAGCACGCGCCCCCTCAATGAGCTTGCGCCGTGGGCTGGTTTCACCGCCACCGGCTGGGTCAAGCTCTTTGGCCTTCCTGCCATCGCTGTAGCGTTCTACACCACGGCCAAGCCCGAACGCCGTGCCAGCCTCAAGGCCATTCTCTTGCCCGCCATCGTCGCTTCGGCGGTCTGCGGCGTCACCGAGCCGCTCGAGTTTCTCTTTATGTTCACCTATCCCGGACTCTTTTTGCTCTATGCCGTCCTATCTTCCTGCCTCGCCATGGCTATGAACTTCTTTGGCGTCGTTGGCATCTTCTCGGGCGGCTTTATGGAAATGGCTGCCTTCAACTTTATCCCGCTCATGCGGACGCATGCCGGCTCCTACCTTTTGGCGCTCGGAATCGGACTCATCTTTTGCGTCATCTTCTTTCTGAGCTTTCGAGGTCTTATCCTGACCTTTGACCTTAAAACCCCGGGACGCGAGGACCATATCGCCAGCAACGCGGCGCTCTCACGCTTGACGGGAAACGACGTTGACGAAAAGCGCTCATCCAAAACCGGCGCTTCCGGCAACCAGGCCTCACAAGATCATCTCCTCGCCGAGCAGGTTGTGACGCTTCTGGGCGGCGTCTCCAACATTGCGGGCGCAACCAACTGCGCCACGCGTCTGCGCGTCGAAGTCGTGGACCCCTCCATCGTCGCGGACAATGCGACCTTTGTCGCAGCGGGTGCCAAAGGCCTCATCGTCACCGGCAAGACCGCTCAGGTAATCATCGGTATCTCGGTACCCCGCGTCAAAGAGCACTTTGATCAGATTATGGGACTCGAACCGGGTTTTGCATCCGCCGCCTCACCTTTTCATGCCGGCGATGGCGCCAAAAAGTATGGCAATGTCTGCTTCTTCGACATCGACGGTACGCTCGCCTGGCAAGATCCCAAACTTGCCCAAGAGCTCCCCGAGGGCGAGCGAGATCTTTCCCCCTATCCCAACGAGACGGTTGCACAGGCAATTCGCACGTTTGTCGCCAACGGCAACAAAGCCTTTATCTGTACGGGGCGCACCCTCAGCTGCATCCATCCCAAGCTGCTCGAACTGCCGTGGGCAGGCGTCGTGTGCCTCGCGGGCGGTTACGCCGAACTCGAGGGGCGCGTCGCGCGAAACGTTGCCATAAGCCCTGGCATGCTACAGCGCCTCGCCCCCTATCTCGAGCAATCGGGCGAGGTCATTCGCTTTGAGGGCATCGATCGCGTCGTACGCATGAGTGCAGATGCCCCCGAGACGTACGGATACGCACGCACCACGGGCGACGCCGTCACACAACTTGAGCACTACAACGCCTATAAAATTCTTATGTCCACGCCACTTGCCAACCGCATCGCCCAAGATGAAGAGCTTGGACCCCTGCTCTGCCTCAATGAGCTCGAACTCGAGGTCACAGAAATCTCGCCGCGCGAGTGCACCAAACGGGCCGGAATCAAGGCCGTGCTTGACGCCCTGGGGCCAGACCACGGCACCGTATACGGCATTGGCGACGCGAGCAACGACATCGCCCTCATGGAGGCGGTCGATGTCGGCATCGCCATGGGCAACGCGCCGGACTTCCTCAAGGAAAAGGCCGACTACGTAACCGACAGCTTCGACCACAACGGCGTCGTCACCGCGCTCGAACATTTTGGGCTTATCTAGCCGAGCCCCTTGCCGCGTTTGCGGCCGCAAGACTCAATCGTCTTCAACCGCCGCGCTCGACGCCCCAATGTGGCAATATGTTGTCTGCATAATGCAACGGTGCAACCTAAGAAAGAATGCGAGAACCCGTGTCCAGTCCGTTTACCAGCTTTTTAGCCCAGCACTTTGACCAGATTAACGACTATCTGGCCACGTTCTTTGACGGACAGGCGACTTCCGCCGATATCGAGCGTTACCTGTATACCCCGCTCTCGGCATTTACGGCCAATGCCGGCAAGCGCCACCGCCCGCTCATCTGCATGCTCGCCGCGACCGCAGTGGGCGGTAGCTTTGAGAGCGCCCGCAGCGCCGCGGCAGCCATCGAGCACTTTCAGTCGGGCGCGCTGATCCACGACGACATCGCCGACAACGGCCAACTGCGCCGCGGCAAGCCCTGCATGCACCTTACCGAGGGCACGGGACTCGCCATCAACTGCGGCGATTTAGCGCTCACCATGGTCACCAAGACGGTTCTCGACGACCCCACGCTCGAGGCAGACGTGAAACTCCGCGTGCTCCACGAGCTCACCGAGATGATCGTCCGCACCATTGAGGGCCAGGCACTCGACTTGGGCTGGGTCCGCGATGGGCGCTTTGACATCTCGGTCGACGATTATCTGGACATGGCGACGCACAAGACCGCGTACTACAGCGGAGCCACGCCACTTGCCGCCGGAGCCATTATCGGCGGCGGCAGCGAGGAGCAGATTGAGGCGCTGCGCGCCTTTGGCCTGCACACGGGCCTTGCCTTCCAGATCCAAGATGATCTGCTCAACTTGATCGGCACCAAAGAGGCCGCCAACAAGGACTTCCGCACCGACATCACCGAGGGCAAGCGCACGCTTGTCGCCGTACACGCCCTCTCTGATGAACGCTACCACGACGAGGTCGAGGCAATCCTTTCCTCGGGCACCGAGGACCCCGCGCAACTCGCGCGTGCCGTGGAGATCTTCCAGGAGACCGGCTCCATCGATTACGCCCACACTTACGCGCTCAACCTGACCGCCAAGGCCAAAGCGGCCATCGAGAACGTTGAGCTTGATCAGCACGCACGCGAGTTGTTCCTCTCCATGGCAGATTTCTTTGTGGAGCGACTCAACTAGCGGGGGTTATAAAACCTGTCAGCAGCGTATTTGGGTACAACTTGCTACACTGTTGAGTGCATGTTTATGCATCTCTTTGCGTCGTCTATCCGACAGGCGCTCAAATAGTACGAATGATACGCCGAAAGGGGTTCGTTCATGGAACCTATTACAACGGGCATGCAGGGAGCAGCCGTCGAGGACGTCCAGTCCCGCCTTCTGCAGCTTGGCTATACAATCGATGACGCCGAGGTCTCCGACAAGCGCTTTGGCACCACCACCGAGCAGGCTGTTGGCACCTTTAGGCTCGATAGCGGCCTTGCCGCTGGCTGTGCCGTCGATATCCCCTGTTGGAGCGCCCTGGTAGACGCCTCGTATAAGCTGGGCGACCGCACGCTCTATCTGCGCATGCCCAATTTCCATGGCGCCGACGTTCAGGCCCTGCAGCGCGCGCTCAACGTTTTGGGCTTTGCCTGCGGTGAGGACGACGGCTATTTTGGCCCGCACACCGAGGCCGCCCTGCAGCAGTTCCAGGAAAATGTTGGCCTGTTTGCCGATGGCATGGCGTTCCAGGATACCTACGCCTATATCAACCGCCTGCATCACGTGTGGGAGGGTAAGCCCTCGGTTACCGAGGCCGAGTCGCGCATCGGTTTTGCCCGTGCCGCCAACGTGCTCGAGCGTTTCCAGATTGCCGTCATCGGTGAGGACCCCATCGCACGCAGCGTTGCATCGCGCATGTGGAACATCGCCACGGCGACGACCGACAGCAGCGGCATGATGCTTTGCGATTCCGAGGTTCCGACCGACGTGGATCTGGTGCTCGAGATCGCAAGCGATGAGCTGCCCGCAGATGCTGCGCCGCGCGCCACGATCGCCCTTGCCGAGTGTCACAACCTTGCACAGCGCATCCGCACCGCCAATGTCGCCGCGCAGCAAAAGCCCGCGCGCATCCGCATTGAGCTCACGGGCATGACGCGCTACAACGGAACCTTCACCGCAAGTGATGCGCAGACACTCGCCGTACGCCTGCTCGATGGCGTTTGCGATGCCCTCGCAGATTAGGTAAACTAAACGGGTTGCTTTTGGGCAACACCACACATTGGGACGTAGTTCAACGGTAGAACTCCGGTTTTTGGTGCCGGCTGTTGGGGGTTCGAATCCCTCCGTCCCAGCCCCAAAGAACATAGCGCTCCAGGCTCTTATGAACCTGGAGCGCTTTTTCGTGGGCATGCGGAGGGATTCGAACCCGCAAGGGTGCAGAGCTGAGGAAACGCGAAGCGTTTTCCAGCGCAGCACGCAAGGAGCGAAGCGACGCAGCGGGGCGCGGCCGCCGGCAGGCGGACGCGGAATCCCTCCGTCCCACATCGGCCGAGAGCTCCTCGCGTTAAGAAAATCGAGCCAACGCCGCCAAGCGGAGGGATTCGAACCCGCAAGGAATCTACCTATATAAGACAGACGCCCCAGGCCCATAACGACCAAGAGCGCCTTGCATCTAGAATTATCAGCCCTGTTCCGAAAAGCGAGCCGCATGCAACAACCAAGTAACCACAGGCCCCGGGAGAGCGGGGACACCGGCTTAGGTTTATCGCGAGTTCCGCACGAACAGGAGGCCACTTAATGTGGCCTCCGTCGTGAGCAGGACTGTAGAGCAGGAAACCTAAGCCGGTGTCCCCGCTCTCCCGGGGCCGGCGGAATCTAGTTGTTAAGCATGCGGTCGAAGCTTCCCGAGTCGCCATCCCGATAGTCGGCGGTCATCAGAATCTCCTGCGGAATGCGTCCGCCCTCACGCAGCACGTTGCGGAACTGTACGCGCGTGACCATGGGCAGATCCTTGATCGTCGCCGCCAGGTTCTGCGGTACACCCTGGTTGGCAGCCGCGGGCTCGCACTCACCGCCGGACTTCACGCGGCGCTTGTGCTCGGCGAGCATGGCGCGATACATACCGGCATGCAGGCGAATCTCAACAACATTGGCATTACGGGTCTGCTCGACAATGCGCGCACCCTCTCGGTCGATATCGCCCACGTAGTAGACATAGTTAAAGCGATAGCCGATCTCGGCCAGATAATCATCCAGTGCGTGCGAAACGCTCGCCTTGCAGCCACCGCCAAAGATCACGCCACCCACCTTGGTGCCAAAAAGCTTAGCGTGCTTGCGGCCGCGCAGGAGCTTGACGATCTCGTCATAGGTGTCCAGGTTCTCGACCATAATGAACGGCTTGTCGGCGCCCAGCGTAAAGAAGCCCGTAAAGTGCACGGGGCGATTGGGGGCGACCTTGATCGCCTGCATGCTGATGCCCTTTTCGGTCATACGCCTGATCAAGCGCTCACCGTGCTTGCCGTCAAAAGCCTTCTCGTCGTTAAAGATCTGGTAGGCACGCTGGCGGCGCGAGGCAACCGGCGTATCGGCACCTCGGTTCTGCTCGATCCAAGCCTGGATGATTGCGATTTCCTCGGCAATCTTGCGGTTGGACATCTCGTTGTGCTGAGTGCGCTGCGGAGCCTTTTTGCCGTCCTTGCCCTCGACCTTTACGATCTGTGTCTGCTGCTCCTTGATCTTAGAGAGCGCCGTGGGCGTAGGGACAACTTTGAGCAGCTGCCTGCCTAAAACGCGGGCAAGGGCAAACGCCGAGGCCTCGCCGTGAACGGCCGACTTGGGCTGCTGGGCAGCAGTATCTGCTGCGGCAGACTCCGGCTTCCTCTGAGACTTGCGCTTAGAATCGCCTTGGGAATTGCGCTCGCGCTTCGGCATAGACGCCTGCTTCTGCGGACGAACGGACTTGCTCTCCTTCGCCGGCTGGCGCTTAGGCTGCCCCGAAGAAACCTCGGCCTTCGCATCCTCGTTCTGCGGCGTGGTCTTCTCGGCCGCAGTCTCGGCATGGGAACTGCGGCCCCCACGATGGCGACGGCGGCGAGGCCTGCTCGACGCGCCCTGCTCCGTCTGCTCATCAGTAGGCTGCTGGCCCTTGGCCTCGGCATCAACCTCAAGCTGCGGCTCAACAGGCTTTTGCTCGCGAGCCACCGGCTCAACGGCCTTCTCGTCCTTCTCGCCCTGAGTGGTCGAAGCCGGTTCGCTCTTCTCCTGACGCCTTACGGGATACGCGCGCCCCGCAAAACCGCGGCCGGGACGACACGAACCCGGAGCCTTCTTGGCAGACTCCTCAACATCGTCTGCAACCTCAGAAGACTCTTCAACCTCACGCGCGGCATCCTGCTGTGCAGTCTTAAAGTGAGCATCGCGACGACGCTTGGGCTCTTGGGCCTCCACGGGCTTTTGCTCCCTCGCGGGCTTCTGCGACTCGGCAGCAACCTCGGTCTCAACAGCCTCAGCATCCGTCTCACCCTTTCGAGCAACGGCGCGACGGAAGCGCTCCTGCTGGGCGCGGCGCTGCGCATCGCGCTTGCCACCCCCGCCAAAACCGCCGCGTCCTGCCTTGGCCGTAAAGGCACGCACGACGTTCTCATCGAGCAACTCATCGGTATCGACATGCTCACGCGGAGCAGTTTCTTCCACAGCAGGCACGTCAGCGGAATCCTCGACGACAAAATCCTCGACGGACTCGGCAGGCTGCTCCTGGGCATCACGGATCTCGGCATTGATGGTATAGAACGCCGGGCGCCCGTTAATGCCGCTACCCTCGATCTTGGTCACGATATTTGCCGCGATAAGTTCATCGCGCATCGCCTTGGTGTCACATTCCTTATCGACGGAGCGGAAAATTTGCGCCAGCGCACTCGACTTAATCTTGAGCGCCTTGCGGCAGAGCAGGTCGTAGGCAACCAGCTTGGCACGCTCGGCAGAAAGCGACGTCTGGCTGCTCAGACGCTCAGCCAGGGCATCGACATTATTTTGGTTATCGGAATATACCGTCTTGGCCACGGGGCCCCTTTCATATGTACACATATACGTCTATATGGTACAACGCGCGCCCTTATCCACGCAAAACATCTGCGAGAACACTCGAGCGTCACCCGCTTTTGCATGAAAAAAGACCGAGCCCGCGAAGTCGCGGACCCGGTCTTTCCGAGTCATATAGATGTGACGTTCAACTCGTCAGGTCGACTAAGCCTTGGCGGCCTCGGCGTCGACAGGAGCCTCGGCGGCAGCGGCGCGGCCGTACTCGGCCTTGCCCATCTCGGACCACTCGGGCTCCTCGTCGGGCATGGAGCCAGCCTCCTTGCCGAAGAACTCCTTGAGGCAGTTGACGGCGACGATGAGACCCAGGACCATCAGCAGGACGGCGAAGACGAGCTGCAGGCCCTTGGTGGCGGCGACGGAAACGGCAGCCGTGGTGGCGGTAGCCGGGATGGTGCCGAAGAAGCCGTAGGCCTGGACGGCGGTCATGCAGCCCATGGCGCTCTGGACCAGCGAGGTGAAGGTGCAGCAGAGCAGGAAGGCGACGGGCACGTAGAGCATCCAACCCTTGCGGCCGGTGCACTTGCAGAACACGGCGAGGGTGATCATGGTCATACCGCCGAGCAGCTGGTTAGAAGCACCGAAGAGCGGCCAGATGTTGGCATAGCCACCAAAGGCGAGGGCGAGGCCAGGAAGCAGGGTAACGACCGTGGCGAACCAGGGGTTGCCGAGGACCTTCATATAGCCGGCCTTGGACTCGATGGCCAGGGCGTCGTTGGTCTGGGCAAAGAACTCGGAGAACGAGGTGCGAGCGATGCGGGCGACGGCATCGAGCGAGGTCAGGGCCAGAGCGGAGACGTTCATGGTCATGAAGACGGTAGCGAGCGTGCCGTCAACGCCGAAGGCCTGCATACCGCGGGAGATGCCGGCGGCGAAGATCTGGAACGGGGTGGAAGCGACACCGGCGTTGAGGGCGCCGGTACCGGCGGTGTTCATATCGGAGAACATGATGCCGGCGACGATGATGGCAAGGATGCCGACGAAGGACTCGACGATCATGGCGCCGTAACCGACCTTGACGGCGTCCTGTTCCTTCTCGACCTGCTTAGAAGAGGTGCCGGAAGAAACGAGGCTGTGGAAACCGGAGAGAGCACCGCAAGCGACGGAGACGAACAGGACCGGGAACATCATGCCGGAGGCAGTGGAGAAGCCGGTGAAGACCGGAGCGGTGATAGTGGCCTGACCGTTGACGCCCAGGACGACGATGCCGAGGACAGCGCAGACGATCATGACGATCATCATGATGGAAGTGAGGTAGTCACGCGGGGTCTTGAGCATCTGGATGGGCATAGCGCCAGCGAAGACCAGGTAGACCATGACGACGGCGAACCACTGGAACTTATCCAGGTAGACCGGGAACTGCATGCCGACGGCGAACATGAGAACCATGAGGACCACGCCAGTGACGAACTCGGCAGCGCCGGTGAGGTTGAACTTCTTCTGGGCCCAACCAAAGGCGATAGCGACGAAGGTGAACAGGATGGAAATGGTACCAGCGCAGCCGGCGGCATAGGACTTGGTGAAGTCGATGGCACCGGTAGCAGCACCAGAAGCGTCAACGGCCGGGGTGAACATGAACGTCTTGCAGACCATGTCGGTGAAAGCGGCGATGACGATGATGCAGAACAGCCAGCAGAACAGCAGGAACAGGCGACGGCCGGTCTTGCCGATGTACTTCTCGATGAGCTGAGCGAGCGACTTGCCGTTGTTCTTCATCGAAGCGTACAGGGCACCAAAGTCGTGGACGGCACCAAAGAAGATGCCGCCGACGAGGACCCAGAGCACGACGGGCAGCCAGCCAAAGGCCATGGCGACGATCGTACCCGTGACGGGGCCAGCACCGCAGATCGAGCTGAACTGGTGCGAGAACGCGGTGAAGGCGGAGACGGGCGAGAAGCTGTTGCCGTCCTTCATGCGCTTGGCCGGCGTGAGGGCATCCTTGTCAACGCCCCACTTGTTGGCCAGCCAGCGACCATAGCCCAGATAGCCGCAGGCGAGCACCGCCGCGGCCACAACCATGAGCAAAACTCCGTTCATTACATTTCCTCCTCTAAAAAGAACTTCCTAGACATAAAAAATGAGGGCCGTCGGTTGCGCTCGACGGCCCTCATCTTCATCAGCCGCCCGTTATCGTACGGGCTAGCTGTATGTGCTAACCCGCATCAGATAATTACTACGCTGATAATGTTTAGCTGATGCGTGAACATGTCTAAGAAATCCTCTTCAATCATGATGCGAACGATCCGTGCGTGTTCACATCCCCCAGTGGTTGAAAAGGAGTATGAAACTTTAGTTACCTAAAGTCAACGCAAATTTGTAATGAATTTTCAACTTTTTTGGATTTCTCGGTATAAAACGCCACTGACCTCGGACTTTACCCGACAAAAGTTTTTGCATGAGAGATGCCCCTGAGGGCCGCGGGAGCCGGGCGGCGCATATGAACTTTCCTGCTCTACAGTCCTGCGCAAGACGGAAAGCACATTAAGTGCTTTCCTTTGCGTGCGGAACTCGCGATAAAGTTCATATGCGCCGCCCGGCTCCCGCGGCTCTCAGGGGCTCCCATCCCAAATGCGGAGCAAAGCTCCGCACACTATCTTTTTCTTTCCGCTAAAGCACGCCGGAAATTCGACACTGGCTTGTTAACTTTGCTGGACGTTGTCGACGCCAAACCAGCTCAGAAGCTATATCGACACAGAAAGGTCCCCGGACGGAGGGGTCGGATATAAGGTTTATCGCGAGTTCCGCACGCAAAGAAGGCCACTTAATGTGGCCTTCGTCTTGCGCAGGACTGTAGAGCAGGAAACCTTATATCCGGCCCCTCCGTCCGGGGACCGCGCCGTACCAGCTACAGCGTCATGTTTGGATCGGCGTCGACGTCGAACGGCGAGATTTCACCTCGGTCGAATTTACGGCGAGCGACCTCCGCGATCATGGCTGCGTTATCGGTACAGGCAGACAAGGGCGGCACCGTTACGCGAATCCCCTGACGTCCAAGCTTCTTGATCATCATCTCGCGCAGATGCGGGTTGGCCGAGACGCCGCCGCCGATGCAGTATTCCTTACATCCGGTAGCGTGCAATGCGTTTTTGGCCTTCTTGTACTGCACGTCAAAGACAGCCGCCTCAAACGAAGCCGCCAGATCGGGCAGGTGAATCGTGCGCCCGGCTTTGGTCTCTTGCTCGATGTAGAGCGTCACCGCCGTCTTGAGGCCCGAAAGCGAGAAACGATAGTCTCCCCTGCTGTTAAGCGCGCGGGGAAAATCGATCGCCTTGGGGTTGCCTGTCTCGGCCAGCTTGGAGATGATGGGGCCACCGGGATAGCCCAGACCCAACGCCTTGGCTACCTTATCGAAGGCCTCGCCCACAGCATCGTCGAGTGTCTCACCAAGCACCTCGTAGTCGCCCCATGCCTTCACGTGCACGAGCATGGTGTGCCCGCCCGAGACAAGCGTGAAGATGAACGGCGGCTTGAGGTCGGGCTGCGCCAGCAAGTTGGCAAACAGGTGCCCCTCCAGATGGTTGACGCATACGAGCGGCTTACCGGCAGCGTAGGCAAAGCCTTTGGCAAAGGCAACGCCCACCACGAGGGCGCCCACCAGGCCCGGACCCTGTGTCACGCCCACGGCGGCAAGCTCGCTGGGGGCAATGGCTCCACCCTCAAGACCAAGCGATGCTGCGGCATCCTCGAGCGCCGCATCCACGACACTCACAATCACCTCAACGTGTTTGCGCGAGGCGATCTCGGGCACCACGCCGCCAAAGCGGGCATGAAAATCAATCTGTGTCGACACCTGGTTGGCCAGCATATTGCCATCCGCATCGATAATCGCCACGGCCGTCTCGTCGCAGGAACTCTCGATAGCGAGCACTAGGCGGCGGCGCTCAATTTCGGCACGCTCCCCCTCGGAGCGCCCAGGCGCAGGCAGCGGCCATACGCGCTGCTCTGCCGCCGTCGGCTCGGGCGAAGCATTGTCGACCGGAAGCACCAGGGGCAGCGGAGCCGTCATGACGATGGCATCCTTGCCGACACCGTAGTAGCCGCGGCGACGGCCAGCCTCGGTAAAGCCCAGAGCGTTATAAAGCGCGATCGCCCCCTCGTTACCGTCCTCGACCTCGAGCGAAGCCGTGGTGCAGCCGAGCATCTGGGCATCATAGCTCACGTGCGACAGCAGCTTGCGGGCAATGCCCTCGCGGCGATGTGCCGGGTCGACGGCGACATCCAGAATCTGCACATCACCGTCCACGACCATACCGCCGGCAAGGCCCAGCAGCTTGCCGTCGTCGTGTGCCACCCACCAACTACGCGGCGCAGCGACGTCCTCGCCCAGTTCGGACAGGAACATGCCCGGCGTCCACGCCTCGTGTCCGGCACCTTCAAAGCAGGCAGCCTCCAGCGCGCTCGTGCCCTCGGCATCCGCCGCGCCCATGGGACGGAACTGCAGATGACGACCGGCGAGCTCATCGGCAACACCCGTAATTTCGCTCTGCGCACTCTCGGCAAGACCAAGACGCTTGCGCTCGTTTTCCTCGGCATCCGAAAGGCGCGTGTAAATCGGCAAGACGCGGGCCGGATCGCCGTCACCCGCAGCGTGCGCGAGCAGCAAGCCCTCGCCCGAAGGCCACCACAGGTCGCGCTCCACGCAGCGGGCGGTCTCGTCCTCACCCAGCAGCTTGCCATAGCGCACGAGACCGTCACCGGTCAGCTGAACCTGGTCCCAGTCCGCTGCTTGGCGCCACTCATCGAGCGCCACGGCGGCCTTGACCACGTGTTCGCGCTCAAATTGACGCTCGGGACCCTCATCAACCAGCATATACAGCGCCGGATATACCTCACCGCGCATAGCATCGGCCAAGATACCAAGCTTGCCGCGCACGCCAGCCTTCCACGCCGTCCAAGCGCAAGCGTCGAGCGTCGACACGCCCAGCAGCGGAACATTGGCACCACGCGCGAGGCCCTTGGCAGTGGAGATGCCGATGCGCACACCCGTAAAGGACCCCGGGCCGCGGCCGACCACATAGCAACCAACATCGCTGCGATCCAGACCGGCTTGAGCCAGCACGCCATCAACGGTATTCACGAGCTCAACGTTGGCGTGACGGCGACACATGTGGTCGCCACTCACGAGCTTCGTCTCGCCCGTCTGCCCATCAATCCAGCTTGCCGCGCAGGCAAGCATGTCGGTCGAAGTATCGAGCGCCACCACCAGCGCGTTGTCGTTATGCAAGCTCATCTTGTACAGCCTTATCAATCAAATGGGAAAGCTCCATTGCGCGGTCACCGTGCGCCTCGAGCGTTATCGTTCGCACATCACTGTCGCCCTCATCACGCTTGAGCGTCACCGAAAGATACCCATCCGTCAGCTCGTCTTGGAATTGTTCGCCCCATTCCAGCAGGCAAGCACCCTCATAGCCCAGCACATCGAAAATGCCCGTATCCTCGAGCTCGTAGGCATGCTCCAGGCGGTATAGATCAAAGTGAAACAGCGGAATACGGCCTTGATCGTGAACGGCCATGAGCGCAAACGTAGGGCTCGTAACCATATGCCCATCGCCCAGCCCGCGCGAGACGCCCTTGGTAAAGTGAGTTTTGCCCGCCCCCAGGCCACCGGTCAGGATGAGCACATCGCCGTCCTCAAGGCACGGTGCAATTAGCTCGCCAAAGTACTCCGTATCGGCAGCGCAAGTCGTTTTGTAAGTACCTACCCCCAGGCGCTCCAGGGACATATATGCTCCTTATTATTCCGAGGCGTCCTCTGGTGCGGGATGTCGCTCCAGATAGTCGCCCAGCATCTTAAAGTCTTCCTCCAGCAGTTCCTGCCACGCCGGATTGCGTAGCGCTGCTGCCGGATGGAACGTGGGCATTACTACAAAATGCCCCATCTGGTGGAACCTGCCGCGCAGCTTAGTAATGCCAATCTCGGTCTTAAGCACAAAGTGCGTCGCGGGGTTGCCGAGCGTCACGATAATATCGGGCCAGATGCTTCGAATCTGCTCACGCAAAAACGGCGAGCAAGCCAGCACTTCCTCGGGACGTGGATTGCGGTTTCCCGGCGGGCGGCACTTAAGCACGTTGGCAATGTAGACGTCTTCGCGTTTGAGCCCCGCCAGCGACAAAATGCCGTTGAGGTCCTCGCCTGCCGCCCCCACAAAGGGCTCGCCCTGCAAATCCTCATTGCGGCCCGGCGCCTCGCCAATAAACATCACACGAGCGCGGGGGTTTCCCACGCCAAACACGATATTGTGACGCGACTGGTAGAGCTGGCAGAGGTGACAATCGCCCAGAACGGCCTCAATTTCCTCGAGTGCGACCTCACGTGGTGCCTGATGGGTATGGCCGGGGATGTGCATGACGCCCATAGCGGCTCCTACACGTAGACCTTGTCGAGACGCATGCCAAAGCCGCAGGCGACCTCGTAGTTAATCGTTCCGCGCAGTCGGGCCATCTCGTCCATAGTGATCTCGGCATCGCCATCGCGGCCGACAATAATCATCTCGTCACCATACTCAGCCTCGGGAATCTCGTGTGCCGGGTTGGACTGAATGGCGACCATAAACTGGTCCATGCAGATATTGCCAACCTGATGCACGCGCTCGCCGCGATACAGCACATCCATACGATTGGAAAGCGTACGCGATAGGCCATCGGCATAACCGATCGGCAGCGTGCAGATCTGAACGCGCGTACGCGGTACGCGGTAGGTAAAACCGTAGCCCACGCCCTCACCCATCGCAGGGTGTGCCACGCGCGTCACACGCGCATGGACGCTCATAACGGGATCAAGCTGCATCACGCGGCCACTCAGCTCGCACGGCTGCATTCCATACAAGCCAACGCCGGCGCGAATCATATCAAAATGCATCGAAGGGTCGAGCATCGAGGACGGCGTGTTGGCGCAGTGCACGATACCGCACTCAAAGCCCGCATCCTTAATGGCCTGAACGGCCTCGGTAAAGCGCTGACACTGCAGTTTGTAGTCCCAGCCCGAAGGTTCATCGGCCGTGGCGAAGTGCGTAAATACGCCGTCGCACTGAATACCTCGATGGAAATTAATACCGCGGACAAAGTCAAGCACCTGCGTGTAGTGAACGCCGATACGATTCATGCCCGTCTCGATGGCGAGATGATACTTGCCCACTTTGCCCGCCGCGACGGCACATTCGCCATACGCAAGAGCAAAGTCAGACGTATAGACCGAGGGCATGATATCAAACTCGAGCAACGTCGGAATGGCCTCGATAGGCGGCTCGCTTAGGATAAGGATGGGTTTCGTAATCCCGCCCTGTCGGAGCTCAACGCCCTCGTTAACCGTCGCCACGGCAAACATGTCGGCACCGGCCGAATACATGATCTTAGCGCACTCAACAGCTCCATGACCATAAGCATCGGCCTTGACCACGCAGCACAGGCGCTGACGTGGATTCAGCAAGTTCTTATAGGCCCTCGTGTTACGACGGAGCGCCCCGCGGTCGATCTCGACCCAGGACCAGCGCGTCAAATCGGCTTTATTCATGATTAGTCATCCGACCCTTCGTCCATGATTCCCAGATCTTCGAGCGCATCCTTTGCCGCCAGCTCCATGGCAGGACCGATCAAGTCGATAAGATCGGTCGCGATGACGCTCTTCTCACCATACTCCGTCGCCGCGGCAAAACCGGCGTAGCTGTGAAGTGCGACGGCGTACGAATACAGCAACTCCCAACGATCCATCTCGTCGCGCATGGTGGCAAGCGTGCCAGCCAAAATACCCGCGAGAACATCACCCGAACCGGCAGTTGCCAGAGAAGCCGGACCCGAGAGCGGCAGCAGCACACGCTCAACGCCACAGATAGCCGTCGTCGGCCCCTTGGCAATGACCACCAGATTGTCGGAGCCTGCAGCCCAGACAACCTTCTGCGCGGCCGCAATCGCGGTACCAAGGTCGTTCACCTCGTCACCGGCAACCAGACGCGAAAGCTCACGATAGTGCGGCGTCATAACCAACGGCTGCTCGCGACGATACATCTCGGGATTACTATCAATACCGTCAATGGCAATCTTAGCAAGGCAGTTGAGTGCATCGGCGTCCAAAATAAGCGGCACATCAAGCTCGAGCAAGCCCGAAACCACCTGCATAGCGCCGGCAGATGTCGTCATACCAGGACCGCACAGTACGCAGCTGTACTTCTTTGCAATCTCGCACACCGTCATGCGCGCAGCGGCGCCAAAGGAGCCGCGGGAATCAGACGGAATAGCAAAGACGGGAATCGAAGGAAGTGCCATGCGAATAAGATTGGCGCAGGCGTCAGGAGCCGCAACTGCCACGTAACCAGCACCCGCGCGAGCTGCAGACTTGGCCGCCATAATGGCAGCACCAGGATATTGCGCAGATCCGGCGACAATAAGCACAGAGCCACGGGAATACTTATCGATATTCGTAGGTAGTGGAGCAAAGTAATCAACTAAGTCACCGGGCTCGACAATCTCGGCGGCGTGGTCGACATCATCGATGACCTCGTCAAGACGGTCGTAAAGATTGCCGCAGATCAAATCGCCAGCATACTCAGGGCCATCGGCGCTATACAAACCAATCTTGGGCGCAATCATCGTCACCGTATGCTCGGCACGAATGCAGTCGTCATCAACAACGCCCGTCTCGGCATTCAGGCCCGAGGGGACATCAATGGATACGACACAGTCGGCGCATTCATTGACCGTAGGAATCCAGATGGAGAACGGCGCACGCAGATTCCCGTGAAAACCGGTACCAAAAATGGCATCGACAACAACATCGGCCTTATCGATCAAAACCTCGAGTTCGTCACGCGAGGGGCCGACGCAAACGTGCACATCGCGGCCGGCAGTACGACGAGCAACATGACGTGCCAGAGCAGCAGGAATCTCATCCGGCTCAACCGGAGAAACGATATCCACGTCCACACCCTTATGGCTCAGGATATCGGCGGCAACCCAACCGTCGCCGCCATTATTACCAAAACCGACCAGAACGAGAACCCGATCGGGATTGAGCTTCAAGACCTCGTTGGCGGCAAACTCACCCGCTAGCTCCATAAGCTCGGCCTTCGAAGTCCCTTCGCGTTCGATGATATCCTCGAGACGAACGACTTCTTCGGTACTCAAAACCGGTTTCATCTATGCTCCTAGCGTATCTTGCGAAGCATCGCCCAGGTGCTCCGTCAATGCTGAATTCTGCAGCCGCTCAAGCTCATCTAAAACAGAGCGAGCCTCTTTAAATGTCTGCGCTACGCGTTTCTTGGTGCTCACCTTTTCCTCTTTTGGCTTAGGCCGAGCATCTTCGGTAATCGCGATGGCATTCGCAACGGCCAAGTCTCCTGTAAGCGTAATGGAAAGAGCGACCTCAACAACACCCAGTTCTTGAGCGATCTCGAGAGCACGGCCCGAAAGCAGCGCCTTCGGTTTGCCGAGTTTATCACGCGTAACCGAAACATCCTTGCGACCCACGCCTTGACTAAAGCCCGTGCCGAGAGCTTTAAGTACCGCCTCGCGCGAAGCAAAGCGGCTCGCATAGTGAGCAGCGGGACGCGATGATGCATCGCAATACGCACGCTCTTCTTCGGTAAACACACGCCGAGCAAACGACGGCGTCTTTTCAAGAATTGATTTCATGCGGGAAATCTCGACGATATCAACGCCGATACCAGCTTCAGCCATGTTCACCTCCATATCGCACAGACTAAGTTATTGTAGCCCGTTCGCAGAAGATGCGACAAACGAGGGTTATAAAACACAGCTACTATGTGAGACAAAAGCCCGCAAACGCAAAAAAGGGGGAGGCCGCGAGGCCTCCCCCTTCTCAGTTCAAGCGTACGGCTCGGT
>CABVDH010000020.1 GCA_902497065.1 uncultured Collinsella sp. | reverse complement strand
TAGTCTTTGTCCCCGGGGCGCCCGCCTATATCATCCCGTGCTCAAACATTCTCGCTGCGCTGCGAAACTGCGCGCGGGACGATATAGGCGGGCACCCCGGGGACTACGTTGACGCTGCTTGTCTCGCCCGGGTGCCGTCGGGCCAGGGAAGGGCGTCTTCGCTGATAGGTGCTTTGTTGGGAGGGCTGCTTATATGCGGCTCTTTCTTTGGTTTTGGGTATATTTGTTCTTGTTGAATTGTTCTTGCGGATGGGCCGGGTACTTGGCTTTCCGCTGTTCTTTGTAGCCGTCTCGGCTTTGGTTGAGGGGAGACGTCCTTTATGCGTATTGTGTTTATGGGTACGCCTGATTTTGCTGTGCCTTCGTTGACTTCGCTTGTTGAGGCTGGGAACGAGATTGCGCTTGTTATTACTCGTCCCGATGCTGTTCGTGGGCGTGGTAAGAAGCTTGAGCCGTCTCCTGTTAAGGCTAAGGCGCTTGAGCTGGGGTTGCCGGTCGTTGAAGCCAATCGTATGACGCCGGAGGTAGTTGAGGCGCTCCAGGCTGCCCATGCTGATATTTTCTGTGTGGCTGCATATGGCTGCATTTTGCCTGATGAGGTGCTGCATATGGCGCCGCTTGGTATTGTGAATGTTCATGCTTCGCTGCTGCCTCGTTGGCGTGGCGCTGCTCCCATTCAGCGTGCCATTCTTGCTGGTGACGAGGTTGCCGGCGTTTCCATTATGCGCATTGGGCATGGCGTGGATACGGGCGCTTATTGCGCGCAGGCCTCGACCTCGGTTGCCGGTAAGCATGCTGAGGCGCTGACCATGGAGCTTGGTAAGCTTGGCGGTAAGTTGCTTGCCGATACGCTTCCCTCGCTTGCCGATGGCTCGGCTGTTTGGACTGAGCAGGATGAGTCGCTCGTCACTCATGCTGCCAAGATTTCCAAGCAGGAGATGCGTCTGGATCCGCAGATGGCGGCGCTCGATTGCGTGCGTCATGTGCTTGCTTCGTCCGATACCGCGCCTGCCCGTTGTGTGATTGCCGGCAAGTCGGTTCGCGTGCTCGATGCTGCACCGGCCGCTGTGTCGCTTGGCGAGGGCGCTGTTGCCGTCAAGAGCAAGCGTGTTTACCTGGGCCTTTCCGATGGTGCGGTTGAACTGCTCGAGGTTAAGCCCGATGGCAAGCGTGCCATGGCTGCTTCTGCCTGGGCTGCCGGCCTGCAGGGTGCCGAACTTATGTGGGGTGTACTGTCATGAGCAAATTGTCTCCTGCGCGCAAGCTAGCGCTCGATGTGTTGATGGAGGCCGATCGCCGCGGTATGTACGCACGCGACGTGCTCTCGTCCCGCGCTTCCGCCAAGGCCATTGACCAGCGCGATTCCGCTTTTGCCGCTCGTTTGGCGCTCGGTGTTGCCGCCACGCAGGGCATTTTGGATGAGTTGCTCGATCAGTTTTTGGATAAGCCCAAAAAGGTCGCGCCGCGCGTGCGCATGGCGCTTCGTATCTCGGCCTTCGAGATGCTCTACCTGCATACGCCGGGCCGCGTTGCCGTTAGCCAGGGTGTTGAGCTGGTGCGCAGCGGTGCTAAGTCTGCCGCGGGCCTGGCTAACGCGGTGCTGCACAAGGTTGCGGACAACGTTGAGGACTTTGCCACGGCATCCGACGTGGATGAGTCCGCGCGCCGCCTGGTTCGCTTGTCTCGTTTGATGGGTCTTCCTCGCTGGCTGTGCGCTCGTATTATGGCCTCGTTCGATACGCCCGAGGGCGCGCTCAACTTTGCCGGTAATCTGGCGCCTGCGCCGCTTGCTCTGCACGAGAATGCGTTTGCGACCAAGGCCGACCCGTATATCTCGCAGCTCGTTGCGCCTGTCTTCCCGGGCTGCCATGCTCCGGTCGATGCGCAGGTCACGGTTGCGTCGGGCGTGTTTGAGCGTGCTGCCGCGGTTGCCTCGGACCTCAACGCTCAGCTTATCGCTACTGTTGCGACACGTCCCGGTCGTTGCCTGGAGATTGGCGCCGGTCGCGGTACCAAGACCTATGTGATGATGTGCCAGGCCAAACGTGCCGGGTACGAGCATCAGCATACCGCGCTCGATCTGCACGATCGTAAATGTGACCAGAATCTCGCGCGCCTGCATAAGGCGGGTATAACGGGTGTTCGTACGGTGTCGGGCGATGCCTGCGAGCTCAATGAGGTGCTTACGTCGTTTGATGCCATGCTTGGCGAGCCTGCCCTGTTCGACACGGTGTTTATCGATGCGCCTTGCTCTGGCACCGGCACCATGCGCCGTCATCCCGAGATACCGTGGCGTCTGACCGAGAACGACGTTACGACTGAGCTGCCCCGTCTGCAGCTGACGATGCTCAAGGAAGCAGCCGCGCGCGTGGCTGCCGGCGGTGAGCTTATCTATGCCACATGCTCGGTTTTTGATGAAGAGAACACGCAGGTCGTGGATGCTTTCCTGGCCTCTCCCGAGGGCGCCGGCTTTACCGTGGCGCCGCTCTCCGAAGCCCAGATTCTGCAGCTTCCCGATTTCGCGCAGGCCAAGAAGCTTGTCGCCGTGCGCCAGAACGATCGAGGCCTCTTCCAGAGCGTCCCCATAAACGCAGATTCCTACGACGGTCACTTCTGCGCCCGCCTTGTCCGCAAATAACTACTAAGTTGCGGTGAAATAGGGATTGAATAGCGGCATCTACCCGCCAAACAGTCCTTATTTCACCGCAACTCAGGATGTCCTGCGAGTGGAGATCGCAAAAGCGGTAAAGAGTGGGAAAAATAGCCCGACTCATACTTGCTGTTATCAAAAGTAGGGCGGATTACGGGGCTAGATTGGTGATGCCCGACCATAGCAAAAATGGCTTAGATAAAACCGCAGGTAGATGGCTTGTTGAAATTTGCAAATTACCGGAATGGATAGAGGTTGTCAATTCAGCCCCGTAATCCGGCAGAGTTTTGAAATGTTACAAACTCAGCATCAGCCCGAAATTCGATCTATAGAAAAGTTGCGGTGAAATGGTTCCTGTTTGGCCGTTGGATGGGCTGATTCAGGAACTATTTCACCGCAACTCATCAGGGAACCTGGGTGGCAGGACCGCTTGTCGCTAGTGGCTGTGCGGGCAGTTGGCGCAGCAGCCGCTGGTGGCGGTGGTGCTGGAACCACCGCTGCGCTGGTCGGTGTTGTAGAAGCCGCTGCCCTCAAACTTGATGCCGCTGGCCGAGAACGTCTTGGATGCCGGAGCGCCGCAGCTCGGGCACACGACCTCGGGGGTCTCGGACATGGGATGCTCAACCTCAAACACGTTGCCGCAGCTCGAGCACTTGTAATCGTAGCGCGCCATAATACTTCCTTTTCAGCACAAAGCGGGCAGATCGCTCTGCCCGCATAAATTCAAACAGCTGTAACTGTACCCTATATCGGGGGTTTTATCACGCTTCGCCCCAGAATCTATGGGTGTTGCGCAGGAGCTGTGCAGTTTTGCCCTCGGCGGCCGCAACGTCGGCCTCATCGGCCTGCCAGGTCCAGTTGCCCGTGGCGACACCCGGCACGTTCATACGCGCATCGTCGCCGAGCCCCAGGATGTCCTGCAGCGGCATCATCACAAGCGGAGCATTGCTTGCGAGCGCGTCTCCCATCAGCTTGGCCGCTACCTCAACACCGCTCGGCTCGTCGCCGCCCGCAAAGGAGCGCGTGCACCAACCGGCGAGCGTCGACGTGTCGTGCGTCGAGGTGTACAGAATCTTGCCCGGCGTGGGATGCACGCCGCAGCGGACGTCGTAATCGCTAAACTCCAGCACGTCCATACCGGGGAAGCCGCAGGTCGAAGCCATGGCGCGAACGCCGGGCGTCAGGTAGCCCAGGTCCTCGGCGATAAAGTTGAGCGGCCCCAGCTCGTCATAGGCAGTCTGGAACAGGTCCTTGCCCGGACCCGCCAGCCAGCGGCCGTCGGCGCAGGCCTTGCCTGCTGGAATGCTAAAGTAGCTGTGGAATCCCAGGAAGTGGTCCAGGCGCACGCGGTCGTAGAGCGAGAACGCGCGACGCAGACGGTCCATCCACCAGCTGTAGCCGTTCTCCTTCATGTGATCCCAACGGAAGGTGGGGTTGCCCCACACCTGGCCCTCGGGCGCAAAATTGTCGGGCGGCGCGCCAGAAATCTCAATCGCTTTGCCGGTATCGGACAGCCAGAAGTTCTCGGGCTCGCTCCACGCATCGGCCGAATCGTCCGAAACGTACATGGGAATGTCGCCGATGACCTCGATGCCCTTCTTGTGCGCATAGTTCATGAGCTCGCACCAGGCCAGGTCAAAGCGGTACTGCATGTACGCCTGAAGCTCTGCCTCGTCGTGGAAGCGCTTGTCATCGATCAGATACTCGTTGTAGCGCGCGACATCGGCCGGCCAATCGTGACGCGATTCGCCTTCAAAGTGCTTTTTGACGGCCATGTAGACGCAGTATTTCTCGAGCCAATCGGCGTTGCGATGCTTAAACGCCGTGTAGAGTGGGTCTGCGTCCTCGCCGCCATGGGCCTTCCAAGTCTCAAAGTCGGCCGCCAGCTCCCCTTGGCTTTCGGGCAGCAGGTCGATATTGCCTGCAAATGCCGAAGGCCCAGCGTAAGGGGAGCGGAAGAAGTCCGTTGGGTTGACAGGCAGAACCTGCCAGTAGCGCATGCCCATAGCGGCCAGATGGTCGATAAAGCGACGCGTGGGCGCGCCGATCGTGCCGGGCTTGCCGTCGTCGGTGGGCACCGAGGTGATATGGCACACGACGCCCGCGCCGTGATCGAGCGGCTCCTGCAGGCGCTGCTCGGCATGGTGATAGATGATCGACGAGCCCAGCGGATACAGATCGAGCGTGACCGTACCGTTGTGGATCTCGCACTCGTGACCGCTGATCACGTCGCTCGCACATTCGCCGAGCGCCGGAATCGTCACGCGGTGCGAATTGCGCAGGCTGCGGTTGATGATAACCGTCGCGGACTCGCCATTCTTGCCCGTGCGGTTGTATGCCAGGACCTCGTCGTTAAGCGCGAAGGCCTTGATCTCGCCGTCGATCATAAATGGCAGTGCGCGGCGTACGGCGGAGGCGTTCTTGACAATAGCCAGCGTGTCGAAGTCGTGCAGTTGGTCCTTGGTCGGCAGGGTGCGTCGGTTGCCCGGATCGGTAAGGCCCTCCAGGCCGTACTCGTCGCCGTAGTAGATCGAAGGCACGCCAGGGAAGGTCATCTGCATGAGCGTGGCGAGCCAATAGCGGCTCTTGGCCAGTCCCATCGCGTTCTCGTCCAGGCGCCATTTGCTGCGCTCGCACTCGGGCAGCTGCGACTCGTCGGGGCCGCCGCCGAGCACCGAGATGATGCGCGGACGGTCGTGGCTCGAAAGCAGATTGAGCGCGCAGGACAATGCCTCGCTCGGGTAGTTCTCGCGCAGGGTCTCGATATCCTCGGCGGCCTCGTAGGCGTTCTTGTAGCCCATCAAAAAGCCGATGACCATGTCGCGGAAGGGGTAATCCATAGCAGAGTCCAGCTCGGAGCCCTGCAGGTAGCGGCGCAGATGGCCGTAGCTAATCTTGTTGGAGGCGTCTTCCCAGACTTCGCCGAGCAACAGTGCGTCAGGCTTTTCGGCAAGCACGGCCTTCTTGATCTGGGCCAGGAAGTCGTCGGAAAGCTCGTCAGCGACGTCCAGGCGCCAACCATGGGCACCGGCGCGCAGCCATTTGCGGATCACGCCGTCCTTGCCCAGGAGCCTCTCGCGCACCAGCTCGGACTTCTCGTTGATGGCTGGCATGTTGCCCACGCCCCACCAGCAGTCGTACGAGCCGTCCTCGTGGAAGGTAAACGCATCGCGCCACGGCGAATCCTCGCTCTGCCAGGCACCCACGCCGGGGTAGTTGCCATAGCGGTTGAAATAGATCGAATCGTCACCCGTGTGGTTAAAGACGCCGTCCAGGATGATGGAGATGCCCAGCTTCTCGGCTGCCTGGCACAACTCGGTAAAGTCCTGCTCGGTGCCCAGGATCGGGTCGATCTTGGTGTAATCGGCCGTGTCGTAGCGGTGGTTGCTCGCGGCTTCAAAGATGGGGTTGAGGTAGATGGCCGTAAAGCCCAGCTCGGCGATGCGAGGCAGGTCTTCCTGGATGCCCTTGAGCGAGCCGCCGTAGAAGTCCCAGGTCTTGATGGAGCCGTCCTCGGCGCGCTCGTACACGGGCGGCTCGTTCCAGTCCTCGACCATTCTGCGCTGAATGCCCTTGCGCGGTTTTTCGAGTTGGGCCATTGTGCGCTCGCGCCAATGCTCGTCACGGGCGTAGCGGTCGGGGAAGATTTGGTAGACCATGCCGCGCTCGTACCAAGTGGGGCGGTTCTCGCGGTGCTTATAGACGGTGATCTGGAAGGACGGCACCTCGGCGTAGTCGTAGGTTACGCCCTCGCCACCGGTGCGGCCCTGGGGCGCGCCTAGGCGAACCTCGGGCTGGTCCTCGATATTGCATATAAAGCTGTACCACACTAGACACGGTTCATCACATTTGAGCTCGCCGGTAAAAATACCATCGCCCTCATGCTCCATCGGGATCAGGGTTTCGCCGACTTCATCGACCCAGGTACGCAGGGTGAGTGTTGCCTGGTTGGGATCGGCATCCTCCAAAATCACCGACAGTGCAACGGTAGTTCCAGTGGTCACAGCGCCAAACGGAGTGCGAAACTGCGGTAGGCGGCTGTTGTGAATCAATCTCATAGTACGGTCCAGTTCTATACAGTCATGGCCAACGGGCCATGGGCTTAACGCACAGTATTTAAGTATATCGTTGCACTTTAGTTGTATAAACTACAGCCGCTCACTATCGGCGAACGGTTGTCCTAGAAAATCGTTTTACCTCATCTTTAGAACAAGGGGTGTCGCGCTGAACGACACCCCTTGTTTATTGAGGATTGAATTGTGGATCGTCCGAATTAGCGGCGCTTGCGGGTGGCCGTTGCCTTGCGGACGGACGTCTTCTTGGACGGGGCCTTTTCCGCTGCCGGAGCGGCGGGGGAGACCGGGGTCTCCTTGGCGGGCGCGGGCTTAGCCTCTGCCTTCGGGGCGGCCTTGACCTCGGCGGCCTTCGGCGCCGGCTTGGTCTTTACCTCGGCCTTGGGCTCCTCTTTGGCAGCTGCGGGCTTAGCCTCTGCCTTGGGAGCCGCAGCCTTTGCCGTGGTATTCTTGGCTGTCGTCGTGCGCTTTCGCGTGGTGGTCTTGGCGGCGGGCTTGGCCTCGACGGTTGCCTCCGTCTTGGACTCGGCAGGCGTCTCCTCGTCCTTGGCGGCCGTCTTCGGGGCAGCCTTCTTTGTAGTGGTCTTGGTAGCCGTTGCCTTCGTAGCTGTAGCCTTCTTGGCGGTCGTGCTCTTGGTCGCGGTCGTCTTCTTGGCAGTGGTCTTGGCCGGTGCCTTGACGGCGGGCTTGGCCTCGACGGCGGCTTCTGCCTTTACCTCGGGAGCGACCTCGGCCTCGGCGGCCTTCTTGGCTGCTGAGGTGGTGCGCTTGCGCGTGGTCGTTGTCTTGGCAGCAGTCGTCTTTGCTGCGGCTGTCTTGGTGGTAGCGGCCTTGTTTGTCGTAGCCTTCTTGGCCGTCGTCTTGCGCGTCGTAGCCTTCTTGGCGGCAGGCTTCGCAGTCGGCTTCTCCTCAGCCTTGGGCTCCTCAGCAGCAGCGGGCGCCTCAACAACCGGCTCGGCCTTGGGCTCGGGCTCGGCAGCAACCTCGGGCTCGTCGACAACCGCCGCCGGCCTCTCAATCTCCGGATGCATAAAAAAGTACAGGTCCAGATACTTGTCGGCCGAGCGCGTCCAGCTAAAGTCCTGGCTCATGGCCTGCGTTACCAGCTGGTTCCAAGCGTCGCGGTTGTCCCAGAACAGTCGTGCCGCGCGGAACACGGCGTCGCCCATCTCGTCGCCGTTAAAGTTGCTAAACGAGAAGCCCGTGCCCTCGCCGGTAAACTCGTTATACGGGATCACCGTGTCCTTCAGGCCGCCGGTCTCGCGAACAATCGGCAGGGTGCCGTAGCGCATGGCGATGATCTGCGAAAGGCCGCAGGGCTCAAACTTCGAAGGCATCAGGAACATATCGGCGGCGGCGTACATGCGCTGCGACAGCGCAGGATCGAACTCGATGCGCGCGGCCATGGTGCCGGGGTACTTGTCCTGGAAGTAGCGCAGGCCGTCCTCGTAGTCGCGGTCGCCGGTGCCCAGCACCGCCACCTGCACGCCGCCGGACAGGATGCGGTCGAGCGCGTACATGACCAGGTCCATGCCCTTCTGACGCGTCAGACGCGTGACCATCACCATGAGCGGACGGTCGTCGCGAACCTCGAGCCCCAGCTCTTCCTGCAGCTTGGCCTTGCACACAGCCTTGCCCCCACGGTCATCAACCGTGTAGTTTGCGGCAATTCGCTTGTCGGTCGCCGGGTCAAAGCCCGCCACGTCAATGCCGTTCAAAATGCCCTGCAGCGCATAGGAGCGCTCGCGCAGCACGCCGTCCAGGCCCTCGCCAAACTCGGGCGTCTGGATCTCGTTGGCATAGGTGGGGCTTACCGTGGTGATGGCATCGGCATAGCGCAGCGCGCCCAGCATGTAGTTGATGCTGCAGGCGTCGCAACGCAGTTGCGAGGCGGCCGCCGGAATGTGCGCCACGCCCAGGATATCCTCCATCACGGTGTCGCTAAACTGGCCCTGGAACGCCACGTTGTGGATCGAGAACACGGTCTTGACGCGGTCGTACAGCGGCAGGCCCTGGTAGAACTCGCGCAAGAACACGGGTGCCAGTGCCGTCTGCCAGTCATTGCAGTGCAGGATGTCGCACTCAAAACCGGCCGGCAGGTGCTGCAGGCTCTCGGTGATGGCCTTGGAGAAGAACGCAAAACGCTCGCCGTCGTCAAAGAAGCCGTACGGATAGTCGCGCGCAAAGTAGCGCTCGTTGTCCACGAACATATACGTGACGCCGTCGTGCTCGAGCTTCTCGAGCCCGCAGTATTCATTGCGCCAGCCCAGGCTCACGTAAAAGTCGGAGAAGTGCTCCATCTGCGCCTTGTACTCGTCCTTGATGGTGGCGTACTTGGGCACCATCACGATGACTTCGGCGCCGGCGCGCACAAGCGCCGCAGGCAGCGAACCCGCCACGTCGCCCAGGCCACCGGTCTTAACAAACGGTGCGCACTCGGCCGAGGCAAACACGATCTGCATCTTTTTGCTGGAATCTGCCATATTGTCTCCCATGTTGCAATTCGATAATAGCCGCCTGGCGCTAACCGGGCGGCTATTCTACATGTTACGAGCGATGTTGCGGTGCCTACGTTAATGCACGATGGTGGTATCGGGAGTTAACGGGGCCTTGCCCAGCACCAGGATGTTCTCGGGCGTGCCGCGAAGCTCGGTGTTGGTGGGAACCACGTTGTTCTTGTCCAGGATGGCATTCTCAACGCGGGCGCCGCTCTTGATGATGCAGCTCTGGTTGATGATCGAGTTGGTCACCGAAGCGCCTTCCTCAACCACAACGCCGCGCGACAGGATCGAGTTGCGCACGGTGCCCTTGATGATGCAGCCGGCCGAGATGATCGAGTTGCACGCGTGGCTGCCGGTCGCATAGCGCGAAGGCGGCACGTCGTGAGCCTTGGTCAGGATCGGGCGCTCGGGATCGAAGAGCTGGTCGGCTACCGTCTGGTCGAGCAGGTCCATGCTGCGGCGATAGAGCGACTTCTCGCTAAACACGCCCACGACCTCGCCCTTGTACTCGTAGCTGCACACGTCGATGTTGCCAAAGTCGCCCTGGAGTGCCTCGAGCAGGTCCAGATAGTCGGCGGCCTGGTAGTGGTCGATGATCTCGAGCAGCGTCTCGCGGTTGACGATGCAGCAGTCCATGGACGCATTGTCGCCGTACACGACGCCGGCGCTCACGCCCGTCAGGCGGCCGTTATCGTTAATCTCGAGCTTGGTCTCGTCATCGACGTTGCGCGTGGCCTTGCAGTACACCACGGTCATCTGGGCACCGGAGTTCTCGTGCGCGTCGATGATGGTGTTGAGGTCCATGTTAAAGATGATGTTGGTGCCCATCATCACGACATAGGGCTTGTCCGAGCGCTGGAACAGCGTCTTGTTGGAGATGATGTCGCGCAGCAGGAAGCGCATGCCGCCCTTGGTGGTGCCATACGCGTTGCCGGGCACCATGAACAGGCCGCCCTTCTTGCGGTCCAGGCCCCAGTCCTTGCCCGAGCCCACGTGGTCGATCAGCGAACGGTAGTTACCCGGCATGACGACGCCGACGGTCTTAATGCCGGCATTCATCATGTTGGACAGCGGGAAGTCGATCAGGCGGTAGCGGCCCAAAAACGGGACGGACGCGATGGGGCGGTCCTTGAGCAGAACGCTGCCGTAGGTCGAAGAGTAGTTGGCGGTGATATAACCGATGGCCTTGCGATTGATCATCGGATCATTTCCCCTTCCCGATAACGACGTCATTTCCAACGACGGCCGTATCCTTGGTGGTATCGACAGAGCCGAGCTTCACGCCCTCTTCGACCGTGGAGTTCTCGCCCAAAATAGCGCGGCAGATGTGCGCGCCGCTCTTAACGTGCGCACCCGGCAGCAGCACGGAGTCCTCGACCACGGCGCGCTCCTCGATGATGACATCGGTCGAAAGGATCGAGTGGCGAGCGGTGCCGTAGATCTTGCAGCCGTTGGAGACCAGGCAGTCGTCCAGGCGGCCGTCCGGGCCAATGTAGTGCGGCGGACGCGTGGTGATGTTGGACATGATGGGGAAGTTCTTGTCAAACAGATCGAACTCGGGGTTGTTGCCCAGCAGGTCCATCGAGGTCTCGTGGAAGCTGGCGATGGTGCCAACGTCCTTCCAAAAGCCGTGGAACTCGTAGCTGTACAGGCGCTTGCCCTCGCCGAGCAGCTTGGGGATGATGTCCTTGCCAAAGTCGTGGCTCGAGCGCTGGTCCAGAGCGTCCTGCTCGAGGGCCTCGATCAGGACGTCGGCCGAGAAGATGTAGATGCCCATGGACGCGAGGTTCGAATCGGGCTTCTCGGGCTTCTCGGTAAACTTGGTGATGCGGCCGTCCTCGGGGTCGGTGGTCAGGATGCCAAAGCGGCTGGCCTCCTCCCACGGCACGGGCATAACGCTCACCGTGAGGTCGGCGTTATTCTCAATGTGCGTCTTGAGCATCTTGCGGTAGTCCATGCGATACAGATGGTCGCCCGAAAGAATCAGGACGTACTTGGGGTCGTTGGCCTTGATGTAGTCGAGGTTCTGCGTAATGGCGTCGGCCGTGCCCGCATACCAGGCGCCGCCGGTCTGCGTCTCGTACGGCGGCAGGATCGACACGCCGCCGTCGCGGCTGTCCAGATCCCACGCCTCGCCGGAGCCCACGTAGGCATGCAGCAGGTAGGGGCGGTACTGCGTCAGAACGCCCACCGTGTCGATGCCCGAGTTGGAGCAGTTGGAGAGCGAAAAGTCGATAATGCGGAACTTGCCACCAAAGCTAACCGCCGGCTTAGCGATCTTTTGGGTGAGTGCCCCCAATCGGCTGCCCTGTCCTCCTGCGAGGAGCATCGCGATGCATTCTTTCTTACTCATCGATTTCTCCTTCTGTCATCGATGTTCTTAAACCCATTAGCGACGGGCGCGGCGCTCGGTCGCGCCCGTCGAGTAATGCCGTGCTGGCATAAGGGAGCTCGCGCGCCTTTACGCGTGCCAGATCTCGTCGCGGTACTCGCGAATGGTGCGGTCGCTCGAGAACCAGCCGGAGGAGGCGGTGTTGAGCAGCGCCTTGCGGTTCCAGGTCTCCTGGTCGCCGTAGCTGTTCGTGAGCGCCTCCCAGGCGTCGACGTAGCTGCGGAAATCGGCCATGACCAGGTCGGGGTCGTTGTTGTTCATGAGCTCGTTGTAGATGCTCTCGAAGTTGCCCGAAAGACCCGCAAAGGTGTTGTCCTTGAGCTCGTCCATCACGCGGCCCAGACGCTCGCGATCGTTGTTGAGCGTATCCCACGCAAAGTAGCTGTTCGATGCCCAGAGCTGCTCGACCTCGGGGGCGGTCAGGCCAAAGATGGCCTCGTTCTCGCGACCGGCCAGGTCGGCGATCTCGATGTTGGCTCCGTCGAGGGTGCCCAGCGTAATGGCGCCGTTCATCATGAGCTTCATGTTGGACGTGCCCGAGGCCTCCTTGCCGGCCGTGGAGATCTGCTCCGAGATCTCAGCAGCGGGGTAGATGAGCTGGGCGTTGCTCACGCGGAAGTTGGGGATAAAGCAGACCTTCATGACCTCGTTGACGCGCGGGTCGTTGTTGATGACATCGGCCACGGAGTTAATGAGGCGGATAGTCTCCTTGGCAAAGGTGTAGCTCGAGGCCGCCTTGCCGCTAAAGATGAAGGTCGTCGGCGTCACGTGGAAGTTGGGATCGGCAATGCGACGGTTGTAGATGTCCATCACCTTCATGATGTTCATGAGCTGGCGCTTGTAGGCATGGAAGCGCTTAACCTGGACATCGAAGACGGTGTTGGGGTCGATAACCAGACCGGTCTCGGCCTTGACGTAGGCGGCCAGACGCTCCTTATTGGCGCGCTTGGAGGCACCCACGGCCTTAAGGAACTCGGTGTCGTTCTGGAACTCCTTGAGTTTTTCCAGCTCAAAGGCGTCCTTGAGCCAGCCGTCGCCAATGGCCTCGGTCACGAGCTTGGCGTAGGTGGGGTTGGCCTCGGCAAAGAAGCGACGGTGCGAGATGCCGTTGGTCTTGTTGTTGAACTTCTCGGGCGTCAGGGCATAGAAGTCCTTGAGCACGATGTTCTTGATGATGTCGGAGTGAATCTTTGCCACGCCGTTGACGCTATGACTGCAGATTACAGACAGGTTGGCCATGCGGATCTCGCCGTCCCACAGAATGGCGGTCTGGCGCAGACGCTCCTGCCAGCCCTCCTGCGTGGTGTCGAACGACTCGTGCCAACGACGGCTGATCTCGTCGATGATCTGGTACACGCGGGGGAGGAGCTTGGAGAACGTGCCGATGGGCCACTTCTCCAGAGCCTCGGGCAGGATGGTGTGGTTGGTGTAGCTCACGACCTGCGTCACGATGTTCCAGGCGTCATCCCACTCGAGCTTCTTCTCGTCGATGAGGATACGCATGAGCTCGGGACCGCACATGGCGGGGTGGGTGTCGTTGGTGTGGATGGCCACAAACTGCGGCAGCAGCTCCCAGTTCTCGCCGTGCTCCTTCTCAAAGGTGTCGAGCAGGCTGTAGATGCCGGCCGAAACAAACAGGTACTCCTGCTTCAGGCGCAGCAGACGGCCGTGCTCGCCGGCGTCGTTGGGGTAGAGGATGGCGCTGATGGCCTCGGCCTCGGCGCGCTCGGCGTCGGCCAGGGCATAGTCGCCGCGGTTGAAGGCCTCCAGGTCAAAGTGCTCCTCGACCGGCTCGGCGGCCCAGACGCGCAGCTTGTTGACGGTCTCTCCGGCATAGCCCACCACGGGGATGTCATAAGGGACGGCTAGGATGTCCTGCGTGTCCACCGTGCGGTAGAACGTTCGGCCGTTCTCCTCAAAGCCCTCAACATGGCCACCAAACTTAATGGTCACTGCCTTGTCCTGACGACGGACCTCCCAGGGATAGCCGTGGGTGAGCCACTCGTCGGTGGCCTCGACCTGGCTACCGTTAACGATCTCCTGCTTAAACAGGCCGTAGCGGTAGCGCATGCCGTTGCCGTAGCCGGCAATGCCCTCGGCTGCCATGGAATCCAGGAAGCATGCGGCCAGACGGCCCAGGCCACCGTTGCCCAGAGCCGGATCGGGCTCCTGGTTCTCGATGACGGACAGGTCAAAACCCATGTCGTCGAGCGCCTCGGCGACCATGTCGCGCACGCCAAAGTTGAGTAGGTAGTTGTCGAGCAGGCGGCCGATCAAAAACTCGATCGAGAAGTAGTACACGCGCTTTTTGCCCTCGGCGGTGGCGCGGGCGTCACTCTTGGTGGCAACGGTGCGCGCCTTCTCGGCCACGAGCTTTGCCAGGGCGTTAAAGCGGTCGAGGTCGCTGGCGGCCTCGACGCTCTTGCCGCTGATGCTCATGACGGCATCGCGATAGAGCTCGGTAAACTCCTGCTTGTTGTCGAAGATCTTATTCATACGTTCCTTCCCCCGGGGATGTTTCTCCCGGAACGGTTATGACTTGTATCCTACGCCCCCGCGGGGCGGGTAATTACAGTGGTAACACCTTTGTTACGCTTTCTTGGCAGATGCTTTAACAGCGCCTGCCTTAGCCTTGGGAGCAGCCTTTTTATTGGCTGCCTTCTTGGCCTTGGGCTTAGCCGTAGCCTTGGCAGCCTTCGTCTTAGCCGGAGCCTTCTTGGCGGCCGCGGGCTTGGGCTTCACCGAGGACGAACGCTTGCGCGTCGCCTTCTTGGGCTCCTCAACCACGGGCGGCTTATAGCTGCTGGGGCCGCGGCGCTTAAGCACCACGCCAGCCAGGCCGGGCACCTTGATCTCGATGGAATCCATCTGCCCGTTCCAGGGATAGGGCTCGCTTGAGCAGGTGTAGGGTTCCTCGCCGGCGTATCCGCTGCCGCCAAACTCGGGACGGTCGGAATCGAAGATGACCTCCCAGTCACCTTCGCGCGGCACGCCCACGCGGAAGCTCTCGTAGCTCGCCGGGTCAAAGTTGATCAGGATCACCAAATCGTCATCGACGTCCTCGCCCTGGCGCACAAAGCTCACGATGGACTGCTTGGAGTTGTCCGCGTCGATCCAGGTAAAGCCGTCGTCGGTGTAGCCGCGCTCGTACAGGGCGGGCTCGGCGGTGTACAGGTGGTTGAGTGCCTTGATAAACGCCTGATGATGACGGTGGGTCTCGTACTCCTCGGTCAGGAACCACTGAATGGACTCGTAGTAGCGCCATTCAATAAACTGGCCGATCTCGTTGCCCATAAAGTTGAGCTTGGCACCGGGGTGCGTCATTTGATAGAAAGCCAGCGTGCGCAGGCCGGCAAACTGGCGCCACCAGTCGCCCGGCATGCGGCCGATCAGCGAGCACTTGCCGTGCACGACCTCGTCGTGGCTCAGCGGGCAGATGAAGTTCTCGGTAAAGGCGTACATGATGGAGAACGTGAGCAGCCCGTGGTTGCCGGGGCGCCACGGAAAATCGGTCTGCATGTAGTGCAGGGTGTCGTTCATCCAGCCCATGTCCCACTTGTAATGGAAGCCCAGGCCGCCGTCCTGCGGCGGATAGGTCACGAGCGGCCACGCGGTGGACTCCTCGGCCATCATCATCACGTCAGGGAAGTGGGCCTCCACGGCGCAGTTGACCTGGCGGATAAACGCGCTGGCGTCCAGGTCCTCCTCGGTACCGTACTTGTTGAACTTCTTTTGGCCGGGATCGTCGATGCCAAAGTTGAGGTACAGCATGCTGGATACGCCGTCCATGCGAATGCCGTCCACGTGGAAGTTCTCGAGCCAATACAGCACGTTGGAGACCAGGAAGGAGCGGACCTCGCCGCGGGCGAAGTCAAACTTGTGCGTGCCCCAGTTGGGGTGAATCTCATGCTCAAACAGCATGTGGCCGTTAAAAGTGGCAAGGCCGTGGGAATCGGCACAAAAACCGCCGGGCACCCAGTCCATGATTACGCCGATGCCCGCCTCGTGGCACGCATCGATAAAGTGCATGAGCTGCTGCGGGTTGCCGTAGCGCGACGTGGCGGCATAGTAGCCGGTCGTCTGGTAGCCCCAGGAGCCGTCGAAGGGATGCTCCATGAGCGGCATGACCTCGATATGCGTGTAGCCCATGTCGCGCACGTAGTCTACGAGCTCCACCGACAGATCGTCGTAGGTGTAGAACTCGCCGCGCTGCGCGGGGAAGGGATCCATGGGACCAGGGTAGTTGCCGTACTCGTCGGGCTCGCCCTGCGGCGCATCGCCGTGGCGCTTCCACGAGCCAATATGCACCTCGTAGATGTTGAGCGGCTGTGACATGTGGTTGTGGCCGGCTCGGCGCTTGAGCCACGCGGCGTCGTTCCACTTGTAGCCATCGAGAGTCCACAGCACGCTAGCGGTACCCGGAGGGCACTCGGCCTTAAAGGCGTACGGATCGGCCTTATAGAGCTTCTCGCCCTCGTTGGTCTCGATGAGATATTTATAGAGCTGGCCCTGCTCGGCGCCAGGAATAAAGCCTTCCCAAATAGCGCTCGTATGTACGGGCACCAGCGGGTTGGCTTCCTCATCCCAGTCGTTAAATTCGCCAATGACATGGACGCTTTTTACATCGGGCGCCCAAACGCAAAAGCGCCAGCCGCGCGTGCGCTGCTGCGTGTCGGGATGCGCGCCCATCTTTTCCCAGCTGCGCTCCCATGTGCCGATGCCAAACAGATAGACATCGTCTTTGGTGAGCTCCGGCGCGTGCGGGGCGGCTTTACGGGTAGCAGGCTTTTTAGTTGCTGGCTTTAGCTTTGTATCGCTCACGTTTGATCCCATCATGACGCGGCAGCGTGTTGCCTTGGTGACTAGATGCGAAAGGTCCAAGGCTGCACGAATCGAAGGGACGGCGAAGTTACTGTGATTCGTTCCACCTCGCGTGCTCGGTGGAACTTTCGGCAGAAACTACGATAACACCTGTGCGTTAGTTTTATGGACAAAAGCGGATTTGCGGGGGCGTTTAATCGGTAAGCGACATGTTTATACCACTGGCAGATTTGACGTGGTAAAACTCTTGACAGTTTTACCAATTTGGGTTTCAAAATTGTTTGGCTGACGTTTGGTAAAACGTTTTTAGCAAGATGTTTATCATTTGATATCGAAAGGTTCGTTTATGCCCCATACCGCCACTCCCAAGGTCGCTTTTATTTTCGATTGCGATGGCACGCTGGTTAATAGCACCCCCGTTTGGGCCTATGCCCAGCCCGAGTTATTGCACCGCCACGGGATTGACGTGACCGTGGATGACTTTGCCCAATTTGAGCACCTGTCGCTGGAGGACGAGTGCCAGGCCTACCACGATACGTGGGGCATTGGCGCGAATGGCGAGGAGCTGTATCGCGAGCTGGGCGAGATTTTGATTGATGGGTACTCCAAGGTGCCGCCGCGCGACGGGCTTTTGGCATTTTTGGAGCAGGCGAAGGCGGCGGGTATTGCCATGTGCGTGGCTACGTCTACTCCGGCCGAGCTGGTGCAGTCTGCGCTCGCAGGTGCGGGGCTCGACGCGTACATGGAGTTTGTGACCACCACGGGCGAGGCAGGACGCTCCAAACAGTTCCCCGACGTATACGAGCTGGCGTTGCGCCGCCTGGAGGAGCGCCATGGGCACAAGTTTGAGCGCGCTTGGGTGTTTGAGGACGCCGTCTTTGGCCTAAAGAGCTCTGGGGTCGCCGGCTTTAAGCGCGTGGGCATCTATGACCCGCACGGCCGCATGAAGCGCGACGATGTGCGTGCCAACTGCGATATCTTTATCGATAGCTATGAGGACCTGGACTTGACCTGCGTGCTTTCGTTTGAGGGATAGGCGAGGGCTGTGGCTTGCAAGGTACTTGTAGTCTGCGGCTCGCCCGTGGTGGCGAGCGCGGATCTGTTGCGTAGGCTAGCCGGGGAGTGCGACCACGTTGTCGCCGTGGACCGTGGACTCGACGCATTGTTGGGCGCGGGACTGGGCTGCGACGTATATGTGGGAGATGCCGACACGGTGAGCGATGCGGGTCGCGCGCTGGTCGATGCCGCCACCGACTTTGAAGTTGAGCGCCACGACCCCCACAAGGACTATACCGATCTGGCGCTAGCGCTCGATTCCGTCCGCCGTCGTTGGCCGGGTGCCGAAGTGGTTGCGACCTGCGCCACGGGTGGCCGTCCTGATATGGCGCTTTCCGTACTGGGGTTGCTTGCAGGCTACGATGACGCCGCAGTCTGGATTGCCGAGGACAAGGTGGTCGCCCGCATCCTTCGCGCAGGCGAATCGTGGACCATCGAAAGCGCCGAAGGCAAGACTTTCTCAATCATCGCCATTGCCCCCAACACCGAAGTAAGCGAACACGGCCTAGAATGGGAACTAGATCACAGCCCGCTGGGACTACTGGCTGACACCGGCATCTCCAATGTCGTTAGGGGTACGGCCAAGATCCAAGTTCATCAAGGCGTTGCGATCGGCTATTTGCTGGCGTGAGGGTTTTATCGGGACTGGGCTGAATTGGCTAATTTTGGCAACGCAAAAAAGGGTAAGTAAAATAAGTGGTTGGAAGTTGTTAAACGATTGTTTGGTTTCCGCAAACGGGATTCTGTTTAATCCAACCACTTATCTAACAACCCGCTCGTATGCAAATTTAACCACATGCTTAACAACTTTGCTTTTTGATTAAAGGCCTGAAGTCCACCACGCCTTGGCGGGAACGTCCTTTCCCCGTTGAGTATTCTCGATCGCGCTCGGGGTTTTCCTCGACGAATTTCCACACACCCTTTGCTATGAGAGAGATGAGCCCTTCAAGCTTGACGACGCAATCGAACTCGCAGTCTTGTTGGCTTCCATGGCCGATTCCTTTATGCCCATAACTCGCGATTATCCCGCGCGCATCGCCCTGAACGCAAACCCCGATGGCTTTGTAGGGGCTATACGCTTCGCCCCTTCCCTCGATGACCGACGACCCCGCATGGATCACCGCGCAGCGAAGCTGATAGAGATCCGATGCCGTAAAGATGCCTCGATCCTCTATCGTCTCAAACCCCTCTTTTATCTCATCTGGGCGCTTCTCGCCCTTGCGCGCATTGGTCATTTTTCTCCCATCGTTCGGGAGCTCCAGGTACTCCTTGCACCATTTTCGGTAATCCGTCCCGTCGATGTTTGCGCATACGTCTGGGATGGTCACTACGAGAGTCAAAGCGGCGAGCAGCAGCCCTGCGTCGAAAGCTTTTTCGCACTCTTCCACAAGTCTGCTGGGCGTACGGCAGACGACGGTGGGGAACCCGTATTCGTTGTCGCTGCATTTTAAACACGTAGAGGGCATGGGCTCCCAATCGGCAATTGCTGCTATGCTCATAACACCTCGCCCGTTTCTGCGTCGATTCTCAGATCTGTCCTCGGTTCGATAAACTCATCCACCATCTCGTCGTCGCGGTCGGGCTCGGTCACGAAGAGCGGTTCCGGGACGTCGATGCGCGGGCCAATCGTCAGGCTGCTGCACGCGATGATGCGATTGAGATGCGGCTCGGCAGTCCCAGTAGTGAAGGCGGGGCGTTGCACTTCGCGCACGTAGTTGACGATACCCAAAATCTCGTTCACGTAGTCGAACGCGAACTTCTCGGCCATGGTCGGTCCTCCCTGGCAAAGACGATTTCAACCAGAGATTTTATAACTTCAATGAGTTGCTCCGCTTTAAATCCAACCATTGGCTTAACAAAATGGTAGGAGACTTTTTTCAACCAGAAAACTAATAAACCCAGCAAGTTATTTTCATACCCGCCAAAATAGCTAATTCAGTCCCATCCCAGGAAAACCCGTAAGATACGACAATCAATCAAAATTCCCCCTTGCATCAAGCAAAACATTCCCCTATAGTATATCCTCGTCACGGGGGCGTAGCTCAGCTGGGAGAGCGCTTGACTGGCAGTCAAGAGGTCAGGGGTTCGATTCCCCTCGTCTCCACCATTGGATTATTAGGCGAACCCTTTTCGGGGTTCGCCTTTTTTTGTTTGGGTTGGAAGTCATCGCCCCAGTAGTCGAAAGCGAAATAAAGCTTGAGTTCATCCCCGTCTACCTCAATGAGCCGCACGAACGTCTCGATGATTTCAGCCGCATCTGGTTCCTGCGCAATGTGATCGAGCCAAGCGGCTATGGCTTCACCAGACAGATTCGCTCCTTCGTTAGCTTGAGCCTGCCGCAGATCGGCTTCTAAGGCCGCTTTCTGCTCACGGAGCATGGCAACGCGCTCTTTACCGCCGGGCGGCGCAATACCGTCCTCGATAGCCTGCCAGATACGCTCAAACGCCGTGTCGATGCGCTTTATCTCGCGCTCAATGCGCTTGCTCTCCGGTTCCTCCTTCTCTTCATTCATTTCGTTGTAAAGTGCCATTACATCAACGATACGTTGACGTACATCCGGCTTCTTAATCGTTTCGAGGACGGTATCTAGCACGGCTTCTTCAACGGCATCGCGCCTAAAGGTGCGCTTACATTTTTTGCACTTGTAGTAGTGGTACACGCGGCCTGTTTTGGATGTTCCGCAGGTGCCAACGTAGTATTGGCCGCACTCTGGGCACCACATCTTGCCAGACAGCGGGTAATCGTTGGCGTCACGCGTCTTGTTGTGCTTGCGCCCGTTTGAGCCCAAGATGCTATTGATCATGTCCTGGTCTTCGCGCGACCACAACGCGGGCATGCCATCTTCGATTCGCACGCCCGCGTAATCATAAACGCCGCAGTTCTGCTCGCGCCTAAGCAGCTTTGTTATCACGCCGTGCGTTAGCGGCTTGCCGCGCTTGCCGCGTTCACCTGCGACAGCACGCTTGATTTCGGCAACAGTCGAGCCAGCAAACAGCATATTTTTCATACGGTGCATCACGGCGGCTTCGCGCTCGTTGACCTCGTAATACCCGTTAACAATGTCCCAGCCATAGTGCGTGCGACCGTTTGCCATTCCGCGCTGGGCGTTCTTGTTGATACCGTCGCGGATACGCTCGCTGTCTATCGCGCTTTCCCATTCAGCAAGCACTTCGAGCATTCCGAGATTCAAGACGCGCGTTGAGCCTTCGCCAAGGCTTTCACCGGCATAAAGGATTTCAACGCCTGCCTTGCGCAACCTGATACGTGCAAGCGCCATCTCGTCACGGTTGCGCATGATGCGCGTGACCTTATAGATCACCACATAATCAAATATCCCTAATTTCGCGTCTTCCATCATGCGCTGAAAATCAGCGCGTCTAACATCACGGCCTGTTTGCGCGTAATCGCTATATACGCGCACGACGTCAAGGCCATTTTGTGCGCAGTATTCGCGCGATTTCTCTACTTGGATGTCGATACTTTCACTTCGCTGGTTATGCGAACTGAAACGTGCATAGATGGCGGCACGTGTGCCTTTTGGCATGATAAAATCACCTTGCCTTTTCATTTGAACGGATTGGCAAGCCCTGCACTGGTCTTGGCGGATAGGTGCGGGGCATTTTTATGTCTAATCTTCTTTTGATTCCCTTGCAGCTGCCTTGGCTGTCATGGCGATGTTTTGCTGCCACTCGGGCGAACTTTCGCGGTAATGATCAATCATTTCGCGCTCGTCAGACGAAAGGTCATCAACGTTATCAAATTCGCAAGTCTCATCATTCCAACCGAGTATGTCATTTGGGGAACAGCCCAATGCAATGGAAAGATTCCAAATCTGCTCAGCGTTCATCATTGCCGCGCCAGATTCCCATGATCGATAGGTGTACTTGTTCACACCAATCTTTTCGGCAAACTCGTCTCTGTTCGAGTAACCAGCGGCTTTCCGCAGCTTCATAAGGCGAATGTTCACTGCTAGTCTCCTTCTCTTCTAACGTAAGTGCATAGTACAACGAAATTAGCTAATACACAACGAAATTATTAGTTTTCGCTTGATAGCGTTATTTTGCATAGCTATAGTGCGTAGCCAGTTGCTAAGGAAATTAGCAGCTGGCTAATATTCCTAGGGTAAACCCTAGGAATATACGGGTTGGCTACTTGACAAGTAAGTAGCCAAATATCGGCTCAATGCAGAAAGGAGGAAACGTAATGGGTTTCAACAAGGAGGTGTTTGCGGCGAACCTGCGAGCAGCCCGCGCGAAGCTCGATATCTCGCAGGATGAGTTCGCAAAGCGCGTCGGTATCTCCAAAGATTCCGTCGTGAAGTACGAGAGCGGTGAGGGCTACATCCCAGGCGCAGACAAAATCATGTCCATCTGCCGAGTTGCGCACATCAGTCCCAATGAGCTTATGGGATGGGGGGAAATCGCGTAATGGATGAATTTATCGATGTATTGACGCTCTGGTTGTTCATAGCAACTGCCGTTGCCGTCGGCAACATGTTCAGCAAGTAAGAAAGGAGGGATTTCAGATGTATGAAACCAAATCGCAAACCAACGGTTTGCATCGTGGTTTTGACGAGTGCGAAATGTCGCAAGCTCGATGTTTCGCAGGCGGCATTTTGCCGGCGCGTCAAAGCTATGACGCAAGCTTGCGAAACAAAAGCGCCCGCACCTGGCTGCAACCGGGCACGGGCAATGTCAAAACCTTCACCAGTAATGACAACGAGAATTTTACACCACTAGCAACGGTTAAGCGGTGGTTTTGCGGCGCTATTGCCGTGCTAGCGGCAACTGGAATCCTGCTCATCGCCCTGGCTGGTGCCATTATCTGGCTTACCGAAGCATGCAACCTGCCTTGGCTACCGTTCGTCCTTGCCGGTCTTGAACTGTGGTTTATCGTCCGAATGGTCGACCAATGAAGGGCTATCTCGACCGTGACGCGAACGGTTTCTGGGTCGCGCGGCTGATCATCGAGGAAGCCCGCAGACCGGGCGTGAGCGGCGCGGGAGACGTTCGCACGCGCCACAGACTGCCCGTGCCGCCATCGGCACCGCGAGAGGTCGCAGAGGTGGCGTTCAGGCGCTTTATGAGCCGCGAAGCAAGGAAGCGCCATGGATGTTGACGATTACACCCAGCCGCTCGAATCGGTGATGCGGCAGGAGCGGTTGGCAATGTACCCGGTGCCGCTCAAGCTGCAAGACCGGCAGGAGCTGTTCAAGCTCTGGTGCGACCTCAATCCAAGGGCGCTGCGGCAGATCGAGCTTACGGCGCTCGCAATCGACCAGCGCGGCATCCGGGTAAGCGCCAAGTACCTCATTGAGAAACAGCGTTACGAGGGTAGCGTCAAGCTCGTCGGCGTGCCGTTTGTTGACGGCAACGGCGTTGAGCATGTCTACGGCATTAACAACACGGATACGCCGCTTCTAGCCCGTTGGCTTCTAAAGCGGCATCCGAAGCTAAACATCAAGCTTCGCAATTCCATCTATGACAAGGAGAACAATCATGAAGCGTAAGGAAGCAATCAAGTTCCTCGATTCCGTTGCCGAGTATATCAGCGGTGTCGACGGCACCATTACGCTCTTCAACCCCAAGAGCAACGAGAGCGTCGAGCTTGATACCGACCTGGCTTTCTGTTTCATGGGGACACCCATTGTAGCCATGAAAGACATACTCGAGAGCGACAAGCTCAACGATATGACACCCGACATGTTTGTCCATCTGATGACCAAATCGGCGTGCAATGCATATGCGCAGCAGCTTACAAAGCGCTGAGCAGCTGGCGCTCGATCTTTTTGGTGAGCAGCCGATGCCAACGCCCGGGCAATGTCAGTTCGAGCTTCATCTACTCGAGCACGGCGAAAAGCCCAAGAGCGCGTGTGGCTTTCGCGGAACGACCGTCTGGACTAATTGCCGCGAGGTTGGCAAGTGCCTTTGGGACGGCTGGCACCAGCAGGGGACAAGCGATGGATTAACGGCGGGAGGTGATGACGATGACGGCGATTCCTAAAGACGTGCACGATCAGGCGCAGGAACCAATGGCGTGGTTTCAGCACGACGCTAACGCGCAGCGGGACATCAAATGCCAACGGCTGCTCATGCGTCGCGGTAACGAGGGCTACGGCGCTTACTGGCGGCTCTGCGAGCTTCTGGCGAGCACCAAGCACCACTCAATTGCGGTGGAAACCGATGAAGACTGGCTCATTCTAGCCGGCGCAATCGGTATGCGCTCGATGGGGGCGTTCGACGAGACGGTGAGCATCGCCGAGACACAAGATTTCATCGACTGCCTGCTTGAGATCGGCTTGCTCGTTAGAGACGGAAAAGGCCGAATCGAGAGCGAGAGGATGTGCAAAAACGCCCTTTATTTTGGCAAGCAGCGCGTCAACGGAGCCAAGGGCGGCAGGCCGAAAAAGAAGCAGGAAAACCCGCCAAACTAGCAGGTCAGAGCGTATGTTTGTGTTGTTGCGGATTGAAACCAGCGCGAAACCATCGGTTTTAGGTTGGGCTAAGCCTAACAATACATAACATAACAGTACAGAAGCGGGTTTTTGGGTTTGGGTCATAAAACCCAAACCCAAAGCCAAAAACCCGCACTTGCTTGTTATGTTGACTTACAAGCAAGGTTCTTCTTTCTTGCTTCTTCTTTCTTGATCGATTCGTTTTTCGAGCGATTCCAAAGCCTGTTTTCAAGTCTTCAGCAGTAGTTATCAACAGGCTTTCAACAAGTTTTCAACAATAGCAAAGTTTTCAACAAAGGAGCGTTGGCGATGCCTTACGGGAGCTATGTCAACAAAGTCCGAAAGCACACGTGCCCTTACTGCGGCATCGAGCGAAATCTGGACTGGTTCATCAAGGACAGCGAAGCCTGCTGGAAGTGCAGGGAGACGAAGAAGAACGAGAAGGAGGTGAAGAGAAATGACAGCATCGGTTGATCGCGAAGACCGCGCTTACGTCAAGCGTAGCCTTACGCAAGACGATTTCGTTTTTCTCAAAGAGCTACAGCATGAGCTGAACAATCAGCCGACATTGGCAACGGCTGACCCACGTTTTTGGGTCAATGCAGCTCTCGATTGCCGAAGAGCGCCTCGCTACGCTCAACAAGCAACCGTCCCTCGGATATCCCTATCTCGAGATGAGCCTGTGCTACGCCTTGCTTGGTATGCGTGCCGAGTGCAGAGGCGCGTATGAAAGGGCCGCCGGCTTCGAGACTCCGATGAGCCATTACGCGCCCGGCATTCGGATTAACATTACCGCCGCCGCCTTCTGTGCCAGGTTCTACATGCTTACGGAAATGCTTGGAAATCCCGAAGAGGTTTGCCCCTTGCTGAAAACTCGAGAGGGCAGGGCGTGGCTGTCTCGCTATCCGAAGGTTTCTTCCCTGTCGAAAACGCTTCTTTGCGGGAAGTTTCTTGGGTATGGGGATGTCGTGCCCGCCATGACGAGGCTATTCTTGGACGAGGCAGGGAAGCTATATGCCGAAACGTGGCTCGTCGTCCAAGAGATCGGGCTCGCGTTCGAACTTGATTCCAGAAAGCCCGGCGAAGAGTATGGGCTGGTTGTCGAGATCCAAAGGCACCCGCTGGTTGCCGATGACGATGCCCTTGCGAGGGTCGCTGTGCAGCACGGGTATACTGTGCTTGGTGCGAGGTTGGACCTGTGCAACGAAGACCTCCTCGGGGTCGATGACGCAGCCGCCGTATTCGATGTGCTGGATGCCTTGGGCATAATGGCCGAAGGACGCGTGCCCACATTGGAAGACATCATGAAGAGTTACCTCGAAAGCTGTGTCGACGTTCCTGCCGGCGGTTGGGGTACCTTTGCCGAGAGGTAGCTTCGTCCTGCTACGCTTCACAAAACGTTTCACAAACTTCTCGTTGCTGGCCAAGTTCTCAACACGTAGCGCTGCAATGGCCCTGCGTGATTTATCCTTCTAGCCCCCTGGGACTGCGGTGGAAATCCTGGGCCAAAAGAGAACCGGTAGGATCATTCGGATGTACAGTGCAGGGCAAAGGGCGAAGACCATCGAAACGTTCGCCGGGTTGGGTGTCAGCACGGCTGACACCATAGCAGAGCTCAGCTACCCCAGCCGCGTCACGCTCCACAACTTCGCAGTGCTGAGACAAGCCCTTCTGGGAAATCGGCACATTCTAACCATGGTGGTTAGAATGGTTAGAAATGAATCGAATCGAGGGGAGTGGTCGCGGCTCTCTTTTGCTATGCCTGCCTGGACGGAAGGCGTAGTGGGCAATTACCTCAGAGACACATCGTTACGCCAATTCGTATCGCAAGGTGCGACCTCCGCCGTGCCTTGCGATTTGCCCCTTATCCACCATCTCTTTCAATATGCGGCCGGCCGTGGACTGGCCGATCCCGAGCAACGTCTGCGCTTCCCTTCGGGTGATTGAGGGGTGCTCTGCCAAGAACTGCAGGATCTCGTCCTCTCGGGAATGAGAAGCAGCGGGTGCCTCCTTGCTGTTTGCCGCAGGCGTTTCCGCTGCCGTTGCTGCGAAGTTCATGTTGGGCAGGACGATTTTAAATGCGTTGTTCGTGGCCATGATTTGCGGCTGAGAGGCCGCACCCGCGTAGGCCCCCATGATCTTCCTCATCCCCGTGCCGTATGCCTCGATGAGCTGCAGGCGGTAGAAGACGTTGGCGAGATGCGGGTTCCGGCAGGCAGAGACGCCCATCATCAAATCCTCCAGCTCCAAGCCGGGCAGAAGGCCGCCGACTGACACGAACTCGATCCTGTCGTCGTAGACGCTGATCAGCGTGCTGGCGTGGAAGGAGTAGTCCCTGTGCACGAGCGAGTTCAGCAAGGCCTCGCGCACGGCGACCTCCGGGTAGTCCCGGGTGTCGACGCGCAGCAGCTTTTGGAAAGTGGCATGGGTCTGATTGTGGAAGTCGATGTAGTCGTAGACCTCGTCGAGCTGCTGCATGAGGGACCCGGAGAACTCCCGGCGATCCTTGAACACACTCTGGTCCGTCCCCTCGAAAACGGCCGCTTTTACGGTATGCGGGCACTGGTCGGACAGGAGCAGGCCGAGGTTTGTGTAGAGACCGTCCGATGAGGCTATCTTCAGGGTCTGCATCTGCGGCGCGCCGAAGGGGATCTTTCGTGTCTCGAATTCCCCTTTCGTCGACTCGAAGGTGAGCGCTTGGTCGAGGGAGCGCATGTCCTCGAAGCTGTCGCCGTCGGTCTCCTTGATCATCTGCCGGATGGCAGCATCGGTCGCCGGGACGGAGGAGTAACCCTGCCGCACGTAGACACCCTCGGGGCGCAGGCCCTTCTTCGCTAGGTAGTAGGGGCGGTTCGTGCCGCGCTGGACCTTGACGGCCACGACCGCCTTCCCGTCGCAGTCGAGCGTTTTATAGCTGACGAACATGGTGACGTCCGGCTTCACGGCGTCTCGCACCATGTTGGAGACCTGCAGGGCGCACGCATCCGCGTCCTCGACGCCCGGCACGGCGCCGTCGTCGGCGACGCCAACGTAGACCGTGCCGCCGCCGCAATTCGCAAAGGCGACGATCTCCTTCTTGATGCCGTCCTGCGCAACGGCCTTCAGCTCGACTGTCTCTGTTTCCTGGAATTTCATGCTGTCCGCCTTCCGATTCTATTCTACCCATATTCTAACCATTTTGCTAACCATGATGGTTAGCAAAATGGTTAGAAATGACGCCTTTACCGTGTCGCTCGTTGGGATTGTGCCAAGGACGTTCGCCATGCCGGACGAAAGCGCGTCCAGTTCTCTAGTCGAACGAGACGAGCTCAAGGAGAACCTGCTTCTTGCAAAGTAGATTTTGAGCGTTGCGCCCTGTTGCATGGCGTTATAAGGCACCTGGATCGCTGCCAGAATGCCCATATTTCGAAAGTGCGGGGAAAAATAAGCAACCCCCGACCACAACCCGATTTTTGCGAACAAAACTGCAGGTCGCTGAAGCGTAAAACCAGGGTCTGGTCGCCAGATCTCGGTTTTCCCCGCACTTCCGGAATCGCAAAACGGAAGTCCGCGGCAAATTCCCAAACCCCCGAGCACACCGCCCTTTTCAAGCAAAGAAATCGCAAGTAGAGGCTTTGCCGACTTCTCTCGTGCATGGCATGCTCTGATTTTGCCGCATACTACCGGATACAGCCCCTCTCTAGGGCCTGTGGAACGGGCGCATGGCAATTGCCTTCCATTCAATCGGTAAGTAAAATTGAGACATGATTACGCTTGTCGACATATCCGCTGCTGTTTCTCGTGTGCTGTCTCGTTACGACGTCCGCGAGGCATATCTATTTGGCTCCTTCGCCCGTGGCGAGCAAACGCCAGATAGCGATATCGATTTGCGTCTAGTCTGCGGTGAAACAATGACGTTCGGCACACTATACGAACTCTCCCTTGAGCTCGAAAAAGAGCTCGGGCGAGATGTTGAGATTGTCACCAACCCTCCCGAGCATATGCGTCCTGCATTCCGCAAGAGCATTGAAAAGGATGAGGTGCGTCTCTTTAAGGCGGCGTAAACGGGACGAGGAGCTTTTCCGGAGTATCCATGGAACGATATTAGGGGCTTTCGAAACTTCGTAGCACATGGATATCGAGAAGTAGTTCGATCCCTCGCCTGGAAAGTTATCGTCGATGATATTCCCGAGCCAGAGGAAGCGTTGCGTATTTTCAGGCAGCACCAGAGCTGATACATCCAGAGGCCGGGCGGGTTTACTGACTGCATTTAACATGTTCCCTCGGCTTTGGATACTAAAACTCATAAACTTGTGAAGGGCGAGGCGCGCGTGGCGCGCGGCCACGGCCCGCCTTTCCGGTGCCATTCCGACCGCTCTACGGAACGCCCGCCACGATAGCCGCCCATCTACTACGTTTGGCCGGCATCCCCCGACCATTCCGTTTTCGTTAATAATAAAACCGCAGGTAGACGGCCTGCGGTTTTTGCGAAATCCGGGATATGGTCGGCTGGTCGGGGTTAAACGTAGTAGATGGGCCGGTTTCGTGGCGTTGCGTCTCCGGAAGCCGCGAAATTCGCCTTGGTACAAATTCCGGTACGAAGAATGTCGATTCGAGCGTCCGCAACCGTTGCGGCCGGTAACGTCGATACCCCAAAAAATGCGTTATGACCCTCGGAAACCGTTCATTCCGTTAAGTTGCGTCGCCTTGCGATCACGGCCCCTGTCTAGTTAAGATTCGAAAGAGGGTGTCTTTGGATGCGCCGCTTTAATTACTAAAGATATAGCAGCTATAGTGTGCCTTAACTCGTCCGTTAACCAATTGCTCTTGGCTCGGAAGCATCAACATGGCGCTCGAAGGCACCTCAAATCGCTGACAAAATGCCTATATTTCGGAAGTACGGGGAAAATTAAGCAAACCCCGAGCACAACCCGATTTTTCCCAACAAAACCGCAGGTGGAGACTTTGACGTATCCCGGCGTGGTCGACAAGTCTGGAATTTGCCGCATACTTTCGGATTCGACATTCTTAGAAGCCGGTATGAACTTAGAATCGGTTCCATTCGCCCTCTCGATCTTTCAGTACAAGTATCGCTCTAACGATAGTATGTTAGACTATCGTTAGAGCGATACCCGTTAGGAAGCTCACATGGAGCTGTGGCATGGTTCCCAGAAGATTGTTGAGGTTCCCCAGTTTGGCCTGGGAAAAGTCCATAACGATTATGGGCAGGGGTTCTATTGCACGGAAAGCCTTGACCTTGCAAAGGAATGGGCATGCTCGGGAGATGCTGATGACTTTACAAATCGATACGAACTCGATATGGCAGACCTCAAGTTGCTCGACTTACTATCGCCGCATTATTCAGTTCTGCATTGGATAGCGTTGCTCGTTGAGCATCGTTCTTTTCGCAAGGACACCGCCATCGCCGTGGGGGCATGCGAATATCTCCACGATTATTTTCTGCCCGACACCGACGCTTGCGATGTGATTAGAGGATGGCGTGCGGATGACTCATACTTTAGTTATGCCAGGGCGTTTGTAAACAATACGATCACCGTCGAGCAGCTGGGTCGTGCCATGAAGCTTGGCAACCTGGGGGAGCAGATTGTGCTCAAAAGCGAGCGCGCTTTTAAGAGCGTTCGTTTTGCTGGATTTGAACGTGCGCCTCAAGCTCAGTACGGCCCATTGGCCAAGGAGCGAGATGAAGCGGCAAGGGGGCAGTATCGGGAGCTACTTTCCGAGAATCCGTTTGAGGGAATCCGCATCTTCGACATCGTTCGAGAGGGGATGACAGTAGACGACCTGCGCATACAGTGAGATGTATCTCGAGGACGCCATGAGAACGCTGGGCGAGGCAGTCGATTTTGCCCTCTGTGACCAAGGCTTGAATCCAGCCGAGCTGACGGCGATCCTATCGAACGCTCTTGAGATAAAACAGTTTAAGCGCGGAATGCCACGTGTTATCTGCGGCATGTCGGGCGACGAACTTGCGCGCGAAATTATCGCCCGTGCGGGGCTAAAGCCCGCCGAATGCAGGGAGATCTATCCATTCGACCGTTCCCCGCAATACTGGGCGGGCTGGGTTTTGGCCTATACGCAATGGGCAAGCTGCCTGGGCTTTAGCGACCTATTCGAAGTTGCTCCGTTCGATTGGGTCATTGGATCATACCATCCGTTCCACGAAGCCCTCGAAGACAAATTTGCTGGAATTATCATCGAAAAATGGAACAAGGCTCAAGCAGACAAAAAGGGCCTCAAGGCAGCACGTAAGGCGGCCGGACTAACGCAAAAACAGCTCGCCACCCAATCGGGAGTTAAACTTCGCGCTATACAGCTCTACGAGCAGAACCAACTCGACCTGCGCCGTGCATCGGTCTCCTCGACACTGGCGCTCGCAAACACCCTAAACTGCGCTATCGAGGACCTCGTCTGGCAACCAGTTGATCTAGAGTACAACTCGAAACCCTGTTCATCCGAGAATATCAAGACTGAGAGTATTGCTGTTTAACTTTCCTTTACGTACGTATTTAAAGGGAACTATAATACGTATTAGAGTCAGATTTTAAGGGAGGTTGCTATGGTTGCCGTGATAGACAAGAAACTCGTTTTCGGACGCGAACAGGTACTGACCTCGACGCAGGCAAGCAAAAATTTTGGCGAAGCGAGGCGTCGCGCTCGAAGGGAGCCGCAATTTGTCTCAGACAGGAACGATGGCATCGATACTGTTATCGTCGGCTTCGACGAATTCGAGGCGATGGCGGTTGAACTCGAACAGCTCCGAGAGGAGCGCCTACACGCCATAGCAGCTGCAAGGCTCGCACGGGGCGACGCTGGTTCGAATCGCAAGGGCATCCCGTTCTCCGATACCGTGGGACGTGAGAGGTTCGAGGCCATGCTAGAAGCCGAGGCGACCGATCCCATTTCCGATGAGGAGCTGTTCGAGTGAACGTGGCTAGGTTTAAGGTCGAGTTTTACGACAAGACCGCCGAGAAAGAGTATCTGTCACTCGATGGTTCAGTTCGCGCTATGGTGGACAAAGGTATTGCGCGTCTTGCACTTCGGGCCGATGAAATTGGCAAGCCACTTTCGGGCCTTCTTGCAGGTTGTCGGGAACTTAAGTTTCGCACAGATGGCATTCGCGTAATTTATCGCATCCGCGATGGGCGCGTCGAAGTAGTTCAAATCATCGCAATAGGTGCAAGGGACAAGGGCAAGGTTTTCGACCTGGGTTCTAAACGCTTGGACAGCGATGACTGATTGCCTCAAGAAAAATCTATTTACGTTGCATGGTCGAAATGCTCGGGTTAAACGCTCGGATTCAGCCAGCAGAAGGACGGCGCGATGAAAACGTTAGATTCAACGACACGGCCTGATAGTTATTGCTACAACTATCCTGAAAGCATGACTTTTGACGACTGTACAGCACATGCAACCGACCCTATCGCGCCGAAAGCACCCCGCACGTTACCCGATGATCCGGACAGCACCACTTTGATCGACGAGGCCGTTCGGCTGACCATTGCGGACATGCCCAACGCGCTCAGGCTCTTGGAGAACTCATGATGGCGGCTGTTGGAGGGCAAGGGATTCCCGTCGCGCCGCTCGTGCTCGACGATGCCGAATCGCTCGAAGTCATGGCCGCGGCCGTGATGCGCCTTCACAGCACGCTGATGACGGTCGGGCGCTGCTATACGACCGACGCCACGGGCGACCGGGCCGCGCATGAGCTTGGACGCGTCGAGTCTGTGCTTGCGGGTGCATTCTGTACGATATTCGGCAAATCGCCGGCCGATCGATTCGCGGACATCTTTGACCAGGCCACCTACGTGGCCGAGCACATGGTCAAGGACCACATCTTCGAGGACGGCAACAAGCGCACCAGCCTTGTCTTTGCGTTGTCCGTCTTAAGGCTCGCCGGCGCTCCGGTCGTGCTGTCCGACGCCCCCGAGCCCAAAGACAACCAGTACTACGCCTGGATCCAGGACCTCGTTTCCGGAAGCCACGCGACCAGCGAACTCGCCGAAGAGCTTCGCCGCGGTTGCGTTGCGGACACGATCGACCCGTCGCGCGTATAGAATCTAAGCATCCGCACGCCGGTTATTGAATGGATTGGACGCCACATGGAAATCCCCAGCACCCTGTGCAGCAATGTCTACGACTTTGCGTTTTGCCCCGAGCCCTGCTACGACCGTCTGGCCGACCTCGCCGATCCCGAGGACTGGGGTCCCAGCAACCGCATCCTCAAAAACTACCTGTCGTTCTCGTTTAGCCGCGCGGTGTTTTTGACCGAGCGCAACGTGGACCAGACCGCTCCGTCCAACCTGCCACTGGTGTTCGACGACGCCCGCTGCCTGTTCAACACCGGCCTGTACACACGCCGCTACGAGACCATCTACGGCCTGTTTGAGCCCAACACCAAGTCCGATGCGCGCCAACGCTGGTTTTTGAAGGGTTTCTTTAAGGAAAGCGACCCCATGCTGGTCTCATTTGAGTACTTACCGTGCCGCGTGCGCTTTGCCGAGGACCCCTCCGAGCTGGTCTTTGACTACCGCCTGCCCATCCGTTCCAACATCGACCACATTCTGGGCGACGAGGAGAACCTGACTCGAATTCCCGCCAGCCTGATGGGGGAGGGCAACTCGCTGCTGCTGCGCCGCGCCTTTGAGGGCGCCGTCGTCGAGGCCGCCCGCCGCGCCGCCGCCAACTACACGCTCGCGGTGCCGCAGTTCTACGGCGGTCGGATCCAGCTGCTCCTGCCGCTGTGCCTGACCGGCGACAAGCCCGAGCTGGCGCTGACCATCCAGCGCGAGGACGGCTTCTACGCCGCGCGCACCTGCCTCACGCTCGACATGGCCTACAACAACGCGCGTCTTATCTGCCGTCCCGAGACCTCGTGGATTAAACGATAAAGGACTGTTTAGCTGCTGGTTTGTCGGCTATCCATATTGCGGTGGCGCGGTTTGCGCCCACGAATTTAAAATCGGCGGCAAAAAGTTCTTGGTAAACCACGCGCGGCTATGATAGTATCTCTTTTGCCGAAAGGCGACGGGCGATTGGCTCAGGGGTAGAGCATATCCTTCACACGGATGGGGTCACAAGTTCGAATCTTGTATCGCCCACCATCAAAAGCACAGGTCAGGGGTATTAAGCCTCTGGCCTTTTTCTTTTTGACACCAAGTGTGACACCAAAATCCAATCGAAGTTCTCAAAAGCGTTGTTTGTAGCACGTCTCTCCCGTGCTGACGTCATCACCGGTTTTGCATAAAGCCCATGCGTTCTTTCATTGAATTTGCCATGCGATCTGTTAGCAAATGTGGAGACATGAACCTTTAGCCCACGACCTGTGCCAGCGAGTTATGTGCCTCGCGGCTGCCTTTCATTCGAGCGCGTCAAGTTTTTGGTCAGCGTTTGGTCAGCTTCCGGTACTTACCCGCGTGATGACCCCATAGATAATCGGCCTCACCCGCATTCCGCACAGCCTGCGGCCAACCCCAGGGGAGACCAACATGGACGAGATCGTCTGCGCAAACACCGCATTCCGCTACTGGCGCTGCCCACCCCAGGTACGCGACCTCTACCCGCGCCTGCCAAGTTCCGAAGACGGCTGGCGAGTCCTGGCCCAATCACCCTTCGTAACCGATGTTCTTAAGACCCCGATTATTACCACAACAGTGCCCGGTGGCGTTAACTACCATTCAGGATTACGGACAACAATCCACTGTGATGATGCTTCGGGGGTGGGCAGCACACTGGAAACCGCGATGAACTTTAGGATTACCAATCCACTTGCGACGCTATTTACCATGGCGCGCTTTGTGTCTCCAACCGATCTTGTCCTTGCCATGTACGAATTCTGCGGGTGGTTCTCGGTCTTTGAGCCCACCGCCGCAGCAGAAGCGGAACTAGACAAAGGCAAAGACGCTGCTGAGAATGCAACCACCGAATCCCTCTTTGACCTCGATGAAAGCCAAGACGAACCACAATGGAAACGCGTTTATGCGCGCATAAAAGTCAAAGAACAGGTAAATGCGAAGGGGCCCAACGGACAAAATAAAACGAAAGAGGTAACAAAGCTAAAGGGCACTTCGCTCTGGATGAGGAAGCCGCTTATCGAATTACGTGAGCTTCACGAGTACGCCAGTAAGATGAAAAGACGAAAGTGGGGTATGAAGTTTTACAACGCCGCGCAGATGGTGACGGGTATAGCAGCCTCTCCGCTTGAAGTTGCAGGAATTCTATTGCTATCGCTCCCTCGCTCTTGCGGTGGTGCCGGCTTTCGAAACGTTTACGTCAACGACCTTACGCCGCTTACCGCATCGGCGCAGAGCATTGCAGGGCAAAAAGTTTGCTACGGGGATATCGTGATCGTAAATCCAACCATAATGAAGGCAGGCATTGTGGAGATTCAGGGGGAGGTCATTCACGGATCAGGCGCCGTGCTCGACCACGATGCCAAACGCATGACAGCCCTGCAAAGCATGGGGTATGACGTCTTTCTGGTTACGCATGACATGCTTAACGATGCAGAGCAGCTTGACGCGATCGTCCGAAGTCTTTGCTCGCGCTTGAAATTGCGCTATAGGTGCAAAACTAAGGCGCAAAAGACGACGGAAATGGAGTTACGAGCCAACGTGCTGTGCAATTGGCTGGAAATCGGTCGTTAGGCGGGTGCCCCGCACACTTCCGGGCGCCCTCGGTCGGCTGCCTGCGATGCTCCCGCCACGAAACCTGCCCATCTACTACGTTTTACCCCGACCCCTCGACCATACCCCGTATTCCGCGAAAACCGCAGGACGTCTACCTGCGGTTTTCATTTCTGCCATATCGGCGTGGTCGGGGGATGATGCCCAAACGTAGTAGATGGGCCGGTTTCGTGGCGGGAGGTCCCCGGGGGCGGTCGAATGGGCCCGTCAAGGCGCACGGCCGCCGCGCGGGCGGCCCCCGAGGCGGCCGGAGGACCCAAACAACTCGGGCGGCGGCGTGGCCGCCGCCCGCGGGGCGCGCCCCGCGGGCCTTTTCGGGCGATTCGGGCCCGATCGGGCGCACCCGCGCCGCGCCGCAGAAAGTTTTTCCAAAATTGTCCTTGCATCGCCGTCCGAGTTCCCGTATAGTACTTCTTCGCACGGGGGCGTAGCTCAGCTGGGAGAGCGCTTGACTGGCAGTCAAGAGGTCAGGGGTTCGATCCCCCTCGTCTCCACCCGAGCATTGAATGAGGCTCCAACGCA
>CABVDH010000019.1 GCA_902497065.1 uncultured Collinsella sp. | reverse complement strand
GGCCGCAGCCCGAGCCGATGATCTTCTTGGGATTGTAGCCGGTCAGGTGCCACAGCTCGGTGCACACGACGTCGCAGGGGTTGGAGATGCTCACAAAGATGCCGTCGAAGCCGGCGTCGACGATGCGCTTGGCAAAGGTGCGGGCGGCGTCGGTGGTAAAGAACAGCTCGCCGTCGCGGTTGCCGGCGGCCAGCGCGACCTTGCCGGCGGCGTTGACGATGACGTCGCAGCAGGCAAGCTCCTCGTAGTGGTCGTAGCAGTTGACGATCTTGGTGTTGTACGGGACAAACGAAAGGGAGTCGCGCAGGTCCTGGACCTCGGACGTCACTTTGGCCTCGTTGATATCGCACAGGTACAGCTCATCGGCAATGCCCTGCATGAGCAGGCTGTTGGCGACATGTGCTCCTACGTGGCCCTGGCCGACCACACCGATCTTACGCGTCTGGTACATATACGTATCCTTTCGGCCGAGTTTTTCGCGTCGAACCATTGTAGCGTCCTGCTGCCACTTTGCTAGGCTAAAGCGCCGTAGATTTTTGGACATGCCTTAATCTCTACTTTTGGAGTGATTTGGGCTGCTGACGGCATCGCTGGGCGATGTGCTCGCGCGGATGGGGCCGGTCGTTGTACCATAGCTGCAACTGACTCGTAAGGAGCATCCATGCCCATTCGCATCCCCGACGCCCTCCCTGCCGCCGCGCAGCTCGAGAGCGAGAACATCTTTGTCATGACCGAGTACCGCGCGCTGCACCAGGACATCCGTCCGCTGCGCGTGCTCATCCTCAACCTCATGCCCACCAAGATTGCCACCGAGACGCAGATCATGCGCAAGCTCTCCAACACGCCGCTGCAGGTGGAGGTGGACCTGCTGCGCACCAAGACGCACGAGGCCACGCACGTGAGCGCCGGCCACTTGGAGACGTTCTACCGCACGTTCGACGACATCCGCGACATCCACTACGACGGCCTGATCATCACGGGCGCGCCGGTGGAGCAGATGCCGTTCGAAGAGGTCGACTACTGGCCCGAGCTCTGCCAGATCATGGATTGGTCCACCACGCACGTGCACTCTACGCTGCACATTTGTTGGGGCGCGCAGGCTGGCCTGTACCATCATTACGGTATCCAGAAGTACGACCTGCCGGCAAAGGCGAGCGGTGTGTTCGAGCATTATCTGGTGAAGCCGCAAAGCCCGCTGGTCCGCGGCTTCGACGACCGTTTCTATGCCGTGCATTCGCGCAACACCGATGTGCGCCGCGAGGACGTGGAGGCCGAGCCGCAGCTTGAGGTCGTGGCCGTGTCCGACGAGGTGGGCTTGTACATCGTCAAGTCGACCGACAGCCGCCGCTTCTTTGTCTTTGGCCATCCCGAGTACGATACCGACACGTTGCGCTTGGAGTACGAGCGCGACGTGAAGCGCGGGCTCAACCCCCAGGTGCCGGCGCATTACTTCCCAGGTGACGACCCCACCGCCGAGCCGCGTAACGTCTGGCGCAGCCAGGCTCAGCTGTTCTACACCAACTGGCTCAACTACTACGTCTACCAGACCACGCCCTACGACCTGGCCCGCGCCGGCGAGGAGCACTAGGCTGCGACTGTGGCCGTGGCTGATGTGACGGCGGTTAGGCGCTGACGATGTGGGGCAGCGGCAGGTCGTGGGCGTCGGTGGGAACGTGGCCGACGCGCTGTTCGTCAAAGGCGATGCCGATGATCTGACATGTGGCCGAAAGCGTGGGTAGGTAGCGGTCGTAGCAACCGCCGCCGTAGCCCAGGCGCGCGCCGGTTTGATCGAAGGCCACGAGCGGCACAACAATCATGTCGAGTGCTTCGGCAGGCACGATGGGGAAGCGGTCGCTGTCGATGTCCGTGGCCGCGAAGGCCCTCGCGGGGTGGGCGATAAACGGAGCCGCGGACGCATCGTCGGCGGCAACTGCTCGCATGCACATGCGCTGGCCACAAGCTGCGGCATCAATTGCCGAGAGCATGCACGGATAGGCCACGCGCCAGCCGCGTTTGGCGGCCGCAGCGGCAAACGCGGCTGGGTCGACTTCGGAGCCCATCGCGGCATAGATGGCAACGGTGTGCGGCGCCGCGGCATCCAAGCGATCCAACAGCTCAACAAGCCGCGCGCAGATAACGGCAGACTTCGCTGCCCGCAAGTCCAAATCAAGAGCATCACGCCGAGCAATCACCGCCCGCCGCAACTCAGCCTTGTCCATCCCAACCTCCTCTAGCAAACTTGCCAAAAAGGGACAGGTTTATTTTGGCGGGTTTTATCTGTGCTGTGATGGGCGTCTGCGGCGGTTTGTCTCGATCTGTAACAGTAACTCGGCAAAATTGGACCTAGTTGTTACAGATTGAGACAAAAGGTCGGCGTCGTCTGGAAACGTCTCGATCTGTAACATCTGGAGCCGATATTGCCGTCTAGATGTTACAGATTGAGACAAACCGCCGCGGTGGGCTGCGCCGCCCCGCTCATGCCGCAGAAAAAAGGTAGATTTTCGGGCATGTCCCAAAAATCTACCTTTAGTGCGTTAGCCCAGCAGGTCGATGACGTTGAAGCCGGCGTTGCTCTTGGCGATGACGTCGCGGCCGCCAAAGACGCAGGTGGGTGACTCGGCTGCGATGCGCGTTACGTCGGCGCCGAGCGAGCGAAGCTCACCGGGCGTGGCGGCGAGCATCTGGGCGCGGCGCTCCTCGCGCGCATGCGGATCGAGCCCGGCCAGGTAGGTCGTGTTGCGGCGCTTGGTGAGCGCGTACGGCTTCACCGGCGCGTCCATGCCGCTCACGCAGCTCACGATAAAGCCCTCAAAGGCGGCCTCGTCGGGATCAAAGCTGCCGAGCCATTCGCCCGCGCGCGCCACGCGCTCAATCGAGGGGTCGATTGCCGGGTCGCGGTAGGTGTAGAACGCCGCCTGACGCTCGCCGGCCGCGCGGAATCCGCAGCCGTACGCGCCGCCCTTAACGCGGATCTCGTTCCACAGATAGTCGTAGGAGAGCGCGTTGGCGGCAACCGCCCAGGCGCCCGTCACGTCGATGCCCAGGCGACGCGGATCGCACGCACGCGCGGCAAAGCAGATGTCGTTGGGGATCACGAAAGCCTCGTGGCGGTCGCACGGCGTCGGCACCGCGAGCGCGCCGCGGTCGGCACCATCGCCCGCACCCAGCCCCAGGTCGCCCGCGGCATCCCAGTACGCGTCAAAGTCCTCGTCGCTGCCGGTAAAGCTCGCCATGCAGCCGTCGGCCACAAAGATGCGGCCTGCCAGCTCGGTAAGCTTGGCGCGCAGGTCGTCCAGGCGCTCGTCAAAGTGGTCGAGCAGATCGCGCAGGAACAGGTAGAAATCCACGCCCGAAAGCTGCTCGCGCACCACGGCCGAAGGCGAGCTGTAGCTCATCGCGCGACCGAGTGCCGCCGGGTGACCGTTGTTGATAAAGCCCTGCTCAAGCCCAATGCGAATCTGCGTGAGCACGTCGCGCATGCGGTCGGCATCGGCATCGAGCAAAAGCGTGCTCGACCATACCTCGCGCGGCAGACTCGCCAGCGCATCGATCTTCTCGGACAGGGCGCCGGCGCTCACCAGCAGGTAGGGGCGCACGCCGTCCACTTCGGGCTGCGTCATGACCTCGGTCGTAAAGCTCAAAAAGCCGAGCTTGCCAGCGAGCAAGTTGTCGAGTTCCTCGGCCGAGTGCTCGCGCGTGGGCAGCTGCTTAAGCAGGCGGCAGAGCAGTGTCACATAGGGCAGGTCCTCAAACGCGACGCAGTTCAGGTCGAAATACTGCATGGCGTAGGCCAGACGGTTGGTGGGGATGCCGTGGCGCAGGCAGGGGATGGGCACGGTCGTGTCCACGATCAGTGGCGGCTCGGGGCGCGCCTCGCCAATGTCGGACACGCGCAGGCGCGGCAGCGTGGCCTTGGCCTCGGGTGTGTCTTCCGCCTCCTGCGCGGCACGCAGCGCGGCCGTGCGCTCGACCACGTCGGTCAGCTCGGCATCGGTCATGGCATCGCGCTTGGCTGCCAGCTCGGCGGCCTCGGCACCCTCCGAACCCTCGGCGGCGTCCACCGGCACCAGCTCGACCAGTGCCATGTGGTCGTTTTCCAGCACCAGCTCGCGCAGCAGGTCCTCAAAATAGCTGCCGTCCAGCTCGCTACGCAGCTCCTCGTACACCGGGCCGTACTTGAGCGCCAGCGTCGCGGCGTCGTCATCGTAGAGCCAGGTGCTCAGCGCGTCGCACGCAATGGCCACGCCGTCGGCGATGCCATAGTCACGCTGGCGCAGGTCGTACTCGTTGCTGCTGATGATGGCTTCCAGACGCTCGCGCGGAACTCCGTGCTCGCACAGGTCGCGGCAGGCGTCCTGGAACACGCGACGCAGCTCGCGCGCCACACCGGGCTGTGCGTTTTGCAGCATGATGAGCTCGTAGGGCTGCAGGCTCTCGGCCGCGGTGTAGCTCACCACGTTGCCGCCCAGGCCGGCGGCCAGAATGGCCTTCTTAACCGGCGCTTCGTTGGAGCCCAGCAGCGCCTCGAACAGGATATCCGCCGCGATCGTGTGCTTGCGGTCGAGCGCGCTGCCCAGCACAAGGCCCAGGCCCACCAGGGCGTTCTCGGGTGTGGTGGCCATCTCGATGCGCTTGTACTCGCAGGTCACGGGCGCCTGCGCGTCCAACGGATTGGGCGCCAGCGTGGACGGGTCCTCGCCGGCGGCAACGGCAGCGTCCATGCGGCGGCTCGCGGCACTCGGCTGCGACAGATAGCGCTCGTCCAAAAAGGCCAGTGCGCGGTCCACGTCCAGGTCGCCGTAGAGCGTGATGTAGGAGTTGGAGGGATTGTAGTGTCGCGCGTGCGTGTCCAGGAACTGCTCGTAGGTGAGCGCGGGAATCGCGCGCGGGTCGCCGCCGCTCTCGTGCGCATAGGCGGTGTCGGGATAGAGCGCGGCGTTGACGGCATCGTCCAGCACGCTCATGGGGTCGGACAGCGCGCCCTTCATCTCGTTGAACACCACGCCGTTATAACGCAGCGTGCCCTCGTGCAGGCTCGCGGCGCTGCTGTCGCCGTCGCCCTCCGGCAGGTCCAGTTCGTAGTGCCAGCCCTCCTGCTCAAAAATGGTGGGCTTGGTATAGATGGCCGGGTTGAACACCGCGTCCAGGTACACGTCCATCAGGTTGTACAGATCCTGCTCGTTGGTGGTGGCAACGGGGTAGATGGTCTTGTCGGGGTAGGTCATGGCGTTGAGGAACGTCTGCATGGAGCTCTTGATCAGGTCGACAAACGGCTCCTTGACGGGAAACTTGGCCGATCCGCACAGCACCGAGTGCTCAAGAATATGGAACACGCCGGTGGAATCGGCCGGCGGCGTCTTAAAGCCAATGGCAAAGGCCTTGTTCTCGTCGTCGCACGCCAGGTACAGCAGGCGAGCGCCCGAGGCAGTGTGTCGCAGCACGTAAGCGTCCGAGTCGAGCTCGGGCACGGTCTCGCGGCGCTCGACGGCAAAGCCGTGGCAGGTAGTGCCGGGCGCCAGCAGTGCAGCGGCTGCGGCGCGCGGGTCGGTTGAGGTGGTGGGCATATGCAGTCTCCTTTGACGCCCCAGCGGGGGCGAATCGAGTCGAATCCACGAGAGTATACCCATATGGGGCCGCGGCTCTGCGGCGAACTGGAGACGATGCCAGCGGATTGGGTAAAGGCCCCGCGTGCCCGCCGCGCGAGCGTGGAAACTTGGACGCCTATCGAATGAGAGTGGATTTTCGGACGGAATCAGCCTCAAAACGCCCAAATACCGTCCAAATATCCACCCTCATTTCCCGACCGTCCAAAATCCACGCTCATCCGCCGCCCGCACATCTCTCATCTCTCATTCGTCACGAATACGAGAGATAACAGAAAGACGAGAGATAAATATGAGAGATAACTGAGCAGCAAAGAGACAAGCAATCATGGTATTATCTCAATACCGATTGTTCTACCAGCAAAAACATGTTTATATGAAACAGATGGCAGACATCTTATCTTTTATCTCTCACTCATCTCTAATATGAGAGATAACAGAAAGATGAGAGATAATTACGAGAGATAACTGAGAGACGAAGGAAATTCATTCGCGGCATTCTTCGCAGAACCGAGCGAAAGGACGTGCAGATGAACGAAAACGAACTGACCGGTCTGCTCGAGTCTTTAAGGCGCATGGGCTCGGACGATCTTAACGTCGAGGTCAAGGAGAGCGCCACAACGCTTTCCCGCGACGTATGGGAAACGGTCAGCGCTTTCGCAAACACCGCCGGCGGCATCATCGTGCTCGGAGTGAGCGAGCGCGCGGGTTTTGTCCCAGTTGCAAACTTTGAGACCGAGAAAGTGCTCAACCAATTCGTGGCGGGCATGGGTGATGCGGGCGGTCGCGGAAAGCTGGCCAATCCGCCCAAATACACCATTGAGCGCGTGGAGCTCCAGGGCACCGTGGTTCTGGTCATCACGATTGAGGAGCTCGACCCGTCGAGCAAGCCTTGTTATGTCATAGAGCGGGGCGCTCAAGGTGGCAGCTACAAACGCATCGATGACAAAGATGTCCCGCTTTCGTCGACCGAGGTGCTCGCATTGGCGTCATACGGTCGGGCGACTCCGAGCGATCGCGACGCGGTGGCGGGCGCGGGCGCGGACGATCTCGACGAGGCGCTGGTCGACCGTACGATAGATCGGGCTTTCTCGTTGACGCCTCGGGCAATGCGCGGCGCGCCGGACAAACAAACGAAGCTGGAGCGCCTAAATTTCCTTGATTCCCAGGGCAATGTTACCAAGGCTGGACTCCTAGTTGCGGGCACCTACCCTCAGCAGTTTTATCCCAAGCTCTTTATCGACATGGCTGTCTATGCGGGGACCCGGAAAGGCACGGCGGGATCGCTGAGGTTCATGGACCGCACAATCTGTGAGGGAACGTTGGGCGAGATGATCTCGGATGCCGTCGCGGCCGTCGCCAAGAATTTGCGGCGAACCTCGACCGTCCAAGGCGTCTCGCGTGTCGACTCGCTGGAGATTCCCGAGGAGGTTCTGCGCGAGGCAATCGCCAACGCCGTAATCCATCGAGAATACGGGGATCGGTTCTGTGGACAATCGATTACCGTCGACGTCTTTGACGATCGTGTCGAGGTGACGAATCCTGGCGGCCTTTACGGGGGAAAGACTCGCGAGAACTTGTTTGACGGCAGCTCCCGATGCCGTAACGCGACGCTTGTGAAGCTCATGTCGATTGTCCCGCTGCCGGATGGCGCAGGTTCGCCGGCTGAGGGCAATGGCTCGGGCATCCCGATGATGATCGATGCCATGCGCGCGCATGGTCTGGCCGAGCCCCTGTTCTGCCCGGGGTTCGATCGGTTCAAGGTCGTACTTTACCGTTCAAAGATCGAGCCGGTCGATCATGGCGGGGGCTTAATTGTGACGGCACTCAAACACTACGGCGAGCTGGGGACGCGCGAGCTGGCAGAGCACACAGGGCTTACAATTTCCCAGGTTAGGTCGCGCGTCAACGCGCTCATTGCTCAAGGCGAGCTTGAGCCCACGGCGCCGTCGACAAGCCGCAACCGCAAATATCGACTGTCAGAGCGCGTGGAATAAATGCGTTAGTGGACGAGGCGACTCAATAATCGACCCTCGATTGGCGCCCACTAAGGTAAAGCGGTTGTTGCCCAGTCGACGGTGATGCTAAAGACTCGGCTTACGCCGGCATGGCCCCGAACCCGTCTATCAAGAACAGCCTAAGAACCAGCTTGATGACATTTCCCGGTTTGACTTCAGCCGTGCCAAAGACGCTGCGCTCGGCGAGCTCGCTGCAGTATGCATAGATGTCGCGGATAAGGTCCGCGCCCGAGAGCGTAAACATGTAGCCTGCGTCCGAAAGCGCATTGGGCGCGGCAGGCAACTTGGCCATGTGACAGAACGTTTGCAGATCGGGCGCCATAACGTTCTGGTAGTCGAGGTGGCCGTTGGCATCCTGCGCGGCAAGCTCCAATTGGCGCACAAAATCCAGCGCCGCCGCTAACACAAAGCTCGGCGTAGGCGCATTGACGTCCTGAGTGGTCGCCACAAGCCTGCCCGCTGCCTGCGTGACAAGCCAAGCGACCTCGCGCTGGCAACGCACGGCCTTGCGCGTAACCGGCTTGATGGACGAAGAAGAAACGCTTCCCTTAGGCGGATTCGAAACAGCCACAAGAACCTCCCATGAACAATCCGGCCCAACAAGCCCGGATGAAACACGTGCTACATCAGTATACAGGGAAGTGGGGCAGCGGGGTACAAACGCGCCAGCGGCAAACCGAGAGCATCAACGATGTGCCGATCGCGGAATGAGATCTCGTAATAATTGACTCTCGGCCATATTATTGAGTGGCATGACTCGCGTTCGTATGGTTGTAGGTGCTGGCGATGAACGACATTGACCTTGCTGTTCCGTTGATGGATGGACCAAGCTATGACCGCGCCTGCAGTCTCGTGCCTTCCGAATACGTTGAGGCATGGGAGTGGTTTCTGGGTGAGGAACAGCGCGGCGGCGTTTGGACCAGCCTTCCGCACCACACCAAGGAAGATAGCCCTCAGTATCAGTATCGTTTGAGAATTGGCTCGGACTTCTTTCCCGTAACGCGGGATTCAGGGATCTTCTGGCCGGGCCAGGATCGGGTGAAGCAAGATCCCAATAAGATCTTTGCGCTTTCGGTCCATAACTCTAAAAAGAGCTTCTACACCGATGTACCTCCGCTCTATTTGGACGATGGTACGTGGGTCATTAAGTATTCGGTCCAAGCGCCAGGCGCCGTTGGTTCTCGAGACCAGAATTACAACCGTAAAATGCTCAACTGCATGGAATGTGGCGTTCCAGTCGGAGTCATATTTGCAACCGAGGTGGGCTACAAGGTGCTCGGCCTTGCGTTTGTTGAACGGTTCGAGCCCGAAAACGGATGGTTTGTTCTGCACGGTCCTGTTCATAAAGGCGGACCGGACCCTCGTTTTGCGCCCGACATGAGCTATCTGAAGCACATGCCCGTCGATATTGAGTTTGCCGGACAGGGTACGACCGACGACGAAAAGGTCCGCTATGCGTTAAGGCGCGAGCGATTGGGGCAGCAATGGTTCCGCAAGCAACTCGTTGCCGCCTATGACGGCCGTTGCGCGGTGTCGGACTGCGGCGTCAGCGAAGCTCTGGAGGCTGCACATATCGAGAATTACTCGGGACCCAAATCGCAGGTTGCCAGCAACGGCATTCTGCTTCGACGCGATCTTCATTCCCTATTTGATGCTCACCTGATTTCGTTTGAGCCTGTTTGCGGCGAATATCGGCTGTGCGGATCGTACCTGCTGGATAAGACCGGCTACGCTTCCTTTGCGGGCGCGACGCTAAGGCAGCCGAATGAGCGTCAGTGGCGACCCAATACGGTGTTTCTTGAGGCCCATCGCATTGAGTTCGATCGCTCGGAAAAGAAGCGTGAAAAGGCGGGGCTTCTGCCGTATTAGCGTATTTGGCTTTGGCATTCTTTGACGATCATGTTGTTTGATCGGATCGCGTGGCGATGCAATCTCGCGCATGCCCGCCGGTGCATGCTCTTCCTGTTTTGTATAGCGAGAGGGGAGCGTGTATGAGCTGGCGAGGCGATATTGCGATGGGGAAGTACGGAAAACTGCCGTGTGCCCTTATAGACAACAATATGTTTCCGAGCGTAGAGGTTGATTGCGGGTCGTTTGTCGTCACCTGCCCTTGCTGCGGCTCGCAAATACCGTGTCTCGACATTCGGTTCATCGATGCGCGCGACAGACTCAGCGACGAAGTGAGAAAACGGACAGGCGTTCATATGCCGGTGTATCCGGAGAAATGCCCTGTTTGTGGCCTCGATATCGTGTACGACGCCGGCGACGAGGGATAGGTGATGCGGAGGAGCTGGCTGTGAAGGCTTCTCCGTCTCTACAAATAAATCCCCTCACCGAGTTGCTTGTGGAACTCGGCGTGATGGTCACGTGCCCAGGTAAAGAGCGCTTGGTCAAAGTCGGTGCGCGTGGCCGGGACGCCAAAGACGCCGGCAACTTCGACGCGCACAAACTCCAGTGCCGGCAGCTTGTTGATGGCAGTGAGGGCAAATGGGGACGAGGGCTCCTCGAACAGATAGCGGCTGCCTTGCAGCGCGTCGCAACTGGTGCACGTGTTGCCGAGCGACGGGGCTTTGGAGGCTCGCGCGCCTACGGGCTTGTAGCCGCAGCGCTTATGAAGGTAGTCGCGGATCTCGCCCGGCACGCAGCCAAGAGCGGGCACGATGGCGAGTGCGTTGGCGTTGGCCGTGTCGATGGCAATGTGCCCGGATTCGTTGGGCGCGTGCGCGATGGCGATGCTCTCGTCGCTATCGGTTCGATAGGGAATGCCAAAGGCCGCGACCGAGGTCTCTTTGTGACACTTCCAGCACTCGCGCTTGCCCAGTACTAGATATATATACGGCGCTGAGGGGTCGGATCGGTCAACACCGGGCAGCCACTCGGCAAAGGGCTCGGGGTTGACGCCGCTGGGTACATACCAGACCTTCTTGGTCCGGTCCCATTTGGCGCCCAGCGCCTTGGCTTCTTCTTTGTGCGAAAAGGGGACATCGAGCTCGGTGCGCATGGCGGCTCCTTGGTGCTGCAGGTGCAAGTGGCTCAAGGATACCGCAGGGCACAGACATCGCGGCGTTTTGCTGAGAAGTTGCGGCTCGGATGGGTTCGAGACGTGTTGGTCTCGGCCTCGGTGACTATTGGGGCGGTTTTGATTGACTGCGGAGTCAGCCGGGATAGGCACTTGGGTCGCTGACGCGGTTTTGTGTATGGGCAGGGTGGTTGCTTGGGCGGTTGGAACTGCCGGCGGATTTAGCGACATAAAACAAAACAGCCCAGAGGACATAGCCTCTGAGCTGCGAACATTTGGTGGGCGTTAGAAGATTTGAACTTCTGACCTCTTCCGTGTCAGGGAAGCGCTCTCCCCCTGAGCTAAACGCCCGATCAAGGGTGCGCAAGCGCGCAAGGGATAATATAACGGAGCCTGAACTCGGTGGCAAGAACATTTTTAAAAATCGCTTACATTGTGGAATTCGGGGGCTTTGTCATATCCATCTCAAAAGTGCCTGCTGCCGCGATTTGGCTGTCGCATAATGCAAGGCCATTGCGGTATCGAGCTATGGAAAGACGCCTGCGGAATTGTCCTACCGATAAGCGGACAAGCCTCCAGCTGGTGCCTTCGCCGTGGTAAGGTAAGCCGAATTGTTTCCAAGCTGTTTCGGGGGAGTGGAATGAGCAAAGAGTGTGTCGAGCAGGTCGAAGGCACAGGGGCTTCGGTGCCGATGACCGATATATCGAACATTGATGTGCCCGAGGGCACCGACGAGCTCAGCCGCAACACCCGTCGCGCCTGGCGCGAGCGCCTTAACGATGCGTCGTCGCGCAAGATGATCACGGGCGTCTTGGCTACGCTGGTGGGCGGTTCGTTTTGGGGCTTCTCGGGCACCAGCGCGAGCTTTCTGTTCGATATCTACCACGTCGACACCTTGTGGCTTATGAGCGTGCGTCAGATTCTCGCCGGTCTACTCTTTATGGCCGTGGTTGTTACGCGCGACCGCGAGCGCCTGATTAAGCTCTGGACCACACCCGCCGATCGCAAGCAGCTGCTGCTCTTTACCGCCTTTGGCCTGCTGTTCAACCAGTTTTGCTATCTTTCGGCCGTGCGCCTGACGAACGCCGGAACCGCGACGGTGCTCCAGTGCCTGCAGCTCGTTATCATCATGGGCTACGCCTGCGTGACCGATCGCCGCATGCCGCGTACTCGCGAAGTCATCGGCATTGGCCTGGCTCTGGGTGGAACCTTTTTAATCGCCACCGGCGGCGACCCCACCAGCCTGAATATCTCGCCGCTTGGCCTGGCAGCAGGTCTTATGTGTGCGGTCAGCGCCGCGTGTATGGCGGTGATTCCCGCCAAGATCCTGCCCGAATACGGTAGCCCCATCGTCACGGGCTCGGCAATGCTCACGGCGGGCGTGGTCTCATGTGTCTTCGTGCAGCCCTGGGCGCATATGCCGGCGCTCGATGCCGCCGGTATCGAGGCGCTCGCGGTGTTCGTGGTTATCGGCTCGTTTTTTGCTTACATGCTCTATATGCAGGGCGTTAAGGACATCGGCTCGGTGCGTGCGAGCCTCATCGGAACTGTGGAGCCGGTTTCGGCGACCATCACCAGCGCCGTTATGCTGGGCACGGTGTTTTTGCCGACCGACCTTATCGGCTTTGCCATGATCATCGTGATGATGTTCCTCACGGTGTAGTTGACGCCGCCGCCAAGACAGAAAAGGTGTTGTGCCGCATTTTCGCCAATTGATGTCCGTGTCTGGAGTTTAGCTGTCGATGCTCAAAATGCCATAAACTAGTAACGTTATGGACTTTTTCATTGCGACTCAATTGCGAGGATTTCTTTATGGCTGGTAATCACTTTAAGGGCAGCGATAGCGGCCGCCCTGCAGTTCCGCCGCGTCCGAACGGGGCTGGTAAGGCCGGCACGCCGGGCGGCGCTGGACAGGGCGGTTCCGGTAAGCGCGTGTCCCCGGTCGAGACGGCGATGTTTACCGCTCTGTACGAGCAGTCTCAAAAGGCAAAAAAGACCGGCCGTGCAAGAGGGAATGTCTTTGCGGGCGGTGCAACCTCCGCGTCGCAGCCGAGCGGGGCTCCTTCGGTACCCGCGAACAACGCAGGTGCTGCCAACGCCGCGAATGCCGCCGGCAACGTTAATGCCGGCAAGGCCGACAACAATACTCCCTCTGCCGGTGGCGCGGGGCTTACGGGTAACCTTGGCACGATCTACACCGGCGCCTCCGAGACTGGCACGTTCGCCCGCCTGGATGATAGCGGTGCCGAGTTTGCGGGTTCGGGTTCCAAGGAAGATTATTACGATTTTGGCTTGAACTACGGTAGCGACGCTTCGTCGAGTTCGACCTCTGACGGTCTGGTCCGTCATCGCCATCGCAAGGGCGAGCGCAAAAAGCGTCACACCGGCGCCATTATTGCCGCTGTAGTCGCGGTGCTTCTCGTTGCGCTTGGCGCAAGTGGCTTTATGCTGCTTAACTCGGCAAAGACCGTAAAGAGCGAAGCGAAGGAGGCTGTCGAGATCGTCGGTGGCCTTAAGGACAAGGTCACGTCGGGCGATTTTTCGACGCTGCCTGACGACGCGAAGAAGATCGATGAGCTCTGCAACAGCATGAAGGCGGAGACCTCGAGCCCGCTGTGGACGGCGGCTTCGTTTATCCCGGTGTATGGCAGCGACATCAACGCAGCCCGCACCATGATTGATGCCCTGTCCGATGTCTCGAGCAGCGCGCTGGTTCCCATGGCCGATAACCTCTCGCAGGCCACGCCCGGCAAGCTGTTCCAGGACGGCATGATTAACGTGTCCGCGCTACAGGCGGTCGCCGATTCGCTTTCCAGCAGCTCGAAGGTGTTCAAGAGCGCCAACGAGAAGATCCAGGGCATTGGCGATACTCATATTTCTCAGGTGACCGAGCTGGTCGATAAGGCCAAGGACGGCTTTGCCACCCTCAACGGTGCGGTTGACGCAGCGGAGAAGGTCGCCCCCGTCCTTCCCCAGATGCTCGGCGCCAACGGCCAGACGCGTCATTACCTTGTGCTCGCGATGAGCAATGTCGAGATCCGCGCCTGCGGCGGTTTCCCCGGTTCTCGCGGCGTGATGTCGGTGACTGACGGTAAGCTCGAACTGGGCGATTTTGTCAAAGTCGACATGATGAAAGAGCCTTTGAGCCCGCTTCCCATCACCGATGAAGAGGCAAACTTGTTCACGACCGGATGGGGCCTGACCGGATTCAACACGCTCGGATACACGATGGGCGACGTTACGATGACGCCTGATTATCCGCGTGCGGCTCAGCTTGCCAGCGATATGCAGAAGGCCATTGTCGGAGATGACATCGACGGCGTATTTGCAGTCGATCCGGTATTTTTGCAGTATATGCTCGGCGTTGTAGGCGGCACACAGCTTCCTGACGGCACCGTCGTTGATGGAAGTAACGCCGCAAAGGTGCTGCTGCACGATATTTATTGGAATTACCCGGTAGAGGAACAGGACGCCATTTTTGCGGCGGTTGCCGGATCAGCTTTTAACAAGATCGTGGACGAACTGGGCTCCAGCGATATTACTAAGATTGCTGCCGCCATCGAAAAGGGTGCTTCCGAGGGTCGCATCCTCATGTATTCGAGAAATGATGACGAGGAAAAGGCCGCGAAGGCTCTTGGAATATCGGGCGCTCTCCAAACCGATACGTCGGAGGCTCCGATCTTGGGCGTCTATGTGAACAACTACAGCTATTCAAAGATGGATTGGTTCCTCGATAAGCGAGTCACCATCGATTCTTCGGTTGAAAATGCCGATGGCTCGACGACGTATCGAGTGACCACCTCGCTCAAGAACACGATGACCCCTCAGGAGAAGGCCGAGATGCCTGGTTATTTCCAGGGCCATAACGGCATTAGCCAGGATATTGATGATGAGGTGCTGAGGCTTTATCTCTATGCTCCTGCGGGAGGCAGCATTTCGGACATTAAGACTTCGGGCTCCGGTTCTATCGAGATGAACGAAGCGACGCACGATGGCTTGAAGGTTGCATGGGGCGGTGTCCACATGCTTCTTGGACAAGACATAAAGGTCGAGTACACGGTCACGACTTCGAAGGACTCTGGGCACAAAGAGCTTAAGGTTCGTACCACGCCAACCGCTCAAACGTTCGAATAGGATAAGTAAGATATGAAGTACTTTGGCACCGACGGCTTTCGCGGCGAGGCCAACGTTGGGCTGACGGTAGAGCACGCGTACAAGATCGGCCGCTTTGTGGGCTGGTATTACGGCGCCAACCGCGGGGCCAAGGCGCGCGTGATCGTGGGCAAGGACACGCGTCGCTCGAGCTATATGTTCGAGGCGGCGCTGGTGAGCGGCTTGGTCGCGAGCGGCGCGGACGCCTACATGCTGCACGTGATCCCCACTCCGGGCGTGGCGCATCAGACCGTGGAGGGCTGCTTCGATTGCGGCATCATGATCAGTGCGAGCCACAACCCGTTTTGCGATAACGGCATTAAGCTCGTCAACAGCGACGGCTTTAAGATGGACGAGGACGTGCTTGAGCTCATCGAGGATTACATCGATGGCAAGAGCGAGGTGCCGCTGGCAACGGGCAACCACATTGGCGCCACGGTTGACTACATGCAGGGTCGCAACCGCTATATTTGCCTCGCTCATTGCCAGCGCGAACTTTTCGCTGCAGGGCGTCAAGATCGGTCTCGACTGCGCCAACGGCTCGGCGTCCTCGGTGGCCAAGCCGGTGTTCGACGCGCTGGGCGCCGATGTGCGCGTGATCAACGCCGCTCCCGATGGCTTTAACATCAACGTCGACTGTGGCTCCACGCATATGGAGCGTCTACAGCGCCATGTGGTGGAGCAGGGCCTGGACGTGGGCTTTGCCTATGACGGCGATGCCGACCGCTGCCTGGCCGTGGACGAGCGCGGCCGCGTGGTCGATGGCGACCAGATCCTGTACGTGTGCGGTGTGTACCTGAACAAGCACGGTCGCCTTTCGGGCGGTACCGTGGTGCCGACGATCGCCAGTAACTTTGGCCTGATCAAGTCGTTGGAGCTTGCCGGTCTGAGTGCCGTGACCAGCGGCGTGGGCGACCGTCATGTGTATGCCAAGATGCGCGAGGGCGGCTACAGCCTGGGCGGCGAGCAGACGGGCCACACGATCTTTGGCGATATCGAGCGCACGGGCGACGGCATTATGACCTCGCTGCGCGTGATGGAAGTGATTCGTGCCGAGCGCGAGACGCTCTCGCAGCTCACGGCTCCGTGCAAGCTGTTGCCGCAAGCGCAGGTTGCCGTGCGCGTGGCCGACAAGGACGTCGCGCTGGGTAACATGGGCGTGCAGGCCGCCATTGCCGAGGCCGAGGCGTCGCTGGCGGGCGAGGGCCGCGTGCTGGTGCGCAAGAGCGGAACCGAGTCGGTGATTCGCGTTTTGGCCGAAGCCCCCGACCAGGCAGCTGCCGACGCCGCCATGAAGCGCATCGCCAACGCACTGGAAGCCCTCTAAGGGCCTTCGGGACCGTTTGGCAGGGGGTTATTAATAGGCTGTGTGCAAAAAATGGCAAATATGAGTACTGTCACAAATTTAGTAACAGCAATACTTGCCTTCAAAGCTCATGTTGGCGCCATTTGAACACCATTCCGACTTGCATATCTCCTCATATGTCCAATAAAAGAGGTCCTAGTAAGAATAAATCTCACTTAGGACCTTTTTTTAGCCCAGAATAAATGTTGCAAGCATGGCAACAGTACTCATACTTGCCCTTTTTTGCACACGGCCCCTCGGGGTGCTGCTCTGATTTTACAGCTGGTACAGCGTGGTGAACTTGTCCTGGAGGTAGCTGCAGTAGTAGCGGGCATCGAACGCCATGCCGCACGCGCCCTTGATGAGCTCCGGCGCGTCCTTGGCGCGACCCCACTGCCAAATGTGTTCGCCCAGCCAGGCACGGACCGGTGTCAGATCGCCGCTCGCACAGGCGCCGTTGAGGTCGACACCGTCGCGGCACATGGCCGGCACAAACATGGCGTCGTAAGCGCTGCCCAGCGCATAGGTGGGGAAGTAGCCAAACGAGCCACCACTCCAGTGCGTATCCTGCAGGCAGCCGTGTGTGTCGTCGGGAACGGGAATGCCCAGATACTCGTCCATAAAACGATTCCAAAGCGCGGGGATATCCTTGGCCGTGGCCTCGCCGGTAAACAGCATACGCTCGATCTGGTAGCGCACCATAATATGCAGCGGGTAGGTGAGCTCGTCCGCCTCGGTGCGGATCAACGACGGCCGTGCGATGTTCACGGCGTGGTAGAGCGTGTCCTCGTCTACGTTGCCGTAGACCTCGGGTGCGTGGCGGCGCAGCACCTCGAGCAGCGGGCCCATAAAAGCACGGCTGCGGCCAACGGTGTTCTCAAAGAAGCGGCTCTGGCTCTCGTGGATGCCCATGGAAGTGCCGCCCTCCAGGCAGGTGCGCGCATAGGCAGGATTGACGCCCAGCTCGTACATGGTGTGCCCCGCCTCGTGGATGATGCTGTAGACGTTGGAGATACAGTCGTCCTCGTAGATGTGTGTGGCGATGCGCGCGTCGCCCACGGCAAAGCCCTCGCTAAACGGGTGCTCGGTAAAGGCAAGCGTGGTGTCGTCCAGGTCCAGGCCGACGAGCTTCATCAGGTCGAAGCTCATGGCACGCTGGGCGGCCTCGGGCACATGCGCGTGCAAAAAGTCTGCAGCGGGCTGCTGGCCGCGCTCGCCGATGGCGTGCACGAGCGGCACGACCGTGGCCTTGACCTCGTCGCAAAACGCGTCGAAGCTCTCGGTGGAAAGGCCGCGCTCGTACTGGTCGAGCCAAACATCGTATGGGTCGCGCTTGGGGTCCATGAGCTCGGCCTGATGCTTAAGCTGGCCGACGATTCTATCTACATAGGGCTCAAAGCTCGCCCAGTCATTGGCCGTCTTGGCCTTGTGCCACACGGCATCGGCCTCGCAGGTGAGCCTGGTCCAGGCCTCGGCTTCCTCGGTGGGAATGACGCTCGCTTCGCGCTGGTCGCGGCCGAGCACGCGGATCTCGTCGAGCAACTGCGGGTCGTCGATCTTGCCGCCGACGACGGTCTCGCGTGCTAGTGAGCGCACAAGTTCGACAGACTTTTCACTGGTCAGGAGCTTGTGGTGCTCGCCGGCAAGGGTGCCCATGGCGTCGGCGCGCGCTGCGGCGCCGTTGGCGGGGGCAATCGTCGCGCCGTCAAACTCGGCAATCTTGAGCAGGTACTCGCGGGTCCACAGCTTGCCCTCGAGCTTGCGGAGCTTCTTGACGGCCTTGCCCGCCTTGACGTCCTTGGCCACAGCGGCCTTGGCCTTCTTATCGTGATTCTTTCCCATACCATATCCTTGATCTCGCGAGCCGAGCGCCACGGGTGGGCGCGCGGCCAGTTTGCACAGCTACCTGCCTTGTACCCAGCACGAACAAAACGGAACACGGCGATACGCCCACACAATGTGGTATCCTATAGCCCAATGCGTTGACGGAGAGGGTTTTGCCCGTCGCGTCGCCGGCAAGAGAGGGAAGGTCATGGGCTGCAAGCCTTCCTGCGGTGGCAAGGGCCAAGCGTTCACTCCCGAGCAGCGACCTCAACGGGCACGCGGCCAGCGGCGGCGAAGCCCCAGTAGGGAAGCCGTGAGCCTCGCGATAAGGGGCGCAGAGTGGGCGCGGCGGGCCAGACATCCGCCGGGTCAAACAAGGTGGTACCGCGGAATTCAACCGTCCTTGGGCAATGCACATGCCCGAGGACGGTTTTTTGTTACCGAACCGGGCCGCGTTTTCGCAACGTCAGACGGCGGCAGCCGCCTCGGCAAGCGGGGAGCGCGAGAGACGAAAGGGAAGACATGAGTCTGATTGATGATCTGGTCAAACTCGAGGAAGAGGCCAAGGAGCTCGTCGCAGGCGCCGACGACGCCGCAAAGCTCGAGGCCGCGCGCGTTGAGCTGCTCGGCCGCAAGGGCCGCATCACTGGCCTGATGCGCATGATGGGCAAGCTCGCCCCCGAGGATCGTCCCATGATGGGCAAGCGCGCCAACGAGATGCGCCAGCTGATTGAGGGCATGCTCGACGAGCGCACCACCGAGATGAAGGCCGCCGCCCTCAAGCACGCACTCGAGCACGAGGCCGTCGACATCACGCTGCCGGGCATCCGTCCGCAGATCGGTCACCAGCACCTGATCAAGCAGATCATCGAGGAGGCCGAGGACATCTTCTGCGGCATCGGCTACACCGTCGAGTCCGGTCCCATGGTCGACACCTCCTACTACAACTTCACCGCGCTCAACGCCCCCATGGATCACCCGAGCCGCTCGGCCCGCGACACCTTCTACGTGGTCGACAACAACCCCGGCAGCGTCGCACACCCCGAGGCTCACGCCCACGGCGAGTCCGACGTGCTGCTGCGCACCCAGACCTCGGGCGTGCAGATCCACACCATGGAGTCGCAGAAGCCGCCCATCTACATGATCTGCCCGGGCACCGTCTATCGTCCCGACACGGCCGACGCCTGCCACCTGCCGCAGTTCAACCAGATCGAGGGCCTGGTCGTCGACGAGGGCATCACCTTTGGCGATCTTAAGGGCACGCTCGACTACTTTGTTAAGTGCATGTTTGGCGAGGACCGCAAGACGCGTTACCGCCCGCACTTCTTCCCCTTCACTGAGCCTTCCTGCGAGGTGGACGTGAGCTGCCATGTGTGCGGCGGCAAGGGCTGCAACTTCTGCAAACACAGCGGCTGGATCGAGATCCTGGGCTGCGGCATGGTCGACCCCAACGTCCTGATCAACTGCGGTATCGACCCCGAGAAGTACACCGGCTTCGCCTTTGGTATTGGCGCCGAGCGCGTCGCGGCCCTGCGCTACGACCTGCCGGACCTGCGTACTCTCATGACGGGCGATATGCGTTTCCTCAACCAGTTTTAGGCTTGCCCAGGCACCCCATCTTGGCGTTCAAACCGTCGCTCGCGTACCTTTAGTACGCGTCGCTCCTCTTTCACGCCAACCTGGGGCACCTGGACAACCCTAAGGCGAACGTCTTCATTTGATAATCCTTCCTTTGCGGAGATTAAGAACTAGGAGAGCTACATGCGCGTTTCTTACGACTGGCTCAAGACCATGATCGATATTCCGGAGGATCCCAAGACCCTTTCGGACGAATATATCCGTACCGGCACCGAGGTCGAGGCGATCGACACCGTGGGCGAGTCCTTCGACCACGTGGTGACTGCCAAGGTGCTTACCAAGACCCCGCACCCCGATAGCGACCATATGTATGTGTGCTCGGTCGACGTGGGCGACAAGAATCTCGACGCCGACGGCAACCCCGCCCCGCTGCAGATCGTCTGCGGCGCGCAGAACTTCGAGGCTGGCGACCACATCGTCACGGCAATGATCGGCGCTGTGCTTCCCGGCGACGTCAAGATCAAGAAGAGCAAGCTTCGCGGCGTCGTGTCCATGGGCATGAACTGCTCTGCGCGCGAGCTCGGCCTGGGCGGCGACCACTCCGGCATCATGATCCTGCCCGAGGATACGCCCTGCGGCATGCCGTTTGCCGAGTACGTGGGCTCGAGCGACACCGTGCTCGACTGCGAGATCACGCCCAACCGTCCCGATTGCCTGTCCATGATCGGCATGGCCCGCGAGACCGGCGCCATTTTCGACCGCGATTTCCACGTTGAGCTGCCCGCCATCAAGGCCGAGACTGGCCGCGCGACCGACGACGAGCTTTCGGTCGAGATCGCCGACGAGGGCCTGTGCGACCGCTATGTCGCCCGCATCGTGCGCAATGTGAAGGTCGGCCCCTCGCCCGACTGGATGGTCAAGCGCCTCAACGCTCTGGGCGTGCGCCCGCACAACAACATCGTCGACATCACCAACTATGTGATGATGCTCACCGGTCAGCCGCTGCACGCCTTTGACCTGGACACCTTTGCCGAGCGCGATGGCCATCGTCGCGTGGTGGTTCGCGCCGCCCAACAGGACGAGAAGTTTACGACCCTCGACGGCGAGGAGCGCACGCTCGACGCCGGCATGGGCCTCATCACCGACGGCGAGCGTCCCGTGGCGCTGGCCGGCGTTATGGGCGGCATGGATTCCGAGATCGAGGACGACACCGTCGACGTGATGGTCGAGAGCGCCTGCTTCAACGCCGGTCGCACCTCGCACACCAGCCGCGACCTGTCGCTGATCTCCGATGCCTCCATTCGCTTTGAGCGTCAGGTCGATGAGACCGGTTGCGTGGATGTCGCCAACGTTACCTGCGCGCTCATCGAGGAGATCGCCGGCGGCGAGGTCGCTCCCGGCTACGTTGATGTGTTCCCCGCGCCTAAGACCATCGATAGCATCAAGCTGCGCTTGGCCCGCGTGCACGCCATCTGCGGCGCCGACATCGAGCCCGACTTTATCGAGCGCTCGCTCACCCGCCTGGGCTGCACCGTCGAGCGCGACGGCGAGGACTTTATGGTCACCCCGCCGAGTTTCCGTCCCGACCTGCCGCGCGAGATCGATCTGATTGAGGAGGTCCTGCGCCTGTGGGGTATGGGCCGCGTGACGGCGACCATCCCGGCTGCCAAGAACCACATCGGCGGCCTGACCCGCGAGCAGAAGCTCACCCGCAAGGTCGGCGAGATCCTGCGCGCCTGCGGCCTCAACGAGACCACGACCTTTGGCTTTGCCGCCCCGGGCGACCTGGAGAAGATCGGTATGTCCACCGAGGGCCGCGGCTGCCCCGTGGTGCTCATGAATCCGCTGGTGGCCGAGCAGACCGAGATGCGCCGCTCGCTGCTGCCGGGCCTGCTGCAGTCTGTGGCCTATAACGAGGCCCACGGCACGCCCAACGTGCACCTGTACGAGGTCGGCAGCCTGTTCCATGGCCGCGAGAACGCCAGCCTGCCCAAGGAGACCAAGTCCGTGGCGGGCGTGCTCTCGGGCCAGTGGAGCGAGCAGTCCTGGAACATGAAGTACCGTAAGCTGCGCTTCTTCTTTGGCAAGGGCATCGTCGAGGAGCTGCTCGCCCAGCTGCGCATCGAGAAGGTTCGCTTCCGTCCCGTCGAGGGCGAGGGCTATGCCTTCTTGCAGCCGGGTCGCGCCGCCGAGGTTCTGTCCGGCGGTACCGTGCTGGGCTGGGTTGGCGAGATTCACCCCGAGGCGCGCGAGGCTATGGGCATTGACGAGGTTGTCGTTGCCTTTGAGCTCGACCTGGACAAGCTGATCAAGGGCGCCCGCAACCAGGAGAACTACCGTGAGTTCTCGCAGTACCCGGCCGTTGAGCACGACCTTGCTATCGTGGTCGACAACACTGTGACCTGCGAGGATCTTGAGCGCCGTATTACCAGCGCCGGAGGCAAGCTGCTCGAGGATGTGCGTCTGTTCGACGTCTACCGCGATCCCATCCGCATCGGAGCGGGCAAGAAGTCCATGGCCTTTGCGCTTACGTATCGCTCCGACGACCACACGCTTACCAGCGAAGAGGTCGAAAAGGCGCACCAGAAGATCGTTACCAAGGTGTGCAAGGGCGTAAACGGCGAGGTCCGCGGCTAGGTCCTGCGCCGGATATAGGCCAGCGGTGGCTGCCGCCGAGTCCTACGTGACCGCTATGCTCGGTATGAGGCACCGTTGAGCCTGCATATATGACACGCGCATTACATAACGGCGTGCTGCTTTGTCGGCAGTGCGCCGTTTTGCTATGATAGCCCGCGGCGTGTTACGAATCTGACATTACGTAACACTGACAAGGTGATTTAAGCGGCGTTGCAATTCCGTGCGCCGATAACCGGGAGGCGTACATGCACATTCCAGATAATTATCTGTCCCCGCAGACCGATGCCGTCATGGCGGTGGCAATGGTGCCCGTCTGGGTTCACTGTATCAAGAAGGTGCGCGCCACGCTCGATCGCGAGCACATGGCTTTCCTGGGCATCTGCGCCGCATTTTCCTTCTTGCTTATGATGTTCAACGTGCCGCTGCCCGGCGGCACCACTGGCCACGCCGTTGGTGGCGCACTCATCGCGCTGCTGCTGGGCCCCGAGGCCGCGGCTATCGCGGTTTCGGTCGCGCTGGCGCTGCAAGCGCTGCTGTTTGGCGACGGCGGCATCCTGTCCTTTGGCGCTAACTGCTTTAACATGGCCTTCGTGTTGCCGTTTGCCGCAGCCATCGTGTTCCGCGCGCTTAACAGCCGTTTGCACGACAAGAGCTGGGGCACCTCGGTTTCGGCCATCGTAAGCGGCTGGGTCGGCCTGTGCCTGGCGGCCCTGTGCGCAGCAATCGAGTTTGGTATTCAGCCGATGCTCTTTACCAACGCTTCGGGCGCGCCGCTGTACTGCCCCTTCCCGCTGTCCGTGGCTATTCCGGCCATGTTGATCCCGCATATGCTGGTTGCCGGCGTGATCGAGGGCGTGGCGACGGCCGCCATCTACGGTTTCATTAAGAAGACGGCGCCGAGCGTTATCGTCGGGCCCGAGGCCGTCGATGGCCAGCTTACTGCCGAGGGCGCTGCTGCCAAGAAGACCTCGCTGGTCCCCACGCTCATCTTGGTTGCCGTGCTTGTCGTGGCTACGCCGCTCGGCTTGCTTGCCACAGGTGACGCATGGGGCGAGTGGGACGCCGAGGGCGCCGCGACCGCCGTTCAGGAGGCTGGTGACGACAGCCTGCAGGCTTCGGTCGGCCTTGATACCCCGACCTTTGCCGACGCTCTGCCTACGGGTGATTACCTGCAGGCCTATTCCGAGGAGCAGGGTCTTGGCTTTGCCGGTCAGGCTGCCATGTATATCCTGTCCGGCGTGATTGGCGTGGCGGTGCTCACCATCGCATTCCGTCTGATCTCGCTGACGGTTAAGGAAAGCGGTGCTCATGGCAATAGCCGAGCTGCCTAGCTGGCTTGCGGTCGAGCAGCGTTACGAGCCCGTGGGGGCTCGGCATCGTGTGATGCAAAAGAACGTCCTGCACCTGGCGAGCCTGCTTGAGCGGGTTCGCCTGGGTGGAGGCGCGCACGAGGGCGGGTCGATGGTCGACCGCGCCCTTTCTTGCGTTTCGGCTCCGGTGCGCCTGGTGGGGATGTTCGTCTGCGTCCTGTGCGTGTGTCTGACGCAGAGCCCGCTGTACCTTATGTTGATGGCGGCTATCGCGCTGGTGCTGGTCGCGGTGCGCCCCGCACGCGGGCTGCGTGCGACCATTGTACCGGCGCTCGGCGCCACGGGGCTTGCGGTGGTTCTGGCATTGCCTGCCCTGCTGCTGGGCGCGTCTGCCATGGGCGCCATGCTCAAGATCGCGCTCAAGACCTTCATTAATGTGTCGCTGGTGCTGGGCGTTTCGTGGACGCTTACCTGGAGCCGCATGTCGGCGGCGCTCAAGATGCTGCATCTACCCGACGAGGTCATCTTTACGTTTGATATGGCGCTCAAGCACATTGAGGTGCTGGGTCGCACGGCGCACAATCTGTGCGAATCGGTCATGCTGCGCAGCGTTGGCCGTGCGCCTGAGGGATTTTCGCGTACCGATTCGATCGCGGGTATCATGGGCATGACCTTTATCAAGGCGATGGAATGCAGCCGCGCGATGGACGAGGCCATGCTCTGCCGCGGCTTTGCCGGCGCGTATCCGGCTCCCGCGCGGAGCGGCTTTGGCTGGCGCGATGCGGTCTATGCGGCCGGCGTGGCGCTGCTGGCAGTGTTGTGCGCCGTGCTGTAGGCGCTGCTGGTTCTGGCTGGGGATGCAAATAGGGAAGGGCGACGTTTTGACGATCGATATGAATAGTGCGGCGGGCACGAACGGTGTGGGCGGCGCCGAGGACACGCCGCTTATTGAGTTGCGCGACGTGGTGTTTTCCTATACGGGTCATACGGTTGTCGATGGTGTGTCGCTGCAGGTCGATCGTGGTGAACTCGTTGCCCTGCTCGGTCCCAACGGCTGCGGTAAGACGACGATTATGCGCCTTATTAACGGCCTTGAACTCGCGAACGCAGGGGCATACCTGTTTGACGGACGCGTGGTCGATGCGGCGTATCTGAAGGATTCTGCTGCTGCTCAGAAGTTCCACCAGCGCGTGGGCTTCGTGTTCCAAAACGCCGATGCCCAGCTGTTCTGCGCCACGGTGGGCGAGGAAGTTGCTTTTGGTCCCGCGCAGATGGGGCTGCCGGCAGACGAGCTCGAGCGCCGCGTGAGCGATGCCATGGGGTTGTTCCAGGTTGCCGACCTTGCCGACGCCTCCCCCTATCAGCTCTCGGGCGGGCAAAAGAAGCGCGTTGTGCTGGCTGCGGTGGTGTCGATGAACCCGGATATCTTGGTCCTTGACGAGCCTACCAATGGGCTCGACGAGGATTCATGCGACATCGTGGTCAACTTCTTGCTGGCCTACGTCGCGGCGGGTAAGACGGTCTTGATGAGCACACATCATCAGGATTTGGTGCGGCGCCTGGGTGCCCGCGCCATCTATATCGATCGATATCACCATGTGGTCGAGGCGCCGGTGTCGTCGTATGGAACCGAGAGCGGCGCTGCGGAATAGTTGCTGCGTAGAGCGTGCGTAGCCGCCCGCGCGGCTTTGCCGTGATGGTATAGTTATCCAGGTTTTTTATGGGGGTGGCTATGCCAAGCTGGAACATTCATATCGCTCAAACGGAGCGTTTGCTGGAGCGCACCGGTGCGCTTGCCAAGAGCGTGCGCGACCGCAATGCCTTTTTGTTTGGCTGCGTGGTTCCGGATATTTTCGTGGGCTATATGGTCCCTGGCATCGCCGATCCCATCCCGTACCGCATTACGCACTTTGCCAAGCCCGAGCCTATCCCTAAGCCGCGTGAGCACGAGTTCTGGGATACCTATGTGGCACCGTTGCTTAAAAGTTCGCCCACCGGTGCGCCAGCCGCGGCGACCTCGATTATCGAGGAGCGCGAGCGACTGAATCGCGTGCACTATCCCCAGCGCTACTGGGATGCTGAGCCGGTTGTCGGTCCCGGCGCTCGTGAGTTCTCGCTTGCGTCCGAAGATGTGGCGCAGTCGTTGCTCGATTTGACACTGGGTGTCTGGTCGCATCTGGTGGCCGATACCGTATGGAATACGCGCGTGAATCAGTACCTGGAGGCGCACGGCGGCAAGCCGTGCGAGGAGTTCCGCATTAAAAAGCAAGGCGACTTTGACTGGTTCGGCAAGACGCTCGGCATTGTTTCGATTCCGCGCGCGACCGATCGCCTGTATACTGCGGCGACGCGTTTTGGGCAGTATCCCATCCATAAGGAGTATGTGCTCAAGACCATCGGCGTCATGCACGAGATTGTACGCGAAAACCCCGGCGATCCCGACCATCCGCCATACCGCCTGCTAACCGAGGAATTCTTCGACGCAACGTTTACCGAGGTCATCGAGCTGACCGAGGCGGGTTTTGCCGCCCGTGTCGAATCGCCCGATGTGCCTGCGCTGCCCCTGATTGCTAGCTGCTAGCTGGCCGGCCCGGCAGTGAATAGCTCAACCCAATCGACAAGTAGCTCTTGCCGTAAGGTATCTTCGGCAATGCGCTCCTGTTTGGTCTTTGGGATGTGGGGAAGCCCGGCCTTTTTATGGATGAGCTCGGCTATGTGGTCGAAGCTCTTCTTCTCCTTGATCTGGTCATAGGTAATTTGGATGACGTCGTAGCCCATGCTTGTGAGTGCGGTGGCGCGCTCGGCATCGGAGAGGCTCGCGGCTTCGCTGTCGTGGGCAGAGCAGCCTTGGCATTCCAGAATGACGCCCATGCTGTCGGTGGCGCTTTCGATGAGGATATCGGCGTAGCAGCAGGTTTTGTCATACAGCGAACGTGCGGCTTCACTGAGCGGGATGCGCGCGTTGTTGGCGATCTCGATGCCCTGGCCGCCCTCGTCGCGGGGGAGCGAGATAAGCAAGGAGGTCTGTACTTCGAAGGGCGAGGCGGCCTGCCCCGTCATGTGCTCGGCCGCCCAGCGCAGTTGTTTGACGCCGCGCAGGCCTGCGGCTTGCTTGGCGAACGCGGCGATATCCGTTGCGGTAAGAAGCGGCGTGCGCTTCCACAAGTTGGTGTCATTGCCCTTGGTGTCGTTAACTCGCTCCCAGCCGCAGTTGGGTGGAATGAACTTAAGCGAAATAGCTTCATCGAGTTGTTGTTGCGTTCGCTCGCAGGGCTTAAACACTGCAAAGGAGCCGCACATCTCGTAGCACGCCATGAGTAACTGGTTGCGTGAGACCTGCGTGGCAAGGCTGAACAGCGTGAACTCCGGTAAAGTGACATCAAATCCATGTTCAGTCTGTCTAAACGACCCAGGAGGCGGCTCTTGGGTTAGCAGACGGCTATGAAATAGCTTTCCGTTCGCGCGCTGTTTCCTTTCACTCACGGATCTCCAAACTGGTGTGCCGAGCAAGTCTTTAAATACCGGTTGTTTTGAGTAATGCACCAAGCGATGGTCATGGTCGGGCGGCAGGATTGCCGGATAGAGTCCCAGTATTTGGGGCGGGATGCGATAGTACTGAAAAGCTGTGGGTCCGCAGGCAAGAAATGACATAGCGATCCGATCGTTTGAGCGTTGTTTGGGCTAGAAAAGCTATCCGTTTCGGAAGTGCGGTGAAAAAGACAAATAGGTCAGGCACAAGCGGTATATAAGCCAACTTTATCAGGGGTTTTGTTGAAATAAAAGGACTTATGCTCGGGGGTAAGCAATTTTTCCCCGCACTTCCGAAAACGCGGTTGATCTGGTTCTTGCTAAAACGATTTTGCAGCGTCGGTTAAGGTGTGGGTTTGCCACCGGGCGAACACTTTTAGCGCTTGGGGCTTTATTTTTTGGGCCTCGGAGGGCGGATTTCGCGCTTTTGGTAATGAAATGGGTGCGTGCCATGCCGTGCGGTAGGCATCGGTGCACAGAAAAAGGGCCCGGAAGGCAATGCCTTCCGGGCCCTTTGCAATGCAAATTTGCTTGCAAGTGCGATTTAGCGCACCTGAGCGACGTAAGCGACGTTGGTCGAGGAGACCTTATCCTCGAGCTGGACGCTCATGCGGGGATCGCCGGCGGTAGCGACGGTCAGATCGCCGGCCTCGACGTAGCCGAGCTCCTTAGCGGTCTCGATCGCCTTGACGATCGTGCCGTTGACGGTGCCCTGAGTAATCTCGGCCTGATGCGGGATAACGCCCCAGTACATGATCATCTGCTGGACGGCCCACTCGTGGCGGGAGAACGCGCAGATCGGCATGTTGGGACGGAAGTGCGAAATCAGGCGAGCGGTACGACCGGTGGTCGTCGGCACGGTGATGCACTTGGCGCCAACGGTGGTGGCCATGTTCACAGCGGACATACCCACAACGTTGTTGACGACGCGGGTGCCATGAGCGTCGGCCGGAACCTCGAGCGGAGCGTGGGCCGGGAGGTACTTCTCGGTCTCGAGAGCAATGCTGGCCTGCATCTTGACGGCCTCGACCGGGTACTTACCGGCAGCGGACTCGCCAGAGAGCATAACGGCGTCGGTGCCGTCGTAAATGGCGTTAGCAACGTCGGCAACCTCGGCGCGCGTCGGGCGCGGGTTCTGCTGCATGGAGTCGAGCATCTGCGTAGCGGTGATAACGGGCTTGTAGGCCGCGTTGCACTTAGCGATGATCTCCTTCTGGATGTGCGGAACGAGCTCGGGCTTGATCTCGATGCCCAGGTCGCCACGGGCGACCATGATGCCGTCGGAAGCCTCGAGGATCTCGTCGAAGTTCTCGACGCCCAGGGCGCATTCGATCTTCGGGAAGATCGTCACGTGCTCGCCGCCGTTCTCGCGGCAAAGCTCGCGGATGCCGCGGACGGACTCGCCGTCACGGATGAAGGAAGCGGCGATGTAGTCGATGTTCTCGGTCAGGCCAAAGAGGATGTCCTGACGATCGCGCTCGGTGATGGCGGGCAGCGAAATGTTGACGTTGGGCATGTTAACGCCCTTGCGCTCGCCGATCAGGCCGTCATTCTTGACGACGCAGGTCATGTCCTGGCCGTCGACGGACTCGACCTCGAGGGCGACCAGGCCGTCATCGATCAGGATAAGGGAGCCCTTCTCGACCTCGGAGGGCAGAGCCAGGTAGTCGAGGGAGATGTGCTCAGCGGTGCCGTGGAAATCCTCGGACGTGGGCTGGGCGGTGACGACGATCTTATCGCCGGTCTTGACGGCAACCTTCTTGCCATCGACCAGAAGGCCGGTGCGGACCTCGGGGCCCTTGGTGTCGAGCAGGATGCCGACGGGCAGACCGAGCTCCTTGGAAATACGACGGACGCGCTCGATGCGACCGTGGTGCTCGTCGTAGGATCCGTGCGAGAAGTTAAAACGGGCGACGTTCATGCCCGCCTTGATCATCTCGCGGATGGTCTCGTCGCTATCGCAGGCGGGACCCATGGTGCATACAATCTTGGTGCGCTTGTACATTCAGACCTCCATCTGACATCGTCTTGCGCTGATAGATAAACCATAAGAAATAAAACTGAGATGATTATAACGAAATGACGACCGAATACCCTCAAAAATCGACCGTATGCCGAATTAGAAGTTCATTTTTTGCGGTAAAAACGGTATATGAAAAAACTTTATCAACCGTTCTGACCGCTGCTATCTGGGCGATATTTCAGTTTGACGATGCGCCGAAGAAAAAACGTTTTATCAATGTTGAGCATCACACGGTCTGCATCGTTGCACTCGAGCCGTGTTTCCAATTGGAATGTTTTGGCTAGACGCGCCGCTTTGGGGTACCATAGCCCCACTATCAACTGCCGCTCAGCACGGCAGCCTTGATGAGCCCTTGCCCTTCTCCTGGGAATTATGATCGGGCATCAATCTGCTGAGTGGCCCGAATCCCAGGAGGGGACTCTATATGCAAAAGGAATACCTGTCCGCCGCGGCGGAGGTACTCAGCGACCAAGGTGTCGATGAGAACCTCGGCCTGAGCAACGACGAGGCGTCGTCGCGCCTCGCCAAGACAGGCCCTAACAAGCTCGAGGAAGCCGAGAAGACGCCGTTGTGGAAGCGCTTCTTTGAGCAGATGGCCGACCCCATGGTCATCATGCTGATCGTTGCCGCCGTCATCAGCGCGCTCACGGGCATGGTCAAGGGCGAGGCGGACTTTGCCGATGTTGCCATCATCATGTTCGTCGTTATCGTCAACTCGGTGCTGGGCGTGGTCCAGGAAGCTAAAAGCGAGGAGGCTCTCGAGGCCCTGCAGGAGATGAGCGCGGCGCAGTCCAAGGTGCTGCGCGATGGCAAGCTCGTGCACCTGCCGAGCGCCGAGCTCGTGCCCGGTGACGTGATCATGCTCGAGGCGGGCGACTCCGTCCCGGCCGACTGCCGCGTGCTCGAGAGCGCCACGATGAAGATCGAGGAGGCCGCTCTTACCGGCGAGTCCGTGCCCGTCGAGAAGCATGCCAACGTGATCGAGCTCGCCGCCGGCACCGACGACGTGCCGCTCGGCGACCGCAAGAACATGTGCTACATGGGCTCCACCGTGGTGTACGGCCGTGGCCGCGCCGTCGTAGTCGGTACCGGCATGAACACCGAGATGGGTAAGATCGCCGGCGCCCTGGCCGAGGCCAAGGAAGAGCTCACGCCGCTGCAGGTGAAGCTTGCCGAGCTCAGCCGCATCCTCACCATCATGGTTATCGTCATCTGCGTCGTCATCTTTGGCGTTGATATCATCCGCCACGGCGTGGGCAACGTTCTTACCGACCCGACCGCCCTGCTCGACACCTTTATGGTTGCCGTCTCGCTCGCCGTCGCTGCCATCCCCGAGGGCCTGGTCGCCGTCGTGACCATCGTGCTGTCGCTTGGCGTGACCAAGATGGCCAAGCGCCAGGCAATCATCCGCAAGCTCTCTGCTGTCGAGACGCTCGGCTGCACGCAGACCATCTGCTCCGACAAGACCGGTACCCTTACCCAAAACAAGATGACCGTCGTCAAGCACGAGCTCGCTGCGCCTAAGGAGAAGTTCCTGGCCGGAATGGCGCTGTGTTCCGATGCCCAGTGGGACGAGGACCTGGGCGAGGCCGTGGGCGAGCCGACTGAGTGCGCGCTCGTCAACGATGCCGGCAAAGCTGGTCTTACTGGCCTGACTGCCGAGCACCCGCGCGTGGGCGAGGCCCCGTTCGACTCGGGCCGCAAGATGATGTCCGTGGTCGTCGAGACCCTGGACGGCGAGTATGAGCAGTACACCAAGGGCGCGCCCGACGTGGTGATCGGCCTGTGCACCCATATCTACGACGGCGACAGGGTCGTTCCGCTGACCGAGGAGCGTCGCGCCGAGCTCGTGGCCGCCAACAAGGCCATGGCCGACGAGGCCCTGCGCGTGCTGGCGCTGGCAAGCCGCACCTACACCGAGGTCCCGGCCGACTGCAGCCCCGCTGCGCTCGAGCACGACCTGGTCTTCTGCGGCCTGTCCGGCATGATTGACCCGGTCCGCCCCGAGGTCGCCGACGCCATCCGCGAGGCGCACGACGCCGGTATCCGCACCGTCATGATCACGGGCGACCACATCGACACCGCCGTGGCCATCGCCAAGCAGCTTGGCATCGTCGCCGATCGCAGCCAGGCCATTACCGGTGCCGACCTCGACCGCATGAGCGACGAGGAGCTCGACGCGCACATCGAGGACTACGGCGTGTACGCCCGCGTCCAGCCCGAGCACAAGACGCGCATCGTCGAGGCCTGGAAGTCGCGCGACCAGATCGTCGCCATGACCGGCGACGGCGTCAACGACGCCCCGTCCATCAAGCGCGCCGACATCGGCGTCGGTATGGGCATCACCGGCACCGACGTCACCAAGAACGTTGCCGACATGGTGCTTGCCGACGACAACTTCGCCACCATCATCGGTGCCTGCGAAGAGGGCCGTCGCATCTACGACAACATCCGCAAGGTCATCCAGTTCCTGCTTTCGGCCAACCTTGCTGAGGTGTTCTCGGTGTTTATCGCCACGCTCATCGGCTTTACCATCTTCCAGCCGGTGCAGCTGCTGTGGGTGAACCTGGTCACCGACTGCTTCCCCGCGCTCGCGCTGGGCATGGAGGACGCCGAGGGTGACATCATGAAGCGCAAGCCGCGCAACGCCAAGGACGGTGTCTTTGCCGGTCACATGGGCCTGGACTGCGTGGTCCAGGGTCTGATCATCACCGTGCTGGTGCTGGCGAGCTTCTTTGTGGGCGTGTACTTTGACATGGGCTACATCCACATCGCCGATATGATCGCCGGCAATGCCGACGAGGAAGGCGTGATGATGGCGTTCATCACGCTCAACATGGTCGAGATTTTCCACTGCTTCAATATGCGCAGCCGTCGTGCGTCGCTGTTCACCATGAAGAAGCAGAACAAGTGGCTGTGGGCTTCCGCCGCGCTGGCACTGGTGCTGACGGTGATCGTGACCGTGCAGCCGACGCTTGCCGAGATGTTCTTTGGCCCCGTGACGCTTGAGCTCAAGGGCGTTCTTGCCGCGCTGGGTCTGGCCTTCCTGATCATCCCGCTTATGGAGATCTACAAGGCGATCATGCGCGCGGTGGAGAAAGAGTAATGCTCTCGTCCGGGCCCGCCCGCCTGCGGGGTTTCCACGGGCACGTCCTCGCCGCTTTGCGGCTGCGGGATGTGCCCTTAGGAAACCCCTCCCGGCGGGCGGGCCCTGCGGTATCCTTGCTGGCTTTTCTCCCGTGCGGATGATAAAGGGCTGAGGGAAAGTGTGTGAGCTGGTCGGGCTTTGCCCGGCCAGCTCTTTTTGATTTAAAATACCTGCTCAGTTGTGTGGTTTTGTGCTGGGAGGCGTTTGTGGCTAAGGCTAAGGCTAAGGCGAAGAAAAAGACGACGGGGGCGCGGGCTAAGCGCGATCGTCGTCGGAAGCTTGCGACCGAAGCCCCTGCGTCTGCTGAGGAGCTGCTGGCAAGCGTGCCGGGGCTTGATGCGCTGCAGGATGTTCCGGCGTTCGATGGCCTGCCGGTCGATGCGGCTCAGCGGGCTGCATTTGACGACTTTTGCGCACAGGCCGAGGAGCCCGAGCAGATGCAGCTTGGTGCCGTGGTGCGCCTGGACCGCGGGTTTCCGCTGGTGGTAACTGCCGATGACGCGTTTCGTGCCGAGCATGCCGTGGGGTTTGCCAAGTCGCGCGGCGAGGACGAGGTCCTGCTGCCTGCCGTGGGCGACCGTGTGGCGGTGCGCCGCGCTCCCGGGCACGATATGGGCGTGATTGAGTGCGTGCTGCCGCGCCGTACGAGCTTTGAGCGTTGGCGCGGCCGTGCCCGCGGAGAGCGTCAGGTGCTCTGCTCCAACGTGGATTGCGTGCTAATCGTGCAGGCGCTCGGTGCCGGTGAGGTGCTGCTCGACCGCGTGGCGCGCTCGCTGGTGTTGGCACTCGACTGCGATGCCGAGCCGGTGGTGGTACTCACCAAAGCTGACCGCTGCGATGCCGAGGAGCTCGAGCGCGATCTGGACCGCGTGCGCCGCCTGGTGGGCCCGGACGTGCGCGTGATCGTGACGTCCTCTGCCGAGGGCCGCGGCCTGGACGAGGTCCGTGCCTGCGTGCCCGCCGGGAGCTGCGCCATGATTCTGGGCGAGTCGGGTGCCGGCAAGTCGACGCTGCTCAATGCACTGCTGGGCCACGATACGTTGGCGACTGGCGGTGTGCGCAAACGCGACGACCAGGGCCGTCACACTACCGTCGCGCGTGTGATGGTGGCGCTGCCGGGCGACGCCGGCGTGATCGCCGATGCCCCGGGCCTGCGCAGCCTACCGCTCGTGGGTCACGAGCGGGGTCTGGCGCGCGCCTTCCCCGAGATTGTCGAGGCATCGCGCGCGTGCCGGTTTGGCGATTGCACGCATACCCATGAGCCGGGTTGTGCCGTTCGCGAGGCCGAGGACGCCGGGCAGATCGACAGTCTGCGTTTGGAAACGTTCCAAAACCTGGCGTCATCCATGCGCGTGAGTGCTCAAATGCTCGATCCCGATGTCCATCTGTAATTGATTTTTCCTATGACAGCCGTCTCCCAACTGTTCGGGAGACGGCTTTTTTGCTGCGGAAAAGCCTCGAAACATGCAGTTTGCTGACGCGCTGGCCAAAACCTTGCCACGAGCTTGACGGGCTGGTCAGCTTTTGGTCAGCGATTGGTTTGACATCGAAAACCAAGATCGCGATTGCGCCGCTTTGCGCTCTGACCGCCCAGACAATGGTGGTACGGGCATTCGCCCGGCACTGCCATGAGAGGAGCGGCCGTGAACAAGAGCAAGCGCATCGCCATCAGTCTGGTCGCGGGCGTGCTCGCTGCTCTGCTCTGCATGGTTTACGGCTCGTCGATCCGCTCGCAAGCCGAACAGGTCCAGGCTGAGACCTTGGCCAAGTACGGTGGCGATCGCGTCGAGGTATGCGTCGCGGCGCGCGATATCGATGTGGGCGAGACCCTCGATGAGACCAATGTCATAACCCAGGAATGGCTGACGAGTCTGCTGCCGCGTGACGCGGCGACCGAGCTGCGCCAGGTGCGCGGCGACGTGACGACTTCGCGTATTCCCAAAAACGCCGTGATCTGCAATGTCTACACCAAGGCCGAGAGCCACAAGCTCGAGGTGCCTAAGGGCAAGGTCGCCGTTTCGGTGGCGGTCGATGCCGAGCACTCGGTCGGCGGTGCCACGGGCGTGGGCAGCTATGTGGACGTGTACGTGCAAAAAGATGGCGTAACCGATCGACTGTGCGGCGCGCACGTGATCGATACCAGTGAGAATTCCGGTGCCACGCGCGAGGGCAAGATCGAATGGGTGACGCTGGCGGCTGACCCCGAAGACGTCAAGGAACTGCTGGGAGCCTCGGGCAAGGGAACGGTCAGCTTGACGATTCCCGCCACGGCGCGCGGCAAAAAGAGCGGAGGCGACGAGTGATGAAGGCGATCTGGCTTGCGTGCTGCGCGTGCGGCGATTACGGGCTGTTGCAGCGGGAAGTCGAGGGCCGTGATGCGGGTGCACAGGTGCTTCGCGTGGGTGACCTGGACGGGCTGGTTTCCATGGCGCGGGCGTTTCCGTCGCGCCGCGGGGCTGCCATCATCGCGGCGTCTCTGTTTGATATCGAAGATGTGCGCAAGACTGTTGCGCGCCTGACGGCCGAAGGCCGCGTGAGTCGCGTGGTCGTGTTGATAGAAGTGCTCGATCCGTCGGATATCGAGGGACTGTTTCGCGCGGGGGCGACCGAGGTCATCGCTGCGCACAGTATATGCGGCAACGGGCGCGCGGGCGAGGGAGCGGTTGATTCCGATCGGCGCATGACGATTGAGCCCGATGCTTTTGTTGATAGGGAACCCGGGGCGCCTCGCGCTACAAGAGGCCCGCGTGTTGATGATTATGGAAAAGCGGAAGCCGAGCATGGTCGGCGCCCCCGGAACCCCCTTGTATACGATGACGCTGGAGGGCCGGCACAGCATGCTGGCGACTCCCCGGCTGTAGATATGGGATACGTGCACGGCGTGAATCTGGCGGATGAACTCGACGAAGTTGAGGGCTTTGCCGGGTGCGGCGAGTTGTCGCTGATGCAGCATGAGCAGATTGCACAGAACGAGCCTGCCTTGCAGACCGAACAAGCCGCCATGCCGGCTTGGACGCAGCGTGTGGCTGCGGCGGGGGAGACGGGGACGCTGTCG